>NZ_JBHMEC010000008.1:0-378896 GCF_042430665.1 Roseovarius ramblicola | reverse complement strand
TGCGCCAATCGGCGTATCAACCCAAAGGGCTCCGGTTCCGGCTGGATGAAAGTTCAGTGGCAGGTCAGCACGAACGGTGCCGAAGACCCTTGTGATGCTGCTGCCAGAGAGGCCACGAGCGATCAAGGCATCTCGAAACGCATTCGCATCAGCCTTGGTGTAAGCATCAAGGCTCTTGTCACCACAGACGTCGATGACGTAGCCACAGGACCTCTCCGCAGCTCTGCGGAATGTAACCGGGCGTCCCTTGCCCTTCTGGTGCAGATAAATCCGTACGGCTTCTGACAACAGAACAGATGCGGAAGATACATCAGGCGCAAGAGCGACAGGTTGAGCCGAGGCAGACCCCTCGCCGCGCAGCATGTGTTTTCCAGGCAGTTTCGCGTTCTGGCATCGCAGATGGTACCAATATTCATCGAGCTGATCGGCGGCCTTCCTAGCTCTGGCTTCAGCGATCCTGGCTGACCTCGTGCGCAACGAAAACGCGATCCGGGATGATCTGTAATGACACTTCAGCTCGTTCGGAATGCGGCGGCTGAAGTAGAAAATCCCGTCTTTGACGAAGGTGAATGGGCGCGAAATGGTCTCCGACATGGTCTACGGCTCCTAGCTCAAGTTAAAAGCTGGAGTGTTACCAATGTGTTAGCTGAAGAATTGGTGCCCGGGGGCGGAATCGAACCACCGACACGAGGATTTTCAATCCACTGCTCTACCCCTGAGCTACCCGGGCACGGGTGAGGGTCAGGGACTGGCCCCCGGGTGGGCGTGTCTTAGGCGAGCGGGGGCGGGGTGTCCAGAGGGTTTGCGCGGGCTCAGCGCGGTTTTTGTGCCTCTTTTTCCGCCGCTTCCGCCGCCTCGGCCATCTCTTCGGGATCCGAGGACGGCACGCGGTAGCCTTCGGCGAACCACTTGCCCAGGTCGACATCCGCGCAGCGGCGCGAGCAGAACGGACGGTAGCGCGCCACCGTGCCCTTGCCGCAGATCGGGCAGGTCATCGCATCACCTCCGTCAGAGGCAGGCGCCCGCGCTGGCGCTGCAGCTCGTAATGCCCCAGCGGCGTCCACCCGGCCAGCACCGTCTCGACATCGTCGCGGCGGAACGCGGCGCGCAACGTATCCTCGAACACGCGGCGGTCCCTTTTCGGCATCGGCGCGAGGTCGAGCGTGATCTGCCCGCCGAGACCGCGCAGCCGAAGCTGCCGCGGCAAGGCGCGCGCCAGCGCGATATTGGCCTTGAGCCCGGCGGCGGGGCTGGTGTCGGGGCCGGTGTTGACGTCCACCGCCACCAGCGCGCGCGTCGGCTCGATACAGGCGTTCGCGCCGCCGGGCAGGGACACGCCCGGCGCGCGCAGATCGTCAATCCGCTCAAGCACGCCGCTTTCCGCGAAACAGCCCGGCGCGCGCTCCAGCGCGTCGGGCAGCGGCCAGTCGCGCCAAGCCCGCGCGTGGGGACCATCGCCGTCGAGCAGCTTCTCCGGCCCGCGCCCGGCGTCGTCGCCGGTCACGGCCTCGGCCACCTCGCGCATCTGCGCGATATCGGCGGAAATCTCGTCATCGCCCGCCCCCGCGCAGGCCGACCGCAGGATCAGCCCCATGCCGCTCGCGCCCATCGCTTCCGCCGCGATCTCGTGGAGACGAACGCGCCTCTCCTCGTCGCGAATCGCGCGCGAGACGTTGTGCCCCGGCGCCTCGGGGGTGACGATCGCGTAGCGGCTCTTGAACAGCACGCGCGCGGTCACGGGAATCGCCTTGCCCGGCTCGGCATGGCCCGTCACCTGCACCAGCAGGGCCTGCCCCGGCGCGATACCCTTGACCTGCCGCACGAAGGCATTGCCGTCGGGCGTGCGCAGGAACATGCCGCCCTGCCCCTTGACGGGCCGGTCGGCGATGGCGCGATAGATCGTACCCGGGCGGGGCGTGTCGCCGTCGATCAGCAGGTCGTCGAGCTGCCCGCCGACCATCAGCGCCGCCGCCTCGCGGCCGTCCAGATGATCGAGGGCGATGGTGATGCGCTCTGTCATGGCCACGCCTTCCACAGCGGATAGCCAGCCGCCTGCAACAGCCCCGCCGTCTCGCTCAGCGGCAGGCCGACGATGCCGGTGAATGAGCCCGATATCCACGGGATGAGCGCCCCGGCCATGCCCTGGATGCCATAGCCGCCCGCCTTGCCCTGCCATTCGCCGGAGGCAAGATAGGCGTTGATCTCCTCGTCCGAGAGCCGCTTGATCCTGACCGCGCTCACCACGTCGCGCACCCAAAGCCGTGTGCCGCGCCGCACCGCCACCGCGGTGATGACCCGGTGCCGCCGCCCCGACAGCGCATGGAGGAATTGCGCCGCCTCGCCCGCGTCCGCGGGCTTGCCGAGGATGCGGCGGCCCATGGCGACGGTGGTATCGGCGGCAATAACGATGTCGTCCGCGCCCGCCTCGGTGGCCTGCGCCTTCTCCCGCGCCATGCGCGTGCAATAGGGGCGGGGCAACTCGGCCTTGCCGGGGGTCTCGTCGATCTCGGGCGGGCGGATCGCGTCCGGGATCACGCCAAGCTGCGCCAGCAGGTCGCGGCGGCGCGGGCTGCCCGAGCCGAGGATCAGCGTCACGGCGTCGCGCTCACTTGAAGCGGTAATTGATCCGGCCCTTGGTCAGGTCATAGGGGGTCATTTCCACCTGCACCTTGTCGCCCGCAAGAACCCGGATCCGGTTCTTGCGCATCTTGCCTGCCGTGTGCGCGATGATCTCATGGCCGTTCTCAAGCTCGACCCTGAATGTCGCGTTCGGCAGGAGTTCCTTGACGACACCGGGAAATTCGAGCGTGTCTTCCTTGGCCATGGTCTCTCCTTGCACTTGCGATCCGCCCGTCTGCGGAACGCGCCTTTAAATGCGCCCGTTTCCCACGATTTTCAAGGTCTAATCAGCGCAGGCGCACGGGTGTGACCGTGGCGTCACGACCCGCCTGCTCGTCCCAGTGGCGGCGGTTGAGCACGACGCCATCGGCGCGCACATGGGCCACCGTGCCGATGTCCACCTCGGCCACGGTCCAGCCGGGGCGGTTGAGCGTACCCTCGGCGATCACGCCGGTGGGCGGAAAGCCGGTATCGGGCGGGCCGAAGACGCCGCCCATGCCGGTGTTTTCGTCCACCGCCGGGGACCAGCCCGCATCCCCCACGGTCGAGGCCATGACGGTGACGCATTGCGCCTCGAGCGCGCGGGCCATCGCGCCGATGCGCACGCGGGAATAGCCGGTCAGCGCCTCGGTGCACGAGGGCGCGAGGATCAGGTCCGCCTCGCGCAGCGCACGGCCCAGCAGGGGAAATTCGCAGTCATAGCAGATCAGCACGCCGATCCGGCCCAGCGCGGTGTCGAAGAGCCGCAGCGGACCGCCGGGCACCACGCCCCATTCCTCGCGCTCGAATCGGGTCATGATCTGCTTGTCCTGATGGCCACGCGCGCCGGTGGGGGTGTAGAGCGTGGCGCGGTTCACGGGCCGGTCGCCCAGCGCGGGGTCGAACACCGGGGCCGACGCCCCGAGAATGTGCAGCCCGTGCCGCGCGGCGAGATCGGCGTGCAGGTCGCCCGCATCCGCCATCACCGCGTCCACCGCGTGCAGCGACCGCTCCAGGTCCCCCGCCGCATCGGCCCCGGCGAGCATCGCCAGCTCCATCGCGCCGTATTCGGGAAAGACGGCAAGGTCCGCCCCCTCGGCTGCCGCCCGTGCCACCCAGTCCGACAGCTTGGCGGCATACCCGGTCCAGCTCCCGAGCGGATCGAGGGGATAGGCGGCGGTGGCGATCTTCATGGCGGGCCTCTCGTGGTACCGGGGTGCCCCTCCATATCGTCCCCGCGCGCAACCGTCGAGCAATTGCCGCCATGCGCCACCGCGTGCTACCGTTGGCCGAACGAGGCAGGGCAGCCCGGCACATGAGAAAAACGGCACTCCGGAAATACCAGCGGCTCGAAGCGGCGGCGCTGTGGCGGCCCGAGCCGGGGGCGCAGCGGCTCGATGTCATCGTGTCGCTGGGCGAGGCGACTCTCACCATCACCGACATGCGCGAGCGCGTGCAGGCGCACTGGTCGCTCGCTGCCATCGCGCGCGCAAATCCCGGTGCCGAGCCGGCGCTCTATCACCCCGATGCCGACCCCGGCGAGACGCTGGAAATCGCCGAGGGCGAGACCGAGATGATCGCCGCCATCGAGACCCTGCGCAGCGCCATCGCGCGCCAGCGGCCGCGGCCGGGGCGTCTGCGCCTCGCCGGCATGGCGGCGAGCCTTCTGACGGTGGTGCTGGTCGTCGCGCTCTGGCTGCCGGGTGCTGCGCGCGACCACGCGCTGCGCGTGGTCCCCGGGGCCAAGCGTGCCGAGATCGGGCAGGCGCTGCTCGATCATGTCTACCGGGTGACGGGGCCGCCGTGCCGCACCCCCGGCGGCGCGGATGCGCTCGCCGCGCTTGAGCGGCGGCTGCCGCCCGAGACGGGGCGCGCGCGGCTTACGGTCGTGCGCAGCGGGGTGAAGGGCGCGCTGCGCCTCACCGGCGGCACCGTCCTCCTCAACGCCGATCTCGTCGAGGATCACGACACGCCCGACGCGGTGGCGGGCCACATCATCGCCGCGCATCTGCGCGCCGGGGCCCGCGATCCGCTCGACCGGCTGCTGGCCGATGCCGGGCTGTGGGAGGTGCTGCGCCTGCTGGCCACCGGCAGCCTCGGCGACGACGCCCTGCGCGCCCACGCCGAGGCGCTGCTGCGCGAGCCGCCCGCGCCGCCGCCCGACGCCGCGCTGATCGAGGGCTTCGCCCGCTGGCAGGTGCGCGCCTCGCCCTACGCCTATGCCCGCGACATCACCGGCGAGACGGTCCTGGGCCTGATCGAGGCCGACCCCTTCGCCCGCGACGCCGATCTGCCCCCGATCCTGAGCGACAGCGACTGGCTGCGCCTTCAGGGCATCTGCGGCGGGTAACGCGGCGGCGCGTTGTGCGTTGGTTCTGGCCTTGAGGGGACGTTGGGGTGAGCCGCGCCATCGACAGGCCGCGGGGTGGCGATGTAACGGTTTTTCAGGGCACTTTATGTCTGCTGTCCCGAAAAACCTGTAATCGGTGCGCGAGCTTGGACAAATCGCCAGTCCGTCACGCCGAAGGCGTGCCGCGTATACCGGCGCACCTCCGGTGCGACGGGGCGGCCTGGCAATGGCGCGGCGGGCTTCGCCCTTGATTCCGCGCCGGGACCAGAGAGGCGAACGATAGGTACAGGCCATCAACGCGCAAAGCCCCGCCGCTCACATCTCCTTGGCGATCTGGCGCAGTTCGAATTTCTGTATCTTGCCTGTCGAGGTTTTGGGCAGTTCCATGAACACCACCGCCTTGGGCGTCTTGAACCCGGCCAGCCGCTCGCGGGAAAACGCGATGAGGCCGGCCTCGTCCACCTGCGCCCCGTCCTTGAGCTCGACAAAGGCGCAGGGCACCTCGCCCCATTTCTCGTCCGGTTTCGCCACCACGGCGCAGAGCAGCACCGCCGGATGCCGCATCAGCACGCCTTCGACCTCGACCGACGATATATTCTCGCCGCCCGAGATGATGATGTCCTTGGCGCGGTCGGCGATCTTGAGATAGCCGTCGGGGTGCTGGAACGCGATGTCGCCGGAGTGGAAATACCCGCCCGCAAACGCCTTTTCGGTGGCCTCGGGGTTCTTGAGATAGCCCTTCATCACGCTGTTGCCGCGGATCATGATCTCGCCGAGGCTCTCGCCGTCCATGGGCGTCTGCGTCATGGTCTCGGGGTCCATCGCCGTGATGTCCTCCATCATCGGCATGAGGATGCCGGTGCGCGCCTTGATGGCATAGCGCTCCTCGTCGTTCAGATCGTCCCAGCCGTGCTGCCACAGGCATTCGGTGACATGGCCATAGGTCTCGGTCAGGCCATAGACTTGGGTGACGGTGAACCCCAGCGGCTCGATCGCCGCCAGCGTGGCGGCGGGCGGCGGGGCGCCGGCGGTGAACACGTCCACGACGTGATCAAAGCTGCGCCGCTCCTCGTCCCTGGCATTGACGATCATGTTGAGCACGATGGGCGCGCCGCCGAAATGCGTCACCCCCTCGTCGGCGATGGCATCGTAGATCGCGCGGGCGGTGATGTCGCGGCAGCACACCACCGTGCCGCCCACCAGCGGCATCATCCACACATGGTTCCAGTTGTTGCAGTGAAACAGCGGCACGATGGTCAGGTACTTGGGATAGCGCGGCATCTGCCAGCTCACCACCGTGCCCATCGTCATCAGATAGGCCCCGCGATGGTGATAGACCACGCCCTTGGGCCGCCCGGTGGTGCCCGAGGTATAGTTGAGCGCGAGGCTCTCCCACTCGTCTTCGGGCATGATCCAGTCGAATTCCGGGTCTCCGGTGGCGAGAAACTCCTCGTAGGTCATGTAATCGGAATGCGCGTGCACCCCGGCCCCGTCATCGGGCACCTCGATGATCGCGGGCGCGGGGCGCTCCATGATCTCGAGCGCGGCCCCGAGCACGGGCAGGAACTGCGTATCGCACAGCACCACCCGCGCCTCGCCGTGGTCGAGGATATAGGCGATGGTGTCGGCCTCCAGCCGGGTGTTGATCGCGTTGAGCACCGCGCCCGCCGCCGGCACGCCGAAATGCGCCTCGCAATGGGCGGGGATGTTGGGCAGGATGGCGGCCACCACGTCGCCCGGCTCGACCCCGATATTCACCAGCGCCGAGGCAAGCCGCGAGACGCGCGCGTGGTACTCGGCATAGGTCTTGCGATGGCCGTGATAGACCACCGCCTCGCGGTCGGGAAACACATGCGCGGCGCGCTTCAAATGCGACAGCGGCGTGAGCGGCACGAAATTCGCCGCCGTCCGCCCCAGCCCGGTTTCGTCTTTCATCCACCCCATCGCACGCCTCCCCTGCTTGCGCCACACGCCTTCGGGTGATTAGCAGGAAGCGTGCCCGTCAGGTCAAGTGCCGGTTGGCCCGGCAGCACGGATTGTCCCCCGTATCAGGCCGAAATCCCGGCCATTTCGCAGACGATGCGCCATTCCTCCGCCGTCACCGGCTGCACCGACAGGCGCGCGTTGCGGACCAGAACCATCTCGGACAGGCGCGGATCGGCCTTGATCATGTCGAGCGTGACCGGGGTTTGCGCGGGCTCCAGTGCCTTGATGTCCACGCACTCCCATCGCGGATCGTCGGTGGTGCTGTCGGGATGCGCCTCGGCGATCACCTCGACCGTGCCGACAACCGCCTTTTCCCTTTGCGAATGGTAAAAGAACCCGCGATCCCCCACCGCCATCTCGCGCATGAAATTGCGCGCCTGATAGTTGCGCACGCCGTCCCACTCCTCGCCCGCCGCGCCCTTGGCCACCTGATCGGGCCAGCCCCAGACCGACGGTTCGGACTTGAACAGCCAAAAACCCATCAGATCACTTTCTTCCACGGGATAAGCTCGACCCCGGAAAACAGTTCGGCCTTGGCGTAGGGGTCGTTATTGGCCCACTCCTGCGCCGCCTCCATGTCCTCGACATCGAGGATCACCAGCGAGCCGACCATCTCCCCCTCGTCATTCAAAAGCGGCCCCGCCTGCGACACCACGCCGGTCTCCTTGAGATAGGCGATATGGGCGTCGCGATTGTCGAGACGGGTTTGCAGGGCACCGGGGTGGTCTCGGGCGATCAGGGCAATCAGCATCATTCTTCCTTCAATGGGCGTGAGAGCAGCATATCCATCGCCTCTGTCGCGCGCAATTCTCCGCTGACGAGCGCGGTAACGGCATGGGTGATCGGCATGTCGAGCCCGAGCGCACGGGCACGGGCGAGCACGGCGCGGGCGGTGGCGGCGCCTTCGACGGTGACGGACCTGTCGAAATCCTCGCCGCGCCCGAGGCTCTTGCCATAGCCGTAGTTGCGCGACTGCGCGCTGGTGCAGGTCAGCGCCAGATCGCCGAACCCCGACAGCCCCGCCAGCGTCTCGGGCCGCGCGCCCAAGGCATGGGCCAGCCGGTTCATCTCGGCGAAACCGCGGGTCATCAGCGCGGCGCGCGCGCTCTCGCCCAGCCCCGCCCCCATCACCGCACCGCAGCCGATGGCGATCACGTTCTTGAGCGCGCCGCCCAGTTCCGCGCCGGTGGTATCGGTGGTGCGATAGAGGCGCAGGGTGGGCGTGGTCAGCGTGGATTGCAATCTCTGACCTATCGCCGCATCGGCGCAGGCGAGCGTCAGCGCTGTGGGCAGGCCGAGCGCGATATCGCGGGCAAAACTCGGGCCGGTGAGGATCGCCGGGGTTGCCTCCGCGCAGGTCTGCGCGATCAGGCCGGTGGGGCCGAGGCCGGTGGCAAGATCCATTCCCTTGCAGCAGGCGACGAGGGGTCGCGACCCGAGCGCGTCATGATGATCGGAGAGAAACCCGCCCAGCGTCTGCATCGGCATGGCCAGCAGGCAGGGGGCGTCGCCACCGGGCACCTCGCCCGAGACCACGGTGATCGCCTCGGGCAGGGCAATCCCCGGCAGGCGGCGATCGTTGAAGCGGCTCGCCTGCATCTCGGCGGCGTGATCGGCATCCCGCGCCCAGAGGGTGACGGGACCGTTTTGCGCCAGTGTCACGGCAAGTGCCGTGCCAAACGCGCCCGCGCCGCAGATCAGAGTCATGCCTTCGCCCCCTTCTTGCCACTGCCCAGCATCGCTGGGCTGGCACTGTCCAGCGGCCAGCGCGGTCGCGCCGCAAGCGTCATGTCGTCACGATGACCCTGCGCATAGAGTTCCGCCCCCGCATAGGCGATCATCGCCGCGTTGTCGGTGCATAACTCAAGCGGCGGCGCAAGAAACCGCGCGCCAGCCTCTGCCGCCACGTCCGTCAGCGCCGCGCGAATGGGGCCATTGGCCGCCACGCCGCCCGCGACGGCGATCAGCGGCGCGGCAGGGGCCTCGGCCATGTATAAGCTGAGCGCGCGGCGGGTCTTTTCGGCCAGCACGTCGCAGACCGCCGCCTGAAACCCGGCACAAAGATCGGCCCGGTCCTGTCGCGTCAGCCCGAATTTCTCGGCCACGATCTGATCGCGGGCGCGCAGGAGGGCGGTTTTCAAACCGGAAAACGACATGTCGCAGCCGGGCCGGTCCAGAAGCGGACGGGGAAAGCGCAGGCGGCTCGTGTCACCCGTCGCCGCCTCGCGCTCCACGCTCGGCCCGCCCGGCTGCGGCAGGCCAAGCAGACGCGCGGTCTTGTCGAACGCCTCGCCCGGCGCGTCGTCGATGGTGCCGCCGAGGCGGGCGAAATCCTCCGGCCCGCGCACGATCAGGAATTGGCAATGCCCGCCCGAGACGAGCAGCACGAGGTAGGGAAAGGCCACAGCGTCGGTGAGCCGGGGGGTCAGCGCATGCCCGGCAAGGTGATTGACCCCGATGAGCGGCAGGCCCGCCCCGGCGGCGATCCCCTTGGCGCACATCACCCCGGACAACACCCCGCCGATGAGCCCCGGCCCGGCGGTGACCGCAACCGCGTCCACCCCGGCGAGCGTCAGCCTCGCGCGGGCCAGAGCCTCGCGCACCGCGATATCGAGCTTCTCGGCATGGGCGCGCGCCGCGATCTCGGGCACCACGCCGCCGAAATCGGCGTGCAGCATGGTCTGCCCGTGCACCACCGAGGCCAGCACCGCCGCCGCACCGCCGTCGAGGCGCACCAGCGCCGCGGCGGTATCGTCGCAACTGCTCTCGATCCCGAGTATGGTCAGCGGCGTGTTCATGCCTGCCCCTGTTGCATTGCCCCGCGTGTCTGCGGCAGGTAACAGCTTATCATGAGGCTAACAACGTCGGACCGCCCATGCCCCTGCGCCTGCTCATCACCCGCCCCGAGCCCGCCGCGACCCGCATGGCCAAGGACTTGCGCGGGATGTTTCCGGGTGCGGAGGTGGTCGTCTCGCCCCTCATGCGCATCGCCTGTGGCGGCACCCTGCCCGCTCTTGCGGCGCACGAGGTTTTGATCTTCACATCCCGGCACGGGATCGAGGGGTTTTGCCGCCTGTCGCCCCGCCGCGACCTGCCCGCCTGCACCGTGGGCTGCGCCACGGCGGCAGAGGCGCAGCGGCGCGGCTTCGACGTGCGGGTTGTGGCCGGGGATGCCGAGGCATTGCTCGGCCGGATCGCCACCAAGGGGGTGGCGGGGCCGTTCCTGCACGCGCGCGGCGCGCATGTCGCCGCCGATCTCGCGGGGGCGCTGCGGCGGGCGGGCCACGCGGCGCGCGAGGCGGTGGTCTACGATCAGCAGGCCCTGCCCCTGACCGACGCCGCCCGCGCCATGCTCGATGGCGACGCGCCGGTGATCCTGCCCCTGATGTCGCCGCGCAGCGCCACGCTGTTCTTCGAAGCGGCGGGCACGCCGCGCGCGCCACTGCTCGTCGCGGCGATCAGCCGCAACGTGGCCGCGCGCATCCCCGAAGATGTGGCCCGCCGCGTCGCCGTCGCCGCGTCGCCGGATATCCGCGCATTGCACAACGTGCTGCGCGATCTTGCGAAAGACTCCAAGCGGGTTGAGAGCCACAAGGGGGCGCAGTAAGGTCGGGGTGACAGTCGAGCGTGACAAGATTCGAGAAGGTGGCGTGCCGTGGCAAGAAAGAAGAAATCCCAGACGGATAAACCCGACGCACCCGACGGCGCGACAGAGGACGTGACCCCCCCCGCCACCGCGGCGCAGGACACGCCCGGGACCGCCGGGGCGCAGACCCCCGAGGCCGGACCCGACACGTCGGAGGCAGACACCGGAGACGCGGCGGCCCCTGACACCAACGAGCAGGACAGCTCTGCCAGGGACACGCCACAGGACGCGGAAGGCGAGGTGCCGGAGGCCGACGCCACGCCCGACCCGGAGACCACGCCCGAGGCACAGGCCGGGGAAGAGACCGGGGAAGAGGCCAAGAAAGAGGAAGGGGAAGAGGAAGGGGGACCTTCGGACGACACGTCAGAGACCGCGCAGGACGAGCCGGACACCTCCCCCGGGGATGAGACGGCAGAGGCCGTATCCGACGAAATGGACACACCCCCGGAGGATGAGGCCACAGCCCCCGCCGAGGACGGCACCGCCCCCTCCCCCACAGATCGCGCCGGGGACTCTGCCCCCGTGGTGCGCACCGAGCAGGTCACGATCCGGCAGGGCGGATTCTGGTCGATGCTGATCGGCGGCATCGCGGCAGCCGGGATCGGCGTGGCGGCGGCCCCCTACATCTATCCTCACCTGCCGGTCGGACCCGCGCCCGCGCCCACCCCCGCCCCTGCCCCCGCCGATGACGGCAATGACGCGCTCGCGGCACGGCTCGAAGAACAGGCACAGCGGATTTCCGATCTCGGGGCGCGGATCGACGACATGCCCGCACCGGTCGATCCCTCCGACGAGATATCCGGGCTGAGCGAGACGGTGACATCGCTGGCCGAGCGGGTCGCGAACCTCGAGGTTCAGCTCTCGAATCTTGAGGATCGCCCGGTCCCCGAGATGCCCGAGATCCCCGACACCGCCGCCACCGACGCGGCGCTCGACGAGCTTCGCGACAGCCTCGCTGCGCAGAGCGCCGAGATCGAGGATCTGCGCGCGACGCTTGAGGCCGAGGAACAGGCGGCCCGCGAAAGCGCCCGCGCCACCCTGCAACGCGCCGCACTCACGCGGGTGATGACCGCGCTCGACACCGGCGAGCCGTTCGACGCCGCGCTGACCGACCTGCGCGAGACCGGGGTCACGGTGCCCGACGCGCTGGCAGAGACGGCCGAGACCGGCGTGCCGACACAGGCGCAGCTCGCCGAGGGCTTCCCCGTCGCCGCGCGGGCGGCGCTGTCCGTGGCGCGCGCCGGGGATGGCGAGGGCGGCCTGTCCGTTCGCGGCTTCCTTCAGGCGCAGCTTGGCGTGCGGTCGCTCGAACCGCGCGAGGGCGACGACCCCGACGCCGTCCTGTCACGCGCCGAGGCGGCGCTGGCGGAGGGACGGCTCGGCGACGCGCTGACCGAGATCGAAGCCTTGCCGGAGGACGCGCGTGCGAAACTGTCCGGCTGGGCCGCCGAGGCCGCGGCCCGGCGCGACGCACTGGCCGCCGCCGAGGCGCTGTCGGCGGAACTGAATTGAGTTTGAAAGGGCGGGTCTGATGCTTTGGTCCATCGTTAAGGTTGCAGTATTCATCGCCCTTGTCGGGGCCATCACCTTCGGGGCGTCCTACCTGCTCGAACTCGAGGGGGGCGTGCGCGTCGTCATGGCGGGGATCGAGGTCAACCTCACCCCCATCAAGGCGGTGATTGCGTTGGGCATCCTGGTGCTGGCGATCTGGCTGCTGATGAAGCTGGCAGGGATGCTGGTGGCGGTGATGCGCTTCATCAACGGTGACGAAACGGCGCTGTCGCGCTATTTCGACCGCAACCGGCAGCAAAAGGGCTATCGCGCGCTTGGCGAGGGCGTGCTGGCGCTGGCCTCGGGCGAGGGCGACAAGGCCGTCTTGCAGGCGGCAAAGGCCGAGAAATACCTGCGCAAGCCCGCGCTGACCGACCTGATCACCGCGCAGGGTGCCGAAATGGCAGGCGACAAGGCCAAGGCTGAAGCGGCGTTCAAGCGGCTTCTCACCAACGAAAAAACCCGTTTCGTGGGCGTGCATGGAATCCTCCGGCAGAAGCTGGAAGCGGGCGAGACCGACGCCGCGCTCAAGCTGGCCAAGACCGCCTTTGCGCTCAAGCCCCGGCAGGTCGGGATACAGGACACGCTGTTGCAGCTTCAGGCCGACAAGGGCGACTGGTCGGGCGCGCGCGCGACGCTGGGGGCGAAGCTGAAATACGGCGCGCTGCCGCGCGATGTGCACAAGCGTCGCGATGCCGTTCTGGCGCTATCGGAAGCGCGCGACGTGCTCGACGAGGGCAAGACCATCGAGGCGCGCGAGGCGGCGATCGAGGCCAACCGGCTGTCGCCCGACCTGGTGCCGGCGGCGGTGCTGGCGGCGCGCAGCTATATCGAGGCGGGCAAGAAGCGCGCCGCCGCACGCGTCATCAACAAGGCGTGGCTGATGCGCCCGCATCCCGATCTTGCCGCCGCGTTTGCCGGGATCGAGCCCGACGAGACGCCGCGGGCGCGGCTCAAGCGCTTTGCCAAGCTGCTCAAGGTCCATCCCGACGACCGCGAGACGCGGCTTCTGGAAGCCGAGCTTCACCTCGCCGCCGAGGATTTCCCGGCGGCGCGACGCGCGCTCGGCGACCTGGCCGAGGTGGAGCCGGATTCCCGCGCGCTCACGATCATGGCGGCGATCGAGCGTGGCGAGGGGGCCTCGGATGCCGTGGTCAAGGGCTGGCTGGCGCGGGCGCTGGGCGCGCCGCGCGGCCCGCAATGGTGCTGTGACAATTGTCAGCACATCCATGCCGAGTGGCAACCGGTCTGCGAGAATTGCCATTCCTTCGACACGCTGAGCTGGCGCGCACCGCCCGATACGGCCGTGAGCACGCCCACCGGGCTGGAGATGCTGCCGCTGCTGATCGGTCCGGTCGAAGAGCCCGCGGAAGAGGGCACCGCCGCACAGGGCACCGCCAAGGAGGACGACGAGCAGGTTCCCGATGCCGAGATCGTCGAGGATGCCCGCGGGACGGATGAAGCGGAGCCGACCGGGGAGCGTCGCGCGTGACCGGGCACCGGCGGTGACGGCCCCGCGATGCGCCTGACTCTCCGGGGTCTGGCCGTTCTGACGGCCCTGGGCGTCATCCTTGGCGTGTTTCTGATCTCGCTCGGCTTCTTTCGCTCGGAGGAACGGGCCAAGGCGGAGGGCCGCCTGTCGCTCTATCGCAGCATGGTGATCTCGGAGATCGAGCGGTTTTCGCACCTGACCTATGTGTTGGCGCGCGACCGGCATGTGATGGACACCGCCGCCGGGCGCGCGCCCGGCGTGCTTGACCAAAGGCTTGCAGCCTTTGCCGCGGAATCGGGGCTGGACGCGATCTATCTCATGCGCGCGGACGGTGTGACCATCGCAGCCTCGAATGCCGGCACACTGGAAAGCTTCGTGGGGCAGGATTATGGATTCCGGCCCTATTTCCAGACCGCGCTCGCCGGCGGACAGGGACGGTTCTACGGGATCGGGGCGACAACCGGCCTGCCGGGGTATTTCATTGCCGATCCGGTGCGCGGACCGGGCGGAGAGATTCTCGGCGTGATCGCGATCAAGCTCGACCTCACCGATCTGGAGGAGACGTGGCGCGCGGCGGGAGAGCAGGTGTTGCTTGCCAACCGCGACGGTGTGGTCCTGTTGTCCTCGGATCCCGGCTGGCGGTATCGCGCGCTCGGAGCCCTGGATACGGCGCAGCGCGCGCGGATCGCGCAGGATCGGCAATTTCCGGGGCAGGCGCTCGCACCGCTCGACTGGCGGCCCGCAGACGACGGGCGCGCCGTGATCGGAGGCGCGGAGCGGCTGCACCTCTCCGGCACGTTGACCCCGCATGGCTGGGTGCTGCACTACTTTGCCGATGATAGCGCGGCGGTGACGCGAAGCTGGCTTCTGGCCGGGATCATGACGACGCTGGCCGGGGGCGGGCTGCTTGCGTCGCAGGTGCGACGGACACGGCGGATCGGGGCGGCGCTGCGCCGGTCCGAGGCGGAGGAGGCACAGCTTCGCGAGGCCAACGAACGGCTGGCGGTCGAGATCGAGGAACGCCGGGCCGCCGAGCGGCGGCTGGCGCGGACGCAGGACGAGCTTGAGCGCGCAAGCCGTCTGGCAGCGCTGGGACAGTTGGCCGCCTCTGTCACGCATGAGCTTGGGCAGCCGATTGCGGCGATGCGCAATCATCTGACGGCGGCGGAGATCGGCGGGCAGAGCGAGGGGCGGCTCGCGCCGCGGATCGCCGCAATCGTCGATCGGATGGAGGGGATCACCCGGCAGCTCAAGTTCTTTGCCCGCAATGACCGGGAGGAGTTCGGGCCGGTCGACCTGCTCGCCGCGGTGCAGGCGGCGCTGGCGCTGGTGGAGCCGAATATCGCAAAGGTGGGGGTCAAGACATCGCTCGATGCGCCGGATCGGCCGGTTCTGGTGCGCGGCAATCAGTTGCGGCTGGAACAGGTGCTGACCAACGTGCTGCGCAATGCCGTCGACGCGGTGGAGGATTGTGCCGAGCGGCGGATCGATATCACGCTGGGGCAGGGCGATGGCGCGGGCTGGGTCGAGGTGCATGACACCGGGCACGGTCTGGGGCAGGCGCGCCTTGACGAGTTGCAGGAGCCGTTCGTCACCACGCGCGAAAGCGGGCGGGGCATGGGGCTGGGCCTTGCGATTTCGGCGAATATCGTCAAGGCGCATCAGGGTCGGCTCAGCGCGGGTAACCTTGACCGGGGCGGCGCCATGTTCCGAATCGAGATCCCGCAACAGGGGATGGACGAGGATTTGAGCGCGGCATGAGCACTCCCAAGACCCCCCGCATCCTCGTTGTCGAGGATGACCGCGCAATGCGCCTGTCGCTGGTCGATCTGCTCGATGCGTCGGGCTGGCAGGTGGAGGCGCTGCCCCGCGCCGAGCGGCTGGTCGAGCGGCTGGCGGAGTTTCAGCCGGACGTGATCCTGTCGGATGTGCGGATGCCGGGCATGTCGGGGCTCGAGCTTCTGGACAGTCTGGACCGCGATCTCGCGCCGCCGCTGGTGCTGATTTCGGCGCATGGCGATATCGCGATGGCCGTCGATGCGATGCAGCGCGGCGCCTACAGTTTCGTCGAAAAGCCTTATGAGCCGCGCCGCCTGCTCAACATCCTGCGCCATGCCGCCGATCAGCACGCGATGCGGCGCACGACCGAGAGACTGAAGTCGCGGCTGATGCAACTCTCGGGACTCGACCGGGTGCTGTTGGGGCAGACGCCCGAGACCGCCACCCTGCGCGAGGAGGTGCTCGACCTGTCGCAGAGCGGTGCCGCGGTGATGTTGCAGGGCGAGACCGGCACCGGCAAGGAACTGGTGGCGCGGGCGCTCCATGATCTGGGAGCGCAGGCCGAGGGGCCATTCCTCGCGCTTAATTGCGCCGCGCTATCGGCGGAGGGGTTCGAGGCCGAGATGTTCGGCACCGGAGGCGGGGCCAAGGGGCGGTTGCCGGGGGCGGATGGCGGAACCCTGTTCCTGGATGAAATCTGCACCTGCCCGATGCCGGTGCAGGCCAAGCTGTTGCGGGTGATCGAGGACAAGCGGGTTCTGCCGCTGGGGGCGGAGACGCCGGTGCCGCTGTCGTTCCGGGTGATCTCGGCCACCAACGAGGACGCCGAAGAGGCGGTGCGCGAGGGGCGGCTGCGCGCCGATCTCCTCTATCGGCTCAATACCACGGTGATTGCCCTGCCCACGCTTCGGCAGCGGCGCGATGACGTGATGCTTCTGGCGGCACGGTTCCTTGATGAGTTCGCGCGCGTCTACGAGACCCGCGCGCCCGACCTCACGCCCGAGGACAGCGCGGCGCTTCTGGCGCATGACTGGCCCGGCAATGTGCGCGAGTTGCGCAATGTCTGCGAGCGCCGGGTTCTCATGGCGCGGCGCGGCGGCGGCTCGGTCGCGCAGGCATTGCGGCGCGATCCGGTGAGCGACGATGTGCCCGACACGCTGCGCGCCGCCGTGGCGGCGTTCGAGCGCGAGTTGATCGCCAAGGCGATCACCGCGCATGAGGGCCGGATGGAGGCGGTGGCCGAGGCGCTCGGCATCGGGCGGCGCACGCTCAACGAGAAGATCGTCAAGCTGGGGCTGGACAAGGAGGCGCTGCTGTAGTCACCTTGCGGATATCCGCAGGGCTGCTGCCGGGGCATGCGCGGTTTTCTTCATAGCCATCGGGTCGGGTATGACCCAAGGTAGCGCCCATCATGACGCATGACATCTGGGAGGAGAAACCATGCAGAAATATCTCAGCTATACCGCCGTGGCCGCGATCAGCCTGGCCTTTGCCGGTGAAGCGATGGCAACCGAGTGGAACGTCTCGCTCTGGGGCAAGCGCCGGGCCTTTACCGAGCATGTCGAGAAGCTGGCCGAGCTTGTGAGCGAGAAGACCAACGGCGATTTCACCCTGAACATCAGCTATGGCGGCCTCAGCAACAACCGCGAGAACCTGGACGGGATTTCCATCGGGGCCTTCGAGATGGCGCAGTTCTGCGCCGGCTATCACCGCGACAAGAACCCCTCGATCACCGTGCTGGAGCTTCCGTTCCTGGGCGTCGAGACGCTGGAGCAGGAGCGCAAGCTGTCGATGGCGCTCTACGATCACCCGGCGGTCGAGGCGGATCTGGCGCGCTGGAACGCGACGCTGCTGATGCCCTCGCCGATGCCGCAATACAACCTCGTGGGCATGGGCGACGCGCCCCGCAGCCTGGACGATTTCGAGGGGCTGAGCGTGCGCGCCACCGGCGGGATCGGCGCCGCGATGGAGGCCGTGGGCGCGGTGCCCACCTCGATGACCGCAACCGAGGTGCGGCAGGCGATGGACAGCGGCGTGGTCAAGGCCGTGGCCTTTGCGCCGCATGCGCACATGGCCTTCGGCACCATCGAGAACGGCGACTGGTGGACGGCGAACCTCAACCCCGGCACGGTGAATTGCCCGGTGGTGGCGAATACCGATGCGCTCGAAGGGCTGTCTGACGCGCATCGCGAGGCGCTGTTGGGCTCGATCGAGGAGGCGCTCGACCACTATGTCGACAACTACACGAACAACACGATGGAAGCCTGGGGCCCGGCGCTCGAAGAGCGCGGCATCGAGGTGATCAGTTTCGATGACGAGTCGCTGCAGAAGTTCGAGGAGGCCGTGGCCGGTCCCGCCGCCGCGGCCTGGATCGAGGACATGGGCAATCGCAACCTGCCCGCGCAGGAGCTCTATGACTTTGCCACCGGCAAGCTCGCCGAGTTGAAGGGCGACTCCTGACGGGGTCTCTCCGGCCCGCCGCGCAACAAACGTGGCGGGCCGGTTCATTCACGCATAGCCGGGGAGACGAGCGATGGCGGGAGCGGCCACTGTCCTGTCGGACAACAGCACGCTGAGCAGGCTTGATCGCGGCCTGTACCGGATCGAGCGGCAGCTTGCGCTGTTGAGCGGCATCGCGGTGTTCTCGCTCATGGTGCTGGCGGTTTTTTCCGTGGGCGGGCGCAATTTCTTCAATCAGCCGCTGCCCGGCTATGTCGACTGGATCGAGCAGATCATGCCGCTCATCGCCTTTATGGGCGTGGCCTATACGCAGCGCGACGGTGGTCATATCCGCATGGATATTTTCGTCGGGATGTTCAGCGGCCGCGCGCTCTGGCTGATCGAATTGATCACGACGCTGGCGGTTCTGGTGCTGATGCTGCTGCTGGTCTGGGGCAGTTGGGCGCATTTCGAGCGCAGCTTCGACTGGAACGCGCCGCTCTGGAGCCGTGACAGCACCATCGACATCGCCCTGCCGATCTGGCCTGCCAAGATCCTCGCACCGATTGCCTTTGGCGTGCTGTCGCTGCGGCTGATGTTGCAGGTCTGGGGGTATGGGCGCGCGCTGATCACCGGGGCCGAGCACCCGGTCGCCGTGCCGCTGATCGAGGATGCGGCGATGCAGGCCGCGCGCGAGGCCGCGCATGTCAGCGGCCGCCATGAATAGGGAACCCCGCTGATGGAGCCGATTGACATCGGGCTTGTCGTAACCGGCGTGATGCTGGTCGTCGTCGTCCTCGGGATGCGGGTGGCCTTTGCCGCGGCACTCGCCGGGGTGATCGGGCTGATCTGGATCTTCTGGTCCAAGAAGGGCTATGCCGGCGACGAATTCTTCTGGGCGTTGACCGTGGCGGTCAAGACCGCCGGACAGGTGCCGCATTCCAAGGTCAGTTCGCAGGCGCTGAGCCTCATCCCGACCTTTATCCTGATCGGCTATCTGGCCTATTACGCGGGGCTGACCAAGGCGCTGTTCGAGGCGGCGAAACGCTGGATCGCGTGGGTGCCGGGGGGCCTTGCGGTGTCGACCGTGTTCGCCACGGCAGGGTTTGCCGCCGTGTCCGGTGCGAGCGTGGCGACGGCGGCGGTGTTTGCGCGCATCGCCATCCCCGAGATGCTCAAGATCGGCTATGACAAGCGCTTTGCGGCGGGTGTGGTCGCGGCGGGCGGCACATTGGCGAGCCTCATCCCGCCCTCCGCATTGCTGGTGATCTACGCGATCATCGTGGAGCAGGACGTGGGCAGGCTGTTGCTCGCGGGGTTCATTCCCGGCGTGTTCTCGGCCTTTGTCTACGGCGCGCTGATCATCGGTCTGGCGCTGACGATCAAGGGATTCGGCCCGCCGGTGGGCGGCTTTACCTGGCGCGAGCGGTTCGTCTCGCTGCCCCCCGCCCTGCCTATCGTCTTCGTCGTCGTGACGATCATTTTCTTCGTCTACAACCCGTTCGGCGGCGATGCCTGGGGCACGCCGACCGAGGGCGGGGCGATCGGGGCGTTCGTGGTGTTCCTCATGGCGGTCTGGCGCGGCATGCGGTGGCCCGAGTTGAAGGACGCGCTGCTGGAGACGGCCAAGCTCAGCGTGATGATCTTCACCATCATCTGGGGGGTTCTGATCTATGTGCGCTTCCTCGGCTTCGCCGACCTGCCTTCGGCCTTTGCCGACTGGATCACCTCGCTGACGCTGTCGCCAATGCTGATCCTGATCTGCATCCTGCTGGCCTATGCGGTGCTGGGCATGTTCATGGATGCGATCGGGATGCTGCTGCTGACGCTGCCGGTGGTCTATCCGGCGGTGATGGCGCTCAATGGCGGGGCGATGGTGTCGGCCGCCGACAGCACCTTTGGGATGTCGGGGCCGATGTGTGCGGTCTGGTTCGGCATTCTCGTGGTCAAGATGGCCGAGTTCTGCCTCATCACGCCGCCCATCGGTCTCAACTGTTTCGTGGTGGCCGGCGTGCGGCCCGACCTCAGCGTGCAGGACGTGTTTCGCGGCGTGATGCCCTTCTTCGTCGCCGATGCGGTCACCATCGCGCTGCTGGTGACGTTCCCGATGATCGTGCTGTGGCTGCCGGGGCTGGCCTGAGACGAACACCTAAAAATTGACGCATTAACAGACCGTTAAACGCTGACATGTTATGCCTTGTGTCGGGTGTGAGACAGGTGGTGAGCTATGGATGCGCGCAGCAATGCGGCGCCGGTCATCATCAAACGGAAGACGGTCGTGAACGGCGGCGGGCATCATGGCGGTGCCTGGAAGGTGGCATATGCCGACTTTGTAACCGCGATGATGGCGTTCTTCCTGCTGATGTGGCTTCTGGGCGCGACAACAGAGAAACAACGCAAGAGTATTGCGGATTACTTCAGTCCGACGGTCCCGATCAACCGGGTCTCGGGCGGAGGAAGCGGCGCGTTCGGGGGCGATTCCGCCTTTTCCGAGGAGAGCCTGTCCCAAATGGGCACCGGCGCGTCCGATCGACACATCAATGCAAGCCATCAGGCGCGCGGCGACCTCGGCGTGACCCGCGAGGACACGAGCAACGGCGAGGACAGCGCGGCGTTCTCCGAAATCGACGCACGGCTCCGCGGGCGCAACGGCGAGAGCCTCGCCTCCGACGACGTACTGCGCCACATCGTGACACGGGTCACCGACGAAGGGCTCATCATCGAGCTGTTCGATGTCGGCGGCGCGGCGCTCTTCGCGCCCGATCAAAGCGAACCGACAGAGACCCTGCGCGCGATCGCGCGGCTCATCGCGACGGTCACCGCCCCGATCGTCAACGACATCGCCATCGCCGGACATACCCGCGCGCGCCCGGTGACCCTTGCCGAGAATCCGGTCTGGGACCTTTCGGCGGCGCGTGCCAACCGGATGCGCATCCTGCTGGAGGAGGCGGGCATCGCCCGCACGCGCATGCGCCGCATCACCGGCCACGCCGACCGCTCCGCGGCAAGCAAAGACCCGATGTCGTCCCGCAACAACCGATTGGAAGTGACATTCCTGAGGTCGCACTGAAACGCGCCGGTTTTCGGCGGTTAGCGCCCTGTTAAGGCAATGCGCCTATGACTGTGTCGAGACGATACTCGATCCAGTTGAAAGGCGTGACCATGACGATTTCCTCTTCCCTCAATGCCAGCGTCGCCGGGCTCAACGCCAACGCGTCGCGCCTTGCGGCGATCTCCGACAATATCGCCAATGCCTCGACCTTCGGCTATCGCCGGGTCGAAACGAGCTTTGAGTCGCTGGTCATAGAGGACCGGAGCGGCAACTACGCCGCCGGCGGCGTGCGCGCGACGACCCAGCGACTCGTCGATCAGGGTGGTTCACTCGTCACCACCGGGAATGCGACGGATCTCGCGGTGCGGGGGCGCGGCTTCATCCCGGTCGCCGCGAGCAGCGAGGTTGCAGCCGCAGACGGCAATCCGCAGATGCTCCTGACCGCGACCGGCTCGTTTCGCAGCGATGCGGACGGTCGGCTCGTCACCGCGTCGGGCCTGACACTGCTTGGATGGCCCGCCGGCCCGGACGGGTCGATCCCCGCCTTCCCGCGCGATACCGGCGACGGGCTCGAACCGGTGCAGATCAGCGTCAACCAGCTCATCGGCGAACCGACCACGGCGATCACACTCGGCGCGAACCTCCCCGCGACCGAGACCGGGGCTGACGCCAGCGGCGCGCCAAGAAACCTGTCCATCGAATATTTCGACAACCTCGGTCGGTCCGAAACCATCGAGGCGTCGTTCGCGCCCCGGGTCCCGGCGAACGGGTCGTCCAACATCTGGACCATGACGCTGCGCGATTCGGCGACAGGAAACGCCGTGATCGGCGAGTATGAGCTCGAATTCGACGATTCGCGCACGGCGGGCGGAACCCTTCTCAATGTCACCACCATCAGTGGCGGGGCATACGACCCGGCCACCGGGCGCCTGATCGCCCCTGTCAACGGCGGCCCGGTCGAGGTCAATATCGGACGGCCCGGCACCGCCGAGGGGCTGACACAACTGTCCGACACATTCGCACCGCTCAATATCTCCAAGGACGGCGCGCCGGTCGGCAACATGGTGTCCGTCGATGTCGACGCCAACGGCTTCGTTCACGCCACCTTCGACACCGGCGTGACCCGGACAATCTTTCAGGTGCCGCTCGTGGACCTGCCCAACCTCAACGGCATGATCGCCCTCGACGGGCAGACCTATCGCCCCTCGATCAACAGCGGGAGTGTCTTCCTGTGGGATGCCGGAGACGGTCCGACGGGCGATCTCGTCCCCTTCGCCCGACAGGAATCGGCCACCGATGTCGCCCGCGAACTGACCGACATGATACAGACGCAGCGCGCTTATTCCTCCAACGCGCGGGTGGTGCAGACGGTCGATGAAATGCTTCAGGAAACGACCAACATCATCCGCTGAGCCCCGCCTCTCCGGTAAAGGTCAAGACCCATGTCTATATCCGCCGCCTTCAACAGCGCCCTCAGCGGGCTGACCGCGAATTCGCGACTGACCGAGGTGATCTCGGGCAATCTGGCGAACGCGCTCACGCCCGGGCACGCCCCGCGTACACTGGAGCTGGAGGCGCGCGGCACGGGCGGCGGGGTGGCGGTGACGGGGGTGACGCGCCATGTCGATCCCGTAGTGCTCGCCGATCGCCGACTCGCCGATAGCGCGCTGGCCGATGCACAGACGCGCGCAGGCTTTGCCGCCTCACTCGAACGCGCGCTCGGCCTGCCGGGCGATGGCGGTGGTCTCGCCGACCGGCTCGCCGCCTTCGAGGCGGCGGTCGCCACGGCCTCGTCGCGACCCGAGGACGACGCGAGGCTGAACGCGGTGCTGCGCGAGGCGACCACCTTCGCCACGGCACTGAACGATGCGGCAGAGCAGATCGAAACGCTGCGCAGCCGCGCCGATACCGACATCGCCGGGGCCGTCGAGCGGCTCAATACCAGCCTCGCACAGGTGGCGGAGATCAATACGCGCATCGTGTCCGCACGCGCGGCGGGCCACGAGACCGCCGCGCTCGAGGACCGGCGGCAACAGGCGATCGACGGCATCGCGGAGCTTGTCCCCGTGCGGCAACTGGAGCGCGGCCGCGGCGCGGTGGCGCTGGTCTCCACCGGCGGTGCGCTGCTGCTCGACGGGCGCCCGGCGCAGATCGGTTTTGAGGCCACACCGCTGGTCGCGGCGAACATGACCGTAGAAAACGGTCTTGTTTCAGGGCTCGAGATCGGCGGTCGCCCGGCGCCGACCGGTGCGGGCGGCCCGCTCGCGGGCGGGCGGCTCGGGGCACTGTTCGACAATCGCGACGGGATCGGACCCGAGGCGCAACGCGGGCTCGACGCGCTCGCCCGCGACCTGGCAGAGCGGGTGGAGAGCCTGACACCACCGCCATCACCCGGGCTCTTCACCGATGCCGGGGCACGTTTCGCCCCTGCGGACGAGACCGGGCTCGCCGGGCGGCTCGCGGTCAACCCGGCGGTCGATCCGGCACAGGGCGGTACGCTCTTCCGGCTGCGCACGGGGCCGGACGCCGCGGCCCCGGGCCCCCCGGCGGTGGCACCGTATCTCGCGGCCATTGGCAATGCGCTCGCGGCGCGGCAGGCCCCGGAGCCGGGCGCGCCGCAGGGCAATCTCTCCGACCATGTCGCACAGATCTCGAGCCGAATCGCACAGGAGCGGCTGGCGGCAGAGCGCGCGGTGAGCTTTGCGTCAGGACAGGCCGGGGAGTTGCGGGAGCTGGAGCTGCGCGGCGGTGTGGACAGCGATGCCGAGCTGCAACGGCTGCTCGTGGTGGAACAGGCCTTCTCGGCCAATGCGCGCATGATCCGGACGCTCGACGAGATGATGCAAACCCTTCTGAGGATATGACATGGCCCTGCAATCCATCGGTGATCTCGCCCGGAGCTTCGTCTTGCGACAGCAGGGCGCGCATCTGACCCGCGAGACGGACCGGCTGACCCGCGAGGTCTCGACAGGCCGCGCCACGGACACGGCAAGGCACCTGTCCGGCAATCTCCTGCCGCTGGCGGATATCGAGCGCGCGCTGACCCTCGCGGATGCGCACCGGGAGGTGGCGCGCATCGCCGCGGTGGATGCCGGGATCATGCAGACGGCGCTCGGCCGTGTGGAAGAAAGCGGCCGCGCGCTCGCCGTGGCAGCGCTCGCGACCGGGTCGGCCGGTGGCGCGATGCAGCCTGGCGTGATTGCGGAGGCGGCGCGCAACGCCCTGTCGTCGATGATCGGCGCGCTTGGCACCGGGTCGGCGGGCCGCGTCCTGTTCGGCGGCGAGGTGACCGACCGCGCACCGCTCGCCGATGCCGACACCCTCCTGCAGGAGTTGCGCACCGTCCTGACGGCGGCCCCGGATGCCTCGGCCCTGCGCGGCGCGCTCGACAGCTTCTTCGATGCGGCTGACGGCGGCTTTGCCACCGGGATCTACCGCGGCGGGCAGGGGTCGGCGGCGGGCCACGCACTCGGGGCGGGGGAAACCGTCGCCTTGAGCATCCGCGCCGACGACGCCGCGCTGCGCGGCCAGATCAAGCAGGCGGCGATGCTGTCCCTGATCGACGACCCGGCGCTCGCGCTTGACCCGGAGGACCGCGCCGCCCTCGCCCGGGAGCTGGGGACGGGGCTTCTCGCCGGGCAGGACGGGGTGGCGCGGCTGCGCGGGCAGCTCGGCTTCGCCGAAGAACGGATCGCCCAGGCCGTGGCCCGGATCGATGCAGAGACCACCGGCCTGCGCGTTGCGCGCAACGACCTCGTGTCGGTGGATATCTTCGAGAGCGCGGCGGCGCTCGAACAGGTGCAAACACAACTGGAAACGCTTTACACGATCACCGCGCGGACCGCGCGCCTCAACCTCGCGAATTTCCTGTCATGACCGTCCCGCTGCGCCTGATCCCCGCTGTCCTGCTGTTCTGCCTCGCGACAGCCCATGCCGCCATCGCCGGACCGGTGCGCATCAAGGACCTCGTGGAATTCGACGGCGTGCGCGGCAATGACCTGCTGGGCTACGGGCTCGTCGTCGGGCTCGACGGGAGCGGCGACGGCCTGCGCAATTCGCCGTTTACCGAAGAGCTCATGTCCAACATCCTCGAACGGCTCGGGGTCAATGTCACGGGCGAGCAGTTCCGCCCCAAGAACGTCGCCGCCGTGCTCGTCACTGCGGCACTGCCGCCCTTTGCCCGTGCCGGAAGCCAGATTGACGTGACGGTCTCTGCCATCGGAGACGCCAAGAGCCTGCTCGGTGGCACGCTGGTGATGACACCGCTCAATGCCGCGGACGGGCAGATCTACGCTGTGGCGCAGGGCACAATCATCGCCGGTGGTGCCGCCGCCGAGGGCGATTCGGGCGGTGTGGTGCAGGGTGTGCCGACATCGGGAACCATCCCGTCCGGGGCGAGGGTCGAGCGCGAGGTGGATTTCGATTTCGCGGGGCTGGAGAGCCTGCGGCTGGCGCTGCGCGAACCGGATTTCACCACCGCGGCCCGCATCGAGCGCGCGATCAACGGCGCCGTGGGCCGGACCGTCGCACTGATGCTCGATTCGGGCACGGTACGGCTCGATATCGAAGCTATGCGCGCGCGCTCGCCGGCGCATGCCCTCGGACGGGTGGAGAACCTGATGGTCGAGCCGGAGCGCAAGGCGCGGGTCGTGGTGGACCAGCGATCCGGCACCATCGTGATGGGGCAGGATGTGCGCATCTCGCGTGTCGCCGTCTCGCAGGGCAACCTGACCCTGCGCATCGAGGAGAGGCCGCTCGCCGTCCAACCCAATCCGTTCGCGCGGGGCGAGACGGTGGTGGTGCCGCGCACCAAGGCCAGTATCGAGGAAGAGAGTGGGATCGGGCTTGCCGAGGTTCCCGGGGGAACCTCGCTCGCCGAGGTGATCGCCGGGCTCAATGCGCTCGGCGTCGCGCCCCGCGACATGATCGACATCCTCAAGAGCATCAAGGCGGCGGGCGCGTTGCACGCCGAGTTCGTCGTGCGGTGAGCGCGCACAGGGATCGGGTTGCGGTGAGCGCGCACAGGATCGGGTTGCGATGGGCCCACGAAAACCATACAGCGCCGCGCGGTCTCAGACCAAGACGTCGATCTCGGTCTGCTCGCCGACGTCGAAGACCCTTTGATAGCGCGCGATTTCTTCCCGGGGGCCCATCGCCTTGCGCGGGTTGTCCGACAGCTTCACCGTTGGCTTGCCCTCGGCGGAGACGGCCTTGCACACCAGCGAGAAGGGGGCCAGTGCATCATCGGGGGTGAGCCCGCGGAAATCGTTGGTGAGAAGCGTGCCCCAGCCGAACGAGGTGCGCACCCGGCCCGCAAATCGCCGGTGCAGCTCTGAAATGCGCGCCACGTCCAACCCGTCGGAAAAGATGATCATCTTGTCACGGGGGTCTTCGCCATGCGCTTTCCACCACTCGATCGCGGCCTCTGCCGCCGCTTCGGGCTGGCCGGAATCGACGCGGATACCCGTCCAGCCTGCCAGCCACTCGGGCGCGTGCCGCAGGAACCCCTCGGTGCCGAAGGTGTCGGGCAGGATGATGCGCAGGTTGCCGTCATGCTCCTCGTGCCAGTCGGCGAGCACCTTGTAGGGCGCGCGGGCAAGCTCCTCGTCGGTCTCGGCCAGCGCGGCATAGACCATCGGCAATTCATGCGCGTTGGTGCCGATCGCCTCGAGATCGCGGTTCTTGGCGATAAGGCAGTTCGACGTGCCGACGAAGCGATCGCCCAGACCCTCGCGCATGGCCTGCACGCACCAGTCCTGCCACAGGAACGAATGCCGCCGCCGCGTGCCGAAATCCGCGATGCGCAGACCGTCGAGCGGGCGCAGGAACTCGACCTTTTCCCACAGCTTGGTCATGGCGCGGGCGTAGAGCACCTGAAGCTCGAATTTCTTCATCTTGCCCAGCACGGCGCGCGCCCGAAGCTCCATCAACACCGCGAGCGCCGGGATTTCCCACAGCATCACCTCGGGCCACTTGCCTTCAAAGGTGAGCTCGTATTGCCCTTCGCGCCGCTCAAGATGATAGGGTGGCAGGCGCAGCCCCTCAAACCAGTCCATGAACTCGGGCGTGAACATCTGCCGCTTGCCGTAGAAGGTGTTGCCGCGCATCCAGGTGCTCTCACCGCGGGACAACGACAGGGTTCGGATATGGTCGAGCTGCTCGCGGAGCTCGCCCTCATCCACGAGATCGGCAAGCCGGATCGAGGAGGTGCGGTTGATGAGCGAGAAGGTCACGTTGGTGTCGGGCCGGTTGCGGCGCACCGTCTGGCACATCAGAAGCTTGTAGAAATCGGTGTCGATGAGCGAGCGGACGATCGGGTCCAGCTTCCAGCGGTGGTTGTAGACGCGGGTGGCGATATCGACCATCGAGCGGCCTCCGGACAGGGCAACGCGATGCTTAAATCAAAGCGGCGTCGGGGGCGCAAGGCTGAGCGTGTCTGCCAGCCGCTGCCAGTCCTCGTCGCAGCCGCCACCAACCGCGCGGGGCAGGCGGATCATCCATATCTCCATATCCAGCGCCGGGACGTCGCGGGCGAGGCGGACGAGCCGTCCTGAAGACAGGTCTTCGCGCGCCATCGATTCCGGCAGCCACGCCACTCCGATTCCGCGACGCGCGTATTCGTGCGCGGCCAGTGTGAGCGCCGTCTCGGCACAGCGGCGCAAGCGCCGGTCCGGCCCGATCCGGGGCAGGAGCGCCCGATCCATCACCTGCCCGAGAAAGACATCGCCGGGATACCCGATATAGGGCAATTCGCCCCCGGTCGGCAGGCCGGGCGCGGCCACGGGGATCAGGCGCTCGGAGCCAAGCGACAGGCGCTCGAAGGCACCACCCGGCGCGAGCGGCGCGATATGTGGCACGTCGTAGACCACGGCGAGATCAGCCTCGGCGGCAAGGAGCCGCAGCAGGCAATCCTCGCGGTTCTCTGAGCGCACGCGCACGGGACGCGCCTGTCCCCGGGTCAGGGCGGCGACGATGGCGGGTGAATGGGTGGTTGTGATCGCGTGCTGGCAGGCGAGCGTCAGGCCGCGTGCGCCACCGCTCTGCGCCAGCCCGTCGCGCAACTGCCGCAACTGCGCGGCGAGGCTGCGCATGGCGGGCAAGTGTGGCGCGATCTCGGGCAGGAGCGTCAGCGGCTTGTGGCGACGCTCGAAGAGCGGCACGCCCAAGGCCGCCTCGATCGCACGCAGTCGCCGGGTGAGCGCCGGCTGGCTGACATGGCGCAACTCGGCAGCGCGCGCCAGCGATCCAGCGTCGGCCACGGCCAGGATATCGTCAAGCCATTCGAGGCGCATATTGCATATTCTGCATGATCTTTGGCAGGATTGGCATTGGACAGCGTTTTTGTCACGCCATAATATCCGATAAACGCATATTAACCGGAGGCCGTCTCATGCATCTCGCCCGCTTTCCCCGCCATTTCCTCGCGCACCTGCCCACCCCGCTCGAACGACTCGACCGGCTGAGCGCCGAGTTGGGTGGCCCGGAAATCTGGATCAAGCGGGACGATTGCACCGGCCTCAGCACCGGCGGCAACAAGACCCGCAAGCTCGAATTCCTGATGGCCGAGGCCGAGGCGCAGGGTACCGACATGGTGATGACGCAAGGCGCCACGCAGTCGAACCACGCCCGCCAGACCGCCGCCTTCGCCGCCAAGATGGGGATGGCGTGCCATATCCTGCTGGAGGACCGGACCGGCTCGAACAATGCCAACTACAACAACAACGGCAACGTGCTGCTTGATCACCTGCACGGGGCGACGACCGAGAAGCGCCCCGGCGGCGGCGACATGAACGCCGAAATGGAACAGGTCGCCGAGCGGTTTCGCGCCGAGGGTCGCCGCGTCTACACGATCCCCGGCGGAGGCTCGAACCCCACAGGTGCGCTTGGCTATGTCAATTGTGCCTTCGAGATGCTGGCGCAGTTCAACGACCGCGCGCTCAAGGTGGACCATATCGTGCATGCCACCGGCAGCGCGGGCACGCAGGCGGGGCTGATTACCGGGCTCAAGGCGATGAACGCGCAAATCCCGCTGTTGGGGATCGGGGTGCGCGCGCCGAAGCCCAAGCAGGAGGAGAACGTCTACAACCTCGCCTGTGCGACGGCGGACAAGCTGGGCTGTGCGGGCGTGGTGGCGCGTGAGGACGTGGTTGCCAACACCGATTACGTGGGCGAGGGCTATGGCATCCCGACGGAGAGCGGCATCGAGGCAATCCGTATGTTCGCGGAACTGGAGGCGATCCTGCTCGATCCGGTCTATTCGGCCAAGGGCGCGGCGGGCTTTATCGACCTCATTCGCAAGGGTCATTTCAAGAAGGGCGAGCGGGTCGTGTTCCTCCATACCGGCGGGGCGGTCGCGCTCTTTGGCTATGACAACGCCTTCGACTTTTCGGGGCGCTGGACAGGCTGACCCCGCCCACCACCGCCAAACGCGGAAAGCCCCGCCGCGAAGCGGGGTTTTCCATGCCCGCCATATCCGCTAAAGCGCGGAGTGACCCGGCACTGCAGGCGGAAAGACCCATGAAATTCACACTGTCCTGGCTCAAGGATCACCTCGACACCTCGGCCAACGTGGACGAGATCACAGAGACGTTGACCGATCTCGGCCTCGAGGTGGAGAGCGTGAGCGACCCGGCGGCGCGGCTGCGCGATTTCACCATCGGCAAGGTGATCAGCGCCGAGAAGCATCCCGATGCCGACAAGCTGCGGGTCTGCCGGGTGGCGACCGATGCGGGCGAGACGCAGATCATCTGCGGGGCTCCCAACGCGCGCGAAGGGATCACCGTGGTGATCGCCAAGCCGGGTGTCTACGTGCCCGGCATCGACACCACCATCGGGGTGGGCAAGATCCGCGGGATCGAGAGCCACGGCATGATGTGCTCGGAGCGCGAGATGGAGCTGTCGGAGGAGCACGACGGCATTATCGAACTGCCTTCGGGCGAGGTGGGCGAGCGGTTCACCGACTGGCTGGCCGAGAACGACCCGGCCAAGGTGGATCCGGTGATCGAGATCGCAATCACGCCGAACCGGCCCGACGCGCTCGGCGTGCGGGGGATAGCGCGCGATCTGGCGGCTCGCGGGCTCGGTACGCTGAAGCCTGCCGCGACGGCGGATATCGAAGGGCAGTTCACCTGCCCCGTCGGCATCGTCATCGACGAGGATACCGCCGAGGGCGGCTGTCACGTCTTTGCCGGGCGGCTCATCCGCGGGGTGCAGAACCGCCCCTCCCCTGCCTGGCTTCAGGACCGGCTGCGTGCCATCGGGCTGCGGCCCATATCGGCGCTTGTCGATATCACAAATTTCTTCACCTATGACCGCAACCGCCCGCTGCATGTCTTTGACGCGGACAAGGTGGCCGGCGATCTGCGGGTGCATCGCACCAGGGGAGGCGAGACGCTGACCGGCCTCGATGAGAAGGACTACACCTTCGGCCCTGGTCAGGTGGTGATCTCGGACGACACGGGCATCGAGAGCATCGGCGGAATCATGGGCGGGCTGGCGACCGGCTGCACCGAAGAGACGGTCAACGTCTTTCTCGAGGCGGCGGTGTGGGATCACGTCCAGATCGCGACCACGGGCCGTGCACTCAAGATCAATTCCGATGCGCGCTATCGCAACGAGCGCGGCATCGACCCGGCGTTCAATCACGAGGCGCTGGATCTCGCGACACAGATGATCCTCGACCTGTGCGGAGGTGCGCCGTCGAACCGCGTGGTGGCGGGCAAGGTGCCGGACACGGCGCGTGCCTACCGGCTCGATCCTGCGCGGGTGCGCTCGCTCGTCGGCATGGACATCCCCGAGAGTGATCAGCGGCAGACGCTGACGGCGCTCGGCTTCCGGCTCGAGGGCAGCATGGCGCATGTGCCAAGCTGGCGGCCCGACATCATGGGCGAGGCGGACCTCGTCGAGGAGGTGGCGCGGATCGCATCCTTGACCAGGCTCGAGGGCCGCCCGATGGCCCGGGTACAGCCCGGTGTGCCCAAGCCGATCCTCAGCCCGATGCAGAAACGCGCGCAGATCGCGCGGCGCGGTGCGGCGGCGCTCGGCTACAACGAATGCGTCACCTACAGCTTCATCGACCGCGAGGCGGCGGCGCTCTTCGGCGGCGGCGGGGACGCCACAAGGCTCGCCAACCCGATCAGTTCAGAGATGAGCCATCTGCGCCCTGCCCTGCTGCCCGGCCTGTTGCAGGCGGCGGCCCGCAATCAGGCGCGCGGGATCATGGACATCGCGCTCTTTGAGGTGGGCCACGCCTTTCACGGCGGCGAGCCGGAGGAGCAGAGCCTGCTGGTGAGCGGCATCCTCGTGGGTCAGACCAGCCCCAAGGACGTGCATGGCAGCGCGCGCGCCGCCGATCTATACGACGCCAAGGCCGATGCCGAGGCGATCCTGACGGGGATGGGCGCGCCTGCCAAGGTGCAGATCCTGCGTGGCGCGGGCGATTGGTGGCATCCCGGGCGGCACGGTATGATCTGCCTCGGGCCCAGGAAGGTGCTGGGCGTGTTCGGCGAGCTGCACCCACGCGTTCTGCGCGCGCTGGACGTGAAGGGGCCGGTGATGGCCTATACACTTTACCCCGCCGAAATCCCGCTGCCGCGCAGGGCCTCGGCCTCGCGCGGGGCGCTGGGGATCAGCGACCTGCAGGCGGTGGAGCGCGATTTCGCCTTTGTCGTGGATAGCGGGGTCGAGGCGCTGACGCTGGTCAATGCCGCCGCCGGGGCCGACAAGCAGCTCATCGAGGACGTGCGCATCTTTGACGAGTTCATCGGTGGCAATCTGGGCGAGGGCAAGAAATCGCTGGCGATGACCGTGCGCCTGCAGCCCCGCGACAAGACGCTGAAGGAAGCCGATATCGAGGCGGTCAGCGCAAAAATCATCGACAAGGTGCAGAAGGCCACGGGCGGCACGCTGCGCGGATGAAGGAGGATAACGCGATGCTCAAGATATACCTGTCAGGCGAAATCCATACAGATTGGCGCGAGCGGATCATCGCGGGGGCCGATGGTCTCGATATCTCGTTTTCGGCCCCGGTGACGGATCACGCGGCGAGTGACGATTGCGGGGTGGCGATCCTCGGGGACGAGGCGGACAAGTACTGGCACGATCACAAGGGCGCGATGGTCAACGCCATCCGCACGCGCAAGGGGATTGCGGAGGCGGATATCGTGGTCGTCCGCTTTGGCGACAAGTACAAGCAGTGGAACGCCGCCTTCGACGCGGGCTATGCCGCCGCGCTTGGCAAGTCGCTGATCGTGCTGCAACCGGCCGAGCACGACCACGCGCTCAAGGAGGTGAACGCCGCCGCGCTGGCCGTGGCACGGGAGCCGGAGCAGGTGGTCGATATCCTGCGATACGTGCTCGACGGCGCGCTGCCGGGCTAGTTCCGCACCACGTAAACCGAGCATTCGGCATGGGTCACGACGTGACTGGCGGTGGTTCCGAGCAGGTAATCCTGCACCTTCGGGTTGGCCGATTCCATCACGATCAGATCGACATTGCGCTCGTCGGCAAGCTTGACGATCTGGCGGTGCGTGGCCCCCTTACGCACGATCAGTTCCACATCGATCCCGTCGGCGGGATGGGCGGCAACGAATTTCTTGAGCTCCTCACCCCAATAGGCTTCGGAATTGTAGATATTCATGTTGCGCTCGATCTCGGGCGCGACCGTCGCCACGATGAGCCGCGCGCCGCGTCGCCGCGCCATTTCGACTGCCTCGGTATAAGCCGAGTATTCCATTTGCACATGGCGCAGGTTGATGGGGCAAAGGATGAGCCGGGTCTGGCGGGGCATGGGGCCTCCGGAGATTGCAAGGTCGGGGCAAGATAGCAGATTCGCACGTGCACCGCGCCCCCCTTGCGACTGATCACAAGCATGGGCGACGCCGGGACTGCAGCCACGCGGTCAGTTTCCGCTTTTCTTCGCGAAGGTTTCGCGCGACGAAACCACATGTCGATTCTCGCTTTTCTCCGGGACAACGCACCATGGCTCGCGGCGGGGGTGTTGCTCACCTTCCTGTCGAGTTTCGGACAGACCTATTTCATTTCGGTCTTTGCCGGGGAAATCCGCGCCGTTTTCGATCTCAGCCACGGGCAATGGGGCGGTATATACAGCCTCGGCACCACGGCCTCGGCGCTGGTGATGGTCTGGGCAGGGGGGCTGACGGACCTGTTTCGCGTGCGCGTGCTTGCGCCGGTGGTGCTTGTCGCGATGATGCTGGCCTGTCTTTCCATGGCGCTCAACCCGGTGTGGTGGCTGTTGCCGGTGATCGTTTTTGCGCTGCGATTTACCGGGCAGGGGATGATGAGCCATCTCGCAGTGGTGGCGATGGCGCGCTGGTTTGTCGCCAGCCGGGGCAAGGCGCTATCGGTGGCGACGCTGGGCAACGCGCTTGGCGAGGCGATCCTGCCACTGACATTCGCTTCGCTGCTTGTCGCGCATGACTGGCGCAGCCTGTGGCTCGTGGCGTCTGCGATCGCGATCCTCGGCATCCCGTTCCTGCTGCTGCTGCTGCGGCGCGAACGCACACCGCAAAGCTGGGCGCAGACCAGCCAGTCGCTCGGAATGGAGGGGCGGCACTGGACGCGGGGACAGGCGCTGGGGCATTTCCTGTTCTGGTTCATGGTCCCGGCGTTACTCGGGCCGTCGGCCTTCAACACCGCGTTCTTCTTCCAACAGGTCTATATCGCGGAGGTCAAACAGATCGCGCATGTCGAGCTTGTGGCGATGTTCCCGATCTATACCGCCGTCTCCGTCGGGGCGATGGCGCTCTCGGGGCTGGTCCTCGACCGGCTTGGCACGGCGCGGGTGCTGCCGTTCATCCAGATCCCGATGATCGCGGCGTTCCTGCTGTTCTCGGTCGCCGAGGGGCCGCTCTTGCTGCTTGCGGGTTTCGTCATGCTCGGGCTGACCACTGGGGCCAACAGCATCGTTCCCAACGCATTCTGGGCCGAATTCTACGGCAGCGCCAACATGGGCCGGATCAAGGCGATGGCGGCCGCGATCATGGTTTTCGGCACCGCCCTCGGCCCCGGCATCACCGGGCTGGCCATTGATCTCGGCTTCGGGATCGAGGCGCAATTCGTGGTCATCGCGGGCTATTTCGCCTTTACCACCGTCATGATGATGATCGGTGTGGCCCGCGCGCGCCCCGCCCTACCTGCGGCGCCTTAGATAGACGTAATAGGCGCCGCCGCCGCCGTGGCGGATATGGGCCTCGGTCACCTGAAGCACCAGTGGTCCTAGCGGAGGCAGACGCAACCATTGCGGCACGTTGTGGCGCAGCACACCGTGCCGCACCGGAATCGGGCCCCCGTCATCGCGATCCTTGCCCTTGCCGGTGACCACCAGCACAAGCCGCTTGTTCGCGCCGTGCGCGCGCAGGATGAACCCCGTAAGCGCACCATGTGCATCGTCCAGGGTCATGCCGTGCAGATCCAGCCTGGCTTCGGGGGCGAGCTTGCCCCGCTTGAGCCGGTGGAAGGACTTGCGGTCCATTGCAACCGGAGCCGCGGCAATCCGCTCGGCGATGCCCGGCAGCACATCGTGACGCGGGCCATCTCCCCGTGCTGCGTCTCCGAGACGGAAGGCAGGGACGGGGCTGGCCTCTTCGGAAGCGGGGCCGGGCGGCGTCGACGTCTTGTCGGGCATCATCGTCGCCTGCCTGCGCTTCGGGCCGAGCGGCTCCGTGCGGCGCGCGACCTCTTGCCAGAGGGTCATCTCGTCGGGACGCAATTGCCGCTTTCGGGTCATTCGAACGGGTCCGTGAGCATGGCATAGGCGCGCTGAATCGGCATCAGAACCAGCATCCGCCCCCTATCGCGCAGCCGCCCGGCGCGGCGGCCCGCCGCGTCTCCGGCACCAAAGAATATGTCCGCGCGCTGAGGCCCCCTGATGGCCGAGCCGGTGTCCTGCGCCACCATCAGGCGGTGCATCGGGTCGTGGCCCTCCGTCTCGATCCAGACCGGCGCACCGAGCGGCACATGGGCGGGATCGACCGCGACGGTGCGCCCCGGCGTCACCGAACGGTTCATCGCACCCAGCGGGCCGCGCTCGGGCGGCACCTCGTCGATGCGGCGAAAGAACACGTAGGAGGGGTTGTGAAGCAGGAGCTCGCGCCCGGCGACGGGATTGCGCCGCACCCAGTTCTTGATGACCTGCGCCGAAACCTGATGCGCCTTGTAGATGCCGCGCCGCACAAGCTCGACCCCGATGGAGCGGTAGGAATGGCCGTTGGAGCCCGCGTACCCCACGCGGATCACCCGCCCATCGGGCAGCCGGATGCGCCCCGAGCCCTGAATTTGGAGAAAGAACAGTTCCACCGGATCGTCCACCCAGGCGATCTCGAGTCCACGCCCCTGCATGACGTCACCGGTCACAATCTCCCGGCGCGAAAGCCAGACACTCGAATTCCGCGCCTCGGGCGGAAGGCGATAGACCGGGTGCCTATAGCGCGCGTCGGGGCGCAGCGCACCGAACAGCTCGGGCTCGAAGTAACCTGTGAACAGCGCCGGAGTCCCGTCGGTGATGAGGACCGGGCGAAAGAACAACTCGAAGAAGGTGCGTGGCGCGGGATCCGTCTGCGCCAATGCGCAGAGCGACTGCCAATCGGCACCCGCCATATCGGGACATGTCTCGAGAAACACCGACAGCGCAGCAGCGTGGTCGTCATGGGGCCAGCGCGGCAGGTCGGCGAAATCGGCCACCTCGTTACGGATATCCGCGGCGCTGACCGGGGCGACCGGCGACAGCGCCAGCATGAGAAGGATCGCGCGAAGCGCGCCCGTCATTCGCCCGTAGCAACGAGCCGCCAGTTGGGATCGCCCGAGCCCATGATACGCTCGTAGGTCCAGCTATCCTTCTGCCGCTTGCTGCGCCCCGGCTCGCCCTCGACGATTTCGCCGTTGGCGTCGCGCACGACGGTGATGAGCTCGCCGACATAATGCACGTCGATCTCGGCGCGGCGCGCATCGGAATCGAAGCGGGCATCGCCGATCGAGATATGACGCACCCCCACGAATTCAGCCTCGACCGTCAACCCCTGCTGCTGCCGCGCATCCACGACCTCCGCGAAGGCCTCGTAGACATCCGGCGACAGGAACGGAGTAACCTCGTCGAGCGTGCCGCGCTCGAAGGCCATGAGGATCATCTCGTAGGCGCCGCGTGCCCCCTGGATGAAATCGGTCACGCCGAAATCGGGCTCGATGCGCTTCATCTCGGCGAGCGCCGCGGCGGCGTCGGAATCCTCGGGAACATTGTCGATGATGTCGTGATCGGGGCCGCCCTCGATCACCTCGAAGCCGTGTCGCTCGCCCGCCCTCTCGACCGGTTTGGTGCGCGGCTGGCCCTCGAAGCCGTCCCGCGTGCCAAGAACGCTCTTCAGCCGCAAAATGAGAAAAATGGCGATGCCGGCGAGCACCAGCAATTGCAGGATCGGCGAATTCATGAGCACCTCTTGTCGTGCGGGGCATGGCAGGCTGTCTCTTGCATCCCTATGTAGGTGACGTGATGGGCCAAGTCCACCACAAGGGTCCCGAAAGGAAAGGGTTTGCCAATGTGGCTTCTGATCGCCTTTATCGTGGTGCCACTGATCGAGATCGCGCTGTTCATCGAGGTGGGCGGCCTGATCGGGCTGTGGCCGACGCTGGCTGTCGTGGTTCTGACCGCCGTGATCGGCACCACGCTTTTGCGTCGGCAGGGGCTTGCCGAGATGAACCGGCTGCGCGCCGCACTCGACGGGCAGGGCGATCCCTCTGCCCCGCTCGTTCACGGCGCAATGATCCTGTTTGCCGGGGCGCTGCTTTTGACGCCGGGGTTCTTTACCGACACGGTCGGCTTTGCGCTGCTGTTGCCGCCGGTGCGCGAGGTCATCTTTGCCCGGATACGCGAGCGGATCATCGTCCACGGGGCACGCGGCAGAGACGGTGGTGGCCCGGCCCGACCCGACATCATCGAGGGCGATTACGAGACCGTCGACCCGGTCGAGCGCGGGACCTCCGGCTGGACAAGGCATTGAGGCCCGCAGCGCCGCCTGCTAAGCACTGGCGAAGCGTATTTTCACCAGGAGACTCCGATGGCCGATCAGGATAACGGCGCCGCCCCGCAAGCCGATGAAGGCGCGACGTCGCCGCAGATGCGGATGCAAATTCTTACCCAGTTCGTACGCGATCTCTCGTTCGAGAACGTGCTCGCCCAACGGGGCACCGGCGGCGAGGTCCAGCCTGACGTGCAGGTGTCTGTCAGTCTCGACGCCAAGAAGCGGTCCGTGGAGCACCAGTACGAAGTGGCGTGCAAGGTCAACATCACCTCGCAGGACAAGGAAAGCCAGGATGTGCTGTTCCTGATGGAAATGGAGTATGTCGGCGTGTTCCACGTCGAGGGCGTGCCCGACGACCAGTTGCATCCCTACCTGCTGATTGAATGCCCGCGCCAGATATTCCCGTTCATGCGCCGGATCGTCAGCGACGTGACCCGCGATGGCGGCTTCCCGCCGCTCAACCTCGAAAGCATCGATTTCGTGGAGCTCTACCGGCAGGAAGTCAAGCGCAGGCAGGCCGCCCAGCCCCGGACCGCCGACGCCTGAGGCACCCGCCGGGGGCCGCCTGGTGCGTGCGGCCCCCGGCGCTCAACCCTCGAGCTTGGCGCGCAGCTCGCGCAGCACCGGCAGGCTTGAACGCACCCGCGCCTCTCCAAGATCGGCGATCAGTTCCGACACCATTGGCGTGATCGCCAGCAAGGCGGCATCGCGCGCCATTGTTCCCGATCGGCTGATCGACACCATCTTGCGCCGCGCGTCCTCCCAATCGGGACGGATATGGACGTAGCCCGCCCATTCGAGCTTGGACAGTGTGTTTGTCATGGCGCCGCGGGTGACATGAAAACTCTTGGCAAGCTGCGCCGGGCTGCGCTCTTCGCCGGTCCGGGCCAGGTGGTTGAGTACCGCGAAATGCGAGATTTCCATACCCTTGGGCAGCACGCGGCTCAGGCGCGAGCGAATCAACTGATCGTTCGTGAGGATCTCGCTGAAAAGCGCGACCGCGAGGGAATTGCTCTGAGTCTCTTCCATTCAGGGGCCATCGAAATCCCGGTCATGGCGCAGCGACGGCACACGCCTGCGCGCTTGTGCCACCTCCAACAGGTCAAGATCAACCGTGATGATCCCGGCCCCGGTGCCACCATCGGCGATCACCTCGCCCCAGGGACCGACGACAAGGCTGTGCCCGTGCGTGCGCCGCGCCTGCCCCCGGCTGGCTGAATGGGTGCCGGTCTGCGCGGGCGCGAGGACGAAACACCCGGTCTCGATGGCGCGGGCGCGCAGCAAACTTTGCCAATGGGCAGCCCCGGTAACATGTGAAAACGCCGCCGGGACAGTCAGAATCTCCGCCCCCGACTGCGCCAGACGGCGATAGAGACCGGGAAACCGGACATCGTAACAAACCGTCATCCCCAGCCGGCCCCAGGGCGTATCAGCCAGAACCGCGCTTGTGCCCGGGCGAAAGCCCTCGGATTCTCGATACGTCTCCTCGGGGCTAACCTCCACATCGAACATGTGAATCTTGTCATATCGCGCGCGGATCACGCCATCGGCGCCGATCAGGAAGGACCGGTTGGCGAACCGTCCGTCAGGATCGTCGGTCTTCAGGGCAAGCGAACCGATGAGCAGCCATACCCCGAGCCTGTCTGCCTCGGCGCAGAGCGCGGCGAGCGTCGGGTCATCCGCCTCGTGACGCACCACCGCCCGCTGATGGCTGCGGCTGGTCGAAACGCAATTCGTCACCTCCGGGGTTAGGATGAATTCAGCCCCGTCCGCTGCCGCCTCTTGCATCCGCGCGCGCACCACGGCGAGGTTGTCGCCGGGATCATCGCCTGAGGTAAGCTGAAGGAGAGCGGCGCGCATGGCTCAGCCCTGCAGCAGGGTATCGAGCTTGCCCGCCCGGTCGAGCGCATAGAGCTCGTCGCAGCCGCCGACATGGGTCTCGCCTATGAAGATCTGCGGCACCGTGTGGCGACCGCCAGCACGGCCCATCATCTCGGCCTTGCGCCTGGGTTGCGCAAGCACGTTGATCTCGGAAAAGGCGGCACCCTTCTTTTTCAGAAGCCGCTTGGCCGCATGGCAAAAGCCGCAAAGCGGCGAGGAGTAGATTTCGATCTGTGGCATGTGTCGTCCTGTCCTGTTCTGGCAGGAACTTAGGCATCCCGGGCCGCGCGCGCCAGTGCGAGGACACACACTTCCTCCGCACCCGCCGCGAAACAGATCTGTGCAGCCACGGAAAACGTCGCTCCCGAAGTCATCACGTCATCCACGAGGAGCAGGCGCGCGCCCGGCAGCGACCCGAGATGCCGCGGGTTGACACGGATCGCACCGTCGAGCGCCGCGTGGCGCGCGGCCCGGTCGAGCCCCTTCAGGCGGCGCGTCCGTCGCTTGCGCACCAGAAGATCGGAGATGTGCGCAAGACCGGTCTCGCACGCGAGGGCCCGCGACAGCAGGGCCGACTGGTTGAATCGCCGCGCGAGCAGCCGCGTCCAGTGCAGCGGCACGGGCGCGACCACCATGCCGGACGACAGCATCGGCTGCGCGCTCCGCGCGAGCCATTTGCCGGCGGGGAGCGCCACATCGTGCCGGTCGCCATGCTTGAGCGCCAGCACCAGACGCCGCCCGTTCGCGTCATAGCGCAGCGCCGCCCGCCCGTGCGACCACGGCCGCGCAGTGGCGAGGCAGTCATCGCAATGAACCGCCCCGGCGTCCGCGTCGCCGGGCAGCGGGCTGCCGCACAGGTCGCAAACCAGCCCGGTGATGAAGGGCGTATCGCGCCAGCAGGCACCGCACAGCCCAAACGCGTCATCCACCGTCGCACCGCACAGGGTGCAGCGCGGTGGATAGACGAGGCGAACCGCCATTTGTAATGCCACGTGCGCCATTCTAGGTTTCTCCCATGACACAGCCGAGGCTCACCGACCGATCCGCCCTGTTCCGCCAGCGTGCCCGCGCACTGCGCGCGCCGAAACTGTTCCTGCACGCGCTCGCCGCCGAGGAGATCGAGGATCGGCTGCAGATGGTTAACAAGTCCTTTACGTCTCCCGCCATCGTCACCGGGTTTCGCGATTTCTGGCAGGGGAAGTACCCCGGCGCGACGGTGGTCACCGACGACGAGACGCTGGCGCTGCGACCCGGGGCGCATGACCTCGTGATCCACGCGCTCTGCCTGCACTGGGCCGACGACCCGGTGGGACAGCTCGTCCAGTCGCGCCGTGCGCTTTGCCCCGACGGCCTGATGCTCGCGGTGCTGTTCGGGGGCGGAAGCCTTCAGGAATTACGCGCCACGCTGGCGCAGGCAGAAGCGGACGTGACCGGGGGATTGTCTCCGCGTGTGCTGCCGATGGGCGACATCCGCGATCTCGGCGCATTGTTGCAGCGCGCCGGCTTCGCTCTGCCGGTGGCGGATCGGCTGCCGCTCGACCTGCGCTATGATGACACCCTCGCGCTGATGCGCGAGCTACGCGCCATGGGTGAGACCAACGCGATGGACGCGCGCCAGCGCCGGGTGCTGCGACGGGATGTTCTGGCGCGGGCCTGCGACATTTATGCGCGGGATTTTGCGCATCCCGAAGGCGGTATACGGGTCAGCGCCGAGATGATCTTTCTCACAGGCTGGGCGCCGGACCCTGGCCAGCCCAAGCCCAAACGCCCCGGTTCGGCCACCGTGCGGCTGGCGGATGCCCTGGGAACACGGGAAAATCCGCTGGAAGATTGACCCCGCTTGCGTAACCGTTATGTCAGCGGTGATCCGCCAGAAGGGACACCTGTGCCATGCTCGATGCCAACCGCGACGCGACGCGCCCCAGCCACGCCCCCGCCGACCACCCCAAGGTGCCGCGCGCCAAAACCGGCATCCTGCTGGCCAATCTCGGTACGCCGGATCACTACAGCTATTGGCCGATGCGGCGCTATCTCAACGAGTTTCTCTCGGATCGTCGGGTGATCGACTACGCGCCGTGGAAATGGCAGCCGCTTCTTCAACTCGTCATCCTCAGCAAGCGGCCGTTCACCTCGGGCGCCGCCTACAAGTCGATCTGGAACGAAGAAAAGGGTGAAAGCCCGCTGATGACCATAACCCGCAATCAGACCGCAAAGCTCGCTGACGCGCTGCACGCGCGTTATGGCGACGATGTGATGGTCGATTTCTGCATGCGCTACGGCAACCCGTCAACGACGTCGAAGGTGCGCGCGCTAACGCAGGCGGGCTGTACCCGCATCCTGTTCTTTCCACTCTATCCGCATTACGCCGGGGCGACCTCGGCCACGGCCAACGACCAGTTCTTTCGCGCGCTGATGCAGGAGACGTGGCAGCCTGTGGCGCGCGTCGTCGAACCCTATTTCGAGCATCCGCTCTATATCGAAGCGCTCGCGCAATCGGTGGAACGCGCCTATGGAGAGGCGCAGACGCGCCCCGAGATGCTCGTCGTGTCCTATCACGGGATGCCCAAGCGGTACCTGATGCAGGGCGACCCGTATCACTGCCAGTGCCAGAAGACGACGCGGCTCCTGCGCGAGCGTCTCGGCTGGGAAGAGACAGAGATTACCACCACCTTCCAGTCCGTGTTCGGCCCCGAGGAGTGGCTCAAGCCCTATACTGTGAACGAGGTGGCCCGCCTTGCGCGCGAGGACGGCAAGAAACATATCGCCGTGATGGCCCCCGCCTTTTCCGCCGATTGCATCGAGACGCTCGAAGAGATCAACGAGGAAATCCGCGAAAGTTTCGAGGAGGCCGGCGGCAAGGATTTCACCTATATTCCATGCCTCAACGATGACGACGCGCATATCGCCGCGCTGTCGTCCATCGTGGAGACCAATCTTGGGGGATGGCTCGACTGACTGTCAACGACGTCGTAGCCGCACGAAAAAAGGCAGCGCCCCGGCGCTGCCTCTTTCCTTGTGCGCATGCACAGAGACTTTGTCAGTCGGCGACGACAACCGCGGCGACAACCGCCAGCAGGAGCAGCGGCACCCATACGGCGGCGGCCGATGAGCTGGCGTTGGTTTCTTCGACGATAACCGGTGCCTCGACCACAGGCTCTTCCAGGTTTCCGGCAAAGCCGGTGGATGCTGCGGCGGAAAAGGCGGCGGCGAGAACGAGTTTTTTCATCATGATCCTCCAGATTCGAGCCCGGCCACGAAAAGACGACCAAGCACCCAAGACTTACCTCACAAGCCTCTATAATCAGCAAATTGTGAAGATTGCAAACTCATCTTGACGCAAGCTGCGCGTTTGCCGCCCTTTTCCCGTCAAATCAACAACACCTGCGTGCCGACCTTGGCGAGCGCGAACAGCTCCTGGATATGCTCGTTATACAGCCCGATGCAGCCACTGGACGACCGCCGTCCGATCTTGCGCGTGTCGTGGGTGCCGTGGATGCGATAATAGGTCCAACTCAGGTAGAGCGCGTGGGTGCCGAGCGGATTGTCCGGCCCCGGCGGCACGTAGGGAGGCCATTCGGGATTGCGCTCGAGCATGGAGGGCGTGGGACGCCAGTCCGGCCCCTCGACCTTGCGCACCACACGCGTGCGGCCCCGGCGCGTCAACTCGTCCGTCAGCGGTACGGAAGAGGGGTAGAGCTTGTAGGTCTGGCCGTCCTCGCCCCAGAAATGTACCGCGCGCGAATCGGTATCGCAAAGGATAACGCCGTTCCTGAGGTTGGAAAAATAAGGTCGCCAGTCGAGCATCCGGAACGCCGAGATGTTGCGCCGCACCGATGGCGTGACCGCGCTCTCCATCTCGACGCTGCCGACACCATCGACGCTCTGCGCCAGGGCCGGCGCGCCGACCATGGCCGCGCTTCCGGCGAGAAACGCACGCCGTTTCATATTCCCGGGGATGTATGATGACATCGTATGAACTCCGCCTGTCTGCCAACTGACATGAATGTATGTCTTTCAGGACGCAATCGCAATTCAAACGGGCGCGACAATGCGATTTCGGGCTCCTGCCCGTTTGAAAAAGCGCCGGGGCCGGGCTAAAGCAGGCAATCTAAACAGAGTTGGATGGCACAGCATCATGATACGCATTCACGTTCTACTCCTGGGCGCCGTTCTGGCGCTTGCGGCCTGCGCCGCGTCGTCGCCGCAGATGGGACCCGACGGCAAGCCACTGCCGCGGGTGTACCGGATATCGCCGGGTGAAACCCGCGAGGTTCGCTTTCGGATGCTTGATGCCGTCAATTCGCTTCGCGAAGGGGCCGGGGTCAAACCGCTCATCCTGGACAACAAGCTGACAGCCGCCGCCGCGACGCATTCCCGCGACATGTCGGTTCAGGAGCGCCCGTGGCATTTCGGCTCCGACGGTTCGTCACCGCTCGATAGGATACAGCGCGTTGAATACGAAGGGGAATTCATAGGCGAAACGATTTCGGAAACCTATGAGACCGAGCTCGAAACCCTCGCCGCCTGGATGGAGGACGACGTCACCCGCCGTGTCATCCTGTCATCCGAGGCGCGCCGGATGGGCTTTGCCTGGCATCAGGACCCGGGCGGCAAGATTTGGTGGACGATGACGCTGGGGAGTTGATCACGCGGTCAGCGTTATCGGCGTGCCGTTACGCACCATCGCATAGACATCCTCCATCTCGCGGTTGGTCACCGAAATGCAGCCCGCGGTCCAGTCAGAGCGAAGAAAACCAAGGGTTTTGGCGTCGCCGTGGATGAAGATGTCGCCGCCGGGCGACAGTCCGTGGGCGCGGGCATAGGCGATATCCTGCTCATCGGGATAAGAGATTCCGAGCGACAGGTGGTAGGCGCTGTCGGGATTGCGGCGGTCGATGATGTACTCGCCCACCGGCGTTCGGCCATCGCCCTCGAACCGCTTGTGACCGGCGGGGGCGAAGCCCAGGTCGACCTTGTAGCGCTTTAGCATACGCCCTTGGTGCAAAAGGAACATTTCGCGCGCGCCCTTGTCGACGATGACGCGCGTAACCTCGGGGCCATGATAGCTGCGGAACTTTGACCGCCCGGCGCATCCGGCAAGCGCGGCGGCCCCTGCGAGAAGGGTGGTCCGTCTGGTGATCTTCATTGGTGTGCCCATGCTGCCGACCTCTGGGTTTTCTCCACAAGGTACCGGATTCGGCGAAAATTGCCTAGCTGTATCGCGTCGGTATCGTGTCGGTATTCCGTCAGTGCAGGTGAAAGCCCGCCGCAAGCTCGACATGCGCCGACCAGCGGAACTGATCGACCACCCGCACCGGCCCCATGCGATAACCCGCGGCCAGCAACGCCGCGGCATCGCGGGCGAATGTCACAGGGTTGCACGAGACATGGGCAATACGCGGCACGCGCGAACGCGCCAGCTCGGCGATCTGCGCCTCGGCCCCGGCGCGGGGCGGGTCGATCACCACGGCGTCGAACCGAGCCAAATCCTGCGCATCGAGCGGGCGGCGAAAGAGATCGCGCGCCGCGTGGGTGACGGGCCGCAGCCCCTGCGCGTGCCGCGCGGCGTGATCGAGCGCGGCGATCATCCCCGGTGCGCCCTCGACCGCGTGCACCGCCGCGCGCCGCGCCAGCGGAAACGTGAAGGTGCCGCACCCGGCAAAGAGATCGGCCACACGCCGCGCGCCGTCGAGACATGCCAGCACCTCGGCCACGAGGGCCGCCTCGCCCTCGGCGGTGGCCTGAAGGAAGGCGCCGGGCGGCGGCACCACGGGCACCCCGCCAAAATCCTGCACCGGCGCGCGGCGGGTGAGCACCGTCTCGTCCTCCCATGTCAGGCGTGCGAGATCGTGCCGCTCGGCCAGCGCCGCGAGCGCCAGACGCAGCGGCCCGTCGAGCGGCTTGCCGCCCGCAACCGCGAGATCGGGACCGGCGCGCGACAGCGTCGCCGTGACCGCGATTTCGGCCTTGCGGCTCGTCCCGATGATCGCGAGATCGCGGGCCGCGCCCAGCGCGGGCATGAGATCGGGATGCAGCAGGTGACAGTCGGGCACCTCGACCACCAGATCGCTGGCCCGCGCGTGAAAGCCCGCCAGCGCGCCGGATTTCGTGCGCCGCGCCGCCAGCACCGCGCGGCGGCGGGAGGCGGGCGGCGAGGTGAGCACCGGCAGGATCTCCGCCTCGATGCCACGCCCGCGCAGCGCGGCGCGCACCTGCTCTGCCTTCCAGTCCGCCACGAAGCCGTCAGAGGCGTGCTGAAGCTGGCAGCCGCCGCATTGCGCGAAATGGCGGCAGGGCGCGCGGACACGGTCGGGAGAGGGCGTGAGGATGCGGATATCGGCGAGGCGCTGGCCATCCTGCGTGCCGCTCACCTCCTCGCCCGGCAGGGTGCGCGGCGCGAAGAGCGGCCCCTCGGCCACGCCGTCGCCGCGCGCGCCGAGCCGCAGGATACGGTGCGTGCTCACAGCAGGTCCTCGCGACCGAGGGTAAAGCCCGAGGCGATCCAGCGGGCCTCGATCTCGGACAGGCGGCGGCCGAGGTCCGCCCCGGAATGCCCGGGCATCAGGTCGGTGGCGCGAACGGGACAGACCGCCGCCGCGCCGCGCCGCAGATCGTCGAACGCGTCCGGCGCAGGCGGCGTGCCAAGGAGCGCCGCGCGCAGGAGCACGATATCGCCGCCATCCCGGACCCCGAGACGATAGCCCAGTTCGGCGGGTGACACGGGGTCCGCGATCCCGTCGCGCAGGCGCGCCAGCCGCCGCGATTCGGCGCGCGAGAGGCGCAGCCGCTCCGGCACATCCTCGCCGCCCAGCGCGGCGAGGCGGCGGAGGGAATCGGGGGGCGTGCCGGTCTCTGACTCGATGTGGACAAGCGGGGCGAGCGCCGCGCCGTCGGCCCCCGGCAGGATCGCCCCGAGCACGCCCGCCGCCTGCATCGCGGCGACCGAGGGCGCGGGATCCGGGGCGCCCAGAAGCTTGCGCATCTCGGCCCCGATCCGCTCTCGCGAGAGGGTGGCGAGGCTGTCTTGCGCGGTGGCGCACGCGGCGAGCCCCTCGGCGTCAAGCCCGCCCTCGGGATCGCCGTAGCAGGCGTGAAAGCGGAAAAACCGCAGGATGCGCAGGGTGTCCTCGCGTATGCGCTGCGCCGGATCACCGATAAAGCGGACGCGGCGGGCGCGCAGATCGGGCAGCCCGCCAAGCGGGTCGATCACATGCCCGTCGGGCGTGGCATAGAGGGCGTTCATGGTGAAATCGCGACGGCGCGCGTCGGCCTCGATGCTCTGGCCGAAGGCCACCTGTGCATGGCGTCCATCGGTCTCGATATCGGCGCGAAAGGTGGTCACCTCGTGCGGCACCCCGCCCGAGACCACGGTGATCGTTCCGTGTTCAATGCCGGTGGGGACCGGCCTGAGTTCGGCCTCTTGCGCGCAGGCCATCACCGCCTCGGGGGGCGCGTCGGTGGCGATGTCGATATCGCCCACCGGCACGCCCAGAAGCGCGTTGCGCACGCAGCCGCCGACGAACAGCGCCCTGTAGCCGCCAGCGACAAGGGCGTCACAGACCGCGCGGGTCCCGGGGCGGCGGATCCAGTCGTCCTCGATCCTCATGACCGGCCCGCCATATCGGCCATCACCCGCAGGATGCGGGCGGTCGCGCCCCAGATGTAGTAGGGCCCAAAAGGCACCGTGTAATAGCGCCGCCACGTCCCCTTCCAGCGGCGCTGCTCGACGCGGAAACGGCCGGGATCGAGGACGTGCGCCAGCGGCACGGCGAACACTTCGGCCACCTCGCCCGGCTCGGCCACGGCGGTGAAGGGTGCGGTGACGCGGGCGAGCACCGGCGTCACGTCGAAGCCGGTGACCGTCTCGTGGCGCGGCAGGTCGGCGAGGATCTCCACGGAACCGGGGGCGAGGCCGATCTCCTCGTGCGCCTCGCGCAGGGCGGTGGCGTGCAGGTCCGGGTCGCCCGCATCCTGCTTGCCGCCGGGAAAGGCGATCTGACCGGGATGGTGCCGCATTACCGAAGAGCGCATGGTCAGGATCACGCGCGGCGCATCGCCGCCCGTGTCGACCGCCACGAGCACGGCGGCGGGGCGCAGCCGCCGCCCCTCCGGCAGGGTGACGCCGGGGTTGAGATCGTAATCGGACGATCCCGCGCGTGCTGTGCCCGCCGCCCTCAGAATGCGGGTGAGGGGATCACTCGGTGTCACCCGGGGCCTCCGGGGCATCGAAGCCGAGGGTGGCCGGGTCGAGCCGGTAATGCGCCCCGCAGAACTGGCAATCGGCGGTGACGATGCCCTCGTCGGTGGTCATGCTGGCGATGTCGCGGGCCGAATAGATCGACAGGCTGTTGCGCACCCGCTCCTCGGAGCAGGTGCAGCCGAAGCGCACCGGCTGCATCTCGAAGACGCGGGGGGCCTCGTCGTGGAAGAGGCGCACCAGAAGGTCGGCGGGGGAAACGGACGGCCCGATCAGCTCCAGCGTTTCGACCGTGTCGAGCAGGTGGTTGGCACGGCCCCAGTTCTCGGCATCGTCGCCGTGCACGATGTCGCGGGCGGCGAGCAGACCGCCCTCGCCCGAGCCGCCGCCGGTGGCGGAGGGCGACGCCTGGGGCATGTGCTGCAGCATCACGCCACCGGCGCGCCAGTGCTCGGCCCCGCCCGGTTCGGTGGAGCGGCCGAAGCTGAGCGCGAACCGGGTGGGCAATTGCTCGGACTGGGCGAAATATGCCTCGGCGCAATTGCGCAGGGCCGCGCCGGCGATCGGGGTGATGCCCTGGTAGGGGGTGGTGCCCTGGCCCTGATCGAGCAGCACGGCGAAGTAGCCCTCGTCGAGCTGCGCGAAGGCGTCACCGTCGGTGATCATGTCGCCGTCGAAGCTGGCATAGGCGCGCATCCGGGCCGGATCACCCTCTTTCGCGGGGGCGAAATAGTCGCTGGCGATGCGGCGCACGGCGCCCTTGCTCTGAAGCTGGAGCGACAGCTTCCAGCGCAGCTTGATGGTCTGGCCGATCAGCGCGGTCAGGAGCGCCATCTCGGCGATCAGGGCCTCGACCGCCGGGGGATAATCGTGCTGCTCCAGGATCGCGTCGAGCACGCCGTCGAGCCGCGCGACCCGGCCGCGGATATCCGCGTGATCGAGCTGGAACGGCAGGACCGTGTCGTCCCAGGCCAACCTCTGTCCAAACGTCATGGGCTTTCCTTCGCTGCGCGGGTCGGGCATATCGCGAGCGCGCGGGCAGGACAAGGCGGGCATGGGAGAGACGGCATGACACGGCGATTCGGCGAGCCGCCGCGGCCCGGAATCCGCTATCGGCCCCGGCCCGGCGTCTATGCGGTGCTGCCGCGGGGCGGGCGGATCCTGGTGACGCATCAGGCCGAACCGGTGCCCGAGCTGCAACTGCCCGGGGGTGGGATCGACCCGGGCGAATCGCCGCTGCGCGCGCTCCATCGCGAGGTGTGGGAGGAGACCGGCTGGCTGATCGCGCGGCCGCGGCGCATCGGGGTGTTTCGCCGGTTCGCCTATATGCCGGACTACGATCTCTGGGCGGAAAAGCTCTGCGTGATCTACAGCGCCCGCCCGGTGCGGCGGCTGGGGTCTCCGACCGAACCGGGGCATCATGCGCTGTGGATATCGCCGGCGCGCGCCGCCCGCGAGCTCGGCAATGCGGGCGACCGGCACTTTGTCAGCCGGGCCGCGGCATGGGCCTCAGTTCCAGCAGAACCGCCGAGATATCGTCGGTAAAACGCGCCTCGCCCGCGTGATCGGACAGCTTCCACATGAGTGATTCGAGAAAGGCCGGGCCGCGTGTCTGCCGCAGGTGCACCATGATCGCGGCGAGGCCGGTATCGTCGAGCATGGTGCCATCGGGGGCGGCACACTCGGTGATTCCGTCGGAATGGATGAGCAGCCGGTCGCCGGGGGCGAGCGTGAACTCAATCTGGTCGAAGCGCGCCTCCTCGATGAGCCCGACAGGCAGGCCGCCCTGTCCCACGAACTCGACCGACCCATCCGCGCGCTGCACCGCCGGGTGCGGGTGCCCGGCCTGCGTGAGAATCACACGCCCCGTTGCGAGATCGACATCGGCGAGTGCGATGGTGAAGTAATGCTCGGTCTCGAGATCGGAGAGGAACACATGGTTGAGCCGCGCCACCGTCTCGGCCGGGGGGCGCGCGGCAAAGCGGCCCGGCGCAACCTCCTGCAGGGCGAGGTTGTGCTCGGGCACGGTGGCCGAAAGATACCCGGCAAGCCGCGCGGTCATCAGCGCGGAACTGATTCCGTGACCCGATACGTCGAGGCCATAGAGGCCGACATGGGTATCGGAAATCGGAAACATGCCCACCAGATCGCCGCCGACATGGCCGGAGGAATGCAGCGCCAGCGACACCTCCGCCGGACCGAGATCGCGGTACCGCTCGCTGAGCAGCGATTGTTGCAGCTTCTTGGCCTCGACCAGGTCGCTGTCGAGCGAATCATAGAGCGCCTGCAATTCGTCCAGCGTGGCCCGGACGAGGCGATTCCTGGCGAGAAGCTGTTGCTCCATGTCGAGGATGCGCGTGCCGGCGGCCATGCGCGCCCGCAGCTCGGCGGAATTGACCGGCTTGGTCAGGAAATCATCGGCCCCGTCATCCAGACCGAGCGCGACCTCTTCCTTGCCGCTCTTGGAGGTGAGCAGGATGAAATAGACGTAGCTTTCGCTCTTCATACCGCGGATGGCGCGGCAGAATTCCGGGCCGCTCATCCCCGGCATCATCCAGTCGCTGACCACCAGATCGGGGAGGTCGCGGTGACAGATGCCGATCGCCTCGCCACCGCTTGCCGCCTCTTCCACGGCATAGCCCCATTGCCGCAGATAGCTGCCGAGAATGCGCCGCTGCGCCCGGCTGTCATCGACAACGAGCACGCGGCGCGGCGCCGCGGGGCCGCCTGCCTGATCTTCGGTCATGTTCGCGAGCCGCACCGCTCTCACCCCTGAATGTTACGCGGCGAGGCTCGCATCGGGTATCTTTACATTCCGTGAATGGTAAAATTTTCCGGTATTTTCCCGTCGGCGTTAACACGTTCTGAAGACCTCGTGGGGAGACTGGCGAAAATGCGGGAGAGACCGACATGATAGACTGGAGCCGGGTGCGTGAACTGCGGGAAGAGATCGGTGCCGACGCTTTCGAGGAGGTGCTCGACCTGTTCCTGGAGGAAGTGGAGACGGCGCTGGCGGTGCTGCGCACCGCCACGACGGAGGACGATCTCGGGGCACAGTTGCATTTCCTGAAGGGCGGCGCGCTCAACCTCGGCTTTGCCGCGTTCGCGGACCTGTGCGCCGATGGCGAGGCACAAGCGTGCGCCGGCGCGCGCGACAGCGTGGACATCCCCGGGATCGTGTCCGGCTATGAGACGTCGAGAGCCGCGTTTCTCGCCGGGATCGCCGAGGGGATCGCCGCCTAGAGCGTGCCCGCGTTCATTCGCATTCACGCGACACGCTCCAACTTCTTGATTTCGCATGTTCAAGGAGCTCTAGATGAGGAACTCGGCCAGAACCTCGTCGCGCGTGATGTCGCGATACGCGAATCCGGTCCGGTCGAGCCGCTCGATCAGCGCGTCGAAATTGCCGGCATGCGTGGTCTCGATCCCGATCAGGACCGAGCCGAAATTGCGCGCGGATTTCTTGAGGTATTCGAACCGCGCGATATCGTCGTCGGGGCCGAGCACGTCGAGAAAATCGCGCAGTGCGCCGGGGCGCTGCGGCATCCGCAGGATGAAATATTTCTTGAGCCCCGAGAAGCGCTGCGCGCGCTCCTTGACCTCGGGCAGCCGCTCGAAATCGAAATTGCCGCCGGAGGTGACGCAAACGACTGTTTTACCACGGATAACCGAGGCCATATCCTTGAGCGCATCGACCGACAGCGCGCCCGCCGGCTCGAGCACGATGCCCTCGACATTGAGCATCTCGAGCATGGTGGTGCAGAGCCGGTCCTCGGCAACGGTCAGAAGGCTGTAGCCGTCATGCGGGGCGAGCCGCGCGAAGGGGCGCGCGCCGATCTGCGCCACCGCCGCCCCGTCGGCAAAGGTATTCACCTGATCCAGCCGCACCGGTGCCCCGGCCCCGACCGCCGCGGCAAGACAGGCCCCGCCCGCGGGCTCGACCAGGGTGAGCGGCACGCGGTCGCCGAAATAGCTGCGCACGCCGGAGGACAGCCCGCCGCCGCCAACCGGCAGGAACAGGTGATCGGGCAGCCGGTCCATCTGCATCTCGATCTCGACGGCGACGCTGGCCTGACCGGCGATCACGTCCTCGTCGTCGAACGGCGGCAGGAAATGTCCGCCCACCTCCGTGCAATAGGCCTGCGCGGCGGCGAGCGTGTCGTCGAAATAGTCGCCGATGAGCCGGATGGTGACGGCATCGCCGCCGAATTTCTCTGTCTTTCCAATCTTTTGCTGCGGTGTCGTCACCGGCATGAAGATCGTGCCATGCACCCCGAAATGGCGGCACATACAGGCCACGCCCTGCGCGTGATTACCGGCGCTCGCGCAGACGAACTGTGCCGTGGCGGGCCGCGCCGAGAGCACATGGCGCATGGCGTTGAAGGCGCCGCGCAGCTTGTAGGAACGGACCGGGCTGAGATCCTCGCGCTTGAGCCAGATATCGGCCCCGTACCGCTCCGACAGGTGGTCGTTGCGTTGCAGGGGCGTGGCCGGAAAGACGGCGCGCATGGCGGCCTCGGCGGCGCGGGCGGTATCGCGGAACTCGGACATGGCCGTGTCAGTGACGCAAACGCGGGCGGCTGGCAAGGGGCTGGCTTGCCCCGCCCCGCAAAACCCGCTAATCGCGCGGGAAATCCGCGAAGGGAGACGCATGATGTCCGCGCCGAAGAAAGTCGTTCTGGCCTATTCCGGGGGTCTCGATACCTCGATCATCCTGAAATGGCTGCAGACGGAATATGGCTGCGAGGTGGTGACCTTTACCGCCGACCTGGGCCAGGGCGAGGAGCTGGAACCCGCGCGGGAAAAGGCGAAACTCCTTGGGATCAAACAGGAAAATATCTATATCGAGGATGTGCGCGAGGAATTCGTGCGCGATTTCGTGTTTCCGATGTTCCGCGCGAATGCCGTCTACGAAGGGCTCTACCTGCTCGGCACCTCGATCGCCAGGCCGTTGATTTCAAAGCGCCTTGTCGAGATCGCGGCCGAAACCGGGGCCGATGCCGTGGCCCACGGCGCGACCGGCAAGGGCAACGACCAGGTGCGGTTCGAACTGGCAGCCTATGCGCTCAACCCCGATATCAAGGTGATCGCGCCGTGGCGGGAATGGGACCTGACCAGCCGCACGCGACTACTTGATTTTGCAGAGAAAAACCAGATTCCGATCGCCAAGGACAAGCGCGGCGAGGCGCCGTTTTCGGTGGATGCAAACCTGCTGCACACGTCGAGCGAGGGCAAGGTTCTGGAAGACCCGGCGGAGGCGGCGCCCGACTATGTCTATCAGCGGACGGTGCGCCCCGAGGACGCGCCGGACACGCCGGAATTCATCGAAATTTCCTTCGAGAAAGGCGATGCCGTGGCTATCGACGGCACCCCGATGAGCCCCGCCAACATATTGACAAAACTCAACGAATTGGGCGGCAAGCATGGTATCGGGCGGCTCGATTTCGTGGAGAACCGCTTTGTCGGGATGAAGTCGCGCGGCATCTACGAGACGCCGGGCGGCACCGTCCTGCTGGAGGCGCATCGCGGGATCGAGCAGATCACGCTCGACAGCGGCGCCGGGCACCTCAAGGATTGGCTCATGCCGCGCTATGCCGAGCTGATCTATAACGGCTTCTGGTTCAGCCCGGAACGCGAGATGTTGCAGGCGGCGATTGACCAATCGCAACATCATGTGTGCGGCACCGTCCGGCTCAAGCTCTACAAGGGGGCGGCCACGACCGTCGGGCGGTGGTCGGATCACAGCCTCTATTCCGAGGCGCATGTGACGTTCGAGGAGGATGCCGGGGCCTATGACCAGAAGGATGCCGCCGGGTTCATCCAGCTCAACGCGCTGCGGCTGAAGCTGCTCGCGGCGCGGAACCGGCGGCTCAAGGGCTGAGCCGAACCGCACGGTTCAAGCCGCGAACCGGGAGGCTCGCGGCGCGCCCGGCACGGTGGCGCAAGGATTTGCTAATCGGGCAAGAGCGCCACGGCGCGCAGCCGGTCGTAGGCGGGCATCGCCGCCTCGGCCAATGCCGCGCGCGGACCGTCGAGCGCGGGCGGCGGCCCCTCGGCGGGGGCGAAGCCGGCGCTGTCATGCACCGCCCCGTACCAGTGCGCCGCCCAGACCCCGTCATCGGCGTGGCCGCCGCGCGGCCAGGTGAGCATTGCGGGCGTCCAGTCGAGGCCCAGCGCGGCACAAAGCCGTTGCAACATGGTTGACGGATCGCGCCGGATATCGGCCGAATCGATCACCACCGGGGCGTGCCCCACGGAAACCAGGTATTCATAAAGCTCGACCTGCTGAACAAAGCCGATATCGGCGAGGGTGGGGTTGTCGTATTTCGCGGAAAAGCTGGCGGCGACGCGCGCCGGGTGGCGGATGAGAAACACGTTGACCACCTCGCGTACCCAGTCGCGGGGGATGCCGGGGATCATGTGCTGGGCCATGTGCTTTTGGTAGAAATGCGGCTTTTGCGCGGGAACCGGGCCCAAGAGGCGCGCGACCACCCTGGCCGGGTCCTGCGGTTGCGCGGCGAGGATGGCGTCGCGCATCGGGTGATCGAGGCCGGTCTGCGCGAGGTAGGCGGCATAGAACGGCTCGTCCACCACCGCGCAATCGCCGCGCGCGGCGAAGGCGTACATCATCGCGGTCGACAGGTTGCGCGGCCCCGACCACATGGCGATGCGCATCCCCTTCCCTCCCCTTGCTCCCCGGTTCGTGAGCCGCAAGCGCTTGGCTTTGCCCGCAACTCTGCTACCACATCGGGGCAGGCGATAAAGGGGGCCATGGGCGATGGACGCGCAATTCTGGCATGACAGGTGGCAAGAGGGGCGGCTCGGCTTTCACGAGGGGCGCGTGAACCGGATGCTGGAGGCGCATGTGGGTGCGCTGGGCCTCGGGCCGGGGCAGCGCGTGTTCCTGCCGCTGTGCGGCAAGGCCGTGGATATCCCCTGGCTGTTGTCGCAGGGCTATCGCGTGGCCGGGGCGGAGCTGAGCGAGATCGCGGTGCGCGACCTGTTCGCGGAGATGGGGGTGGTGCCGGAGGTGACGGAAACGGGATCGCATCGCCGCTATTCCGCCGACGGGATCGACATTTTCGCGGGTGATATCCTTGAGATCACGGCAGATGTGCTCGGCCCGGTGGACGCGGTCTATGACCGCGCGGCGCTGGTGGCGCTGCCGGAGGAGATGCGCCGCCGGTACGCCGCGCATCTGTCCGGGATCACGGCGGGCGCGCCGCAACTTCTGGTGACGTTCGAGTACGATCAGGCGGCGATGGACGGCCCGCCGTTTTCCGTCACCGAGGACGAGGTGGCGCGCTGTCACGGGGCGCGGTATGCCATCGAGGTGCTGGCCGATGCGGAGGTGCCGGGGGGCCTCAAGGGGATCGTCGCGGCGCGCGAAAAGGCGATGCTGCTGCGGCCGGTCTAGGCCGTTTCGCGCCGGATCAGAGCGTTGTAAAGGTCCTGAATGCGGGTCGTGACGGGGCCCTGCGCGCCGTCGCCGATCGTGCGGCCGTCGATCTCGCCCACCGGGGTCTGTGCGCCGAACGTGCCGGTGAGGAACGCCTCGGCGGCGGAGTAGGTCTCGACCAGCGAAAAATTCTTCTCGTAAACGGGGATGCCATCCTCGCGGCAGAGGTCGATGACCTTTTGCCGCGTGATGCCGTTCATGCAGTAGTCGCCCGTCGAGGTCCAGACCTCGCCCCGCCGGACGATGAAGAAATTGCAGGCGTTGGTGGTGTTCACGAAGCCGTGGATATCGAGCATCAGCGCCTCGTCGGCCCCGGCCTTTTCGGCGGCGATGCAGGCGAGAATGCAGTTGAGCTTGGAATGCGAGTTGAGCTTGGGGTCCTGCGTCATCGGCAGGCCGCGGACATGCGGCACGGTGGCAAGGCGGATGGGGCGGGCGATGGAGGGGGTCGAATGCTCCATGATGATGGCGATGGTGGGGCCCTGGCGCGACAGCGAAGGATGCTGGAACGGCCGGGTCTTGACGCCGCGCGTCACCATCAGGCGGGCATGGGCATTATCGGTCATGCCATTGGCAGCTTGTGTGTCTGTTATGGCCTGAAACAGCTCTGTCCGCGTCATGCCGATATCGAGGTCGATGGCGCGGGCGGCCTCGAACAGGCGGTCGAGATGCTCGTCTGCGAACGCCCATGTGCCGTTGTAGAGGCGCAGCCCCTCCCACACGCCGTCGCCCAGCATGAAGCCGCTGTCATAGACGCTGACCAGCGCCTGCTCTTTCGGCACGATGCGACCATCGAGCCAGATGCGGATGGCCTCGTTGCGGGCATCCTCCTGCGCGGCGTGGGTGGTCTGGTGATCGGTCATGGCGGCTCCTTTCAGGGACGAGGGTAGCGGCGGCGGGGGAGCGGGCCAAGGGCGAAACCGCGCTCAACAGCGCGTGAGGTCACGCGTTTGTCGGTTGGGCGTGACGGGCTTGCACGGCATCCTCGGCGCATCAGGGAGGGCAGGCCATGGCCATCGGACTAAGGGAATTCAAGGCGGGGATGCTGGCGCTCCTGATCGCGGCGGCGCTGTGTTTGCAGGGCGGGCGCGCCGGGGCAGCCGAACCCGCGACGCTGGTGGTCGCGGGCGGCTGTTTCTGGTGCGTGGAGGCGGATTTCGAGGTCGTCGCGGGCGTGTTCGGGGCCGAGGCAGGGTTTGCCGGGGGCAATGTGGACAGCCCGACCTACAAACAGGTAACACGCGGCGGCACCGGGCATCTGGAGGCGGTGCGGATCAGTTTCGACCCGGGAAAGGTGAGCCGCGCGGACCTGCTCCGGCTGTTTCTGCGCTCCATCGACCCGACCGATGCGGGCGGGCAATTCTGCGACCGGGGGGAGAGCTATACCACCGCGATTTTCGTCTCTGATCGGGCGGAAAAGGCACTTGCCGAGGCCGCGATCCGCGAGGCCGCGGCGGCGCTGGGTCAGGACATCGTCACGCCGGTGCGCGCGCTCGACCGGTTCTGGCCCGCCGGGGCCTATCACCAGGATTACCACCGGAGCCGCGACATCGTCCTCACCCGTTTCGGGCCGCGCACCAAGGCCAGCGCCTACAAGCTCTACCGCAAGTCCTGTGGGCGCGATGCGCGGGTGCGGGCGCTGTGGGGCGACGCCGCCGCGTTTGCCGGGGGATCGTGACGGGGTTTCTTCCTGGTGAAAATACTCATGGCCCAGGGTGGCCGCGCGCGCAGCGTCAGCCCACCTTGCACGCCGCCAGCACCGCCATGTTGAGGATGTCGTTGGAGGTGAAGTTGGACGAGCAGATCTGGATCGGGGATTCGACCCCGGCGAGGATCGGGCCGATTACCGTGGCGCCGGCCATTTCCTGCATCAGTTTGACCGAGATCGAGGCCGAATGGCGCGCGGGCACGACGAGGACGTTGGCGGGCCCCGAGAGGCGCTGAAACGGGTAATTCTCCTGCGCGCGGGCGTTGAGCGCCACATCGACGGTCATCTCGCCCTCGAACTCGAAATCGACGCCGCGCCGCTCCAGCACCAGCGGCGCACGGTGCATTTTCTCGGCGCGCTCGGAATCGGGATAGCCGAAGGTGGAGAAACTGACGAAGGCCACCCGCGGATCGAGCCCGAGATGGCGCGCCACGTCGGCACCGCGGGTGGCGATGGTGGCAAGATCCTCCTCGTCGGGCCATTCGTGGACCAGCGTGTCGGCGATCAGCACGATGCGCCCCTTGTGCAACAGCGCCGTCACCCCCACCGCGCCATGCCCGGCATCGGCGTCGAAGACGTGGTTGATCCGTTCGAGGATATGGGCGGATTTGCGCGTGGCCCCGGTCACGAGCGCGTCGCCGTGATCGTGGGCGAGCATCAGCGCGGCAAAGACGTGCCGGTCGCGCGCGGCGAGGCGGTGCACATCCTGCCGGTCGAAGCCCTTGCGCTGAAGGCGCGTGTAGAGGAACGCCTTGTATTCGTCGAGCCGGCCGGTCTTGGCGGCGTTGACCACCTCGAGCTCGCGCACCGCGTCGGACATGCCGATGGCGTCGAGCTTGGACTTGACGTCGTCGTCGCGCCCGACGACGAGCGCCTTGCCGAGGCCGGTGCGCTGATACTGCACCGCGGCGCGCAGCACGCGCACGTCATCGCCCTCGGCAAAGATCATCCGCGCCTGAGCGCGGCGCGCGCGGGCGTTGATGCCGCGCAGGATATTGGCCGTCGGATCCATGCGAGACTTGAGCGACAACTCGTAGGCGTCCATGTCGACGATGGGGCGGCGCGCCGCGCCGGTGTCCATCCCGGCGCGCGCGACGGCGGGCGGGATGGTGTGGATGAGGCGCGGATCAAACGGTGTGGGGATGATGTAATCGCGCCCGAAGGCGAGCTTGCGCCCGTAGGCCATCGCCACCTCGTCGGGCACGTCGAGCCGGGCGAGACGGGCGAGCGCCTCGGCGCAGGCGATCTTCATCTCGTCGTTGATGGCGCGGGCATGGACGTCGAGCGCGCCGCGAAAGAGATAGGGGAAGCCAAGCACATTGTTGACCTGGTTGGGATAATCAGAGCGTCCGGTGGCCACGATCGCGTCGGGACGCACGGCATGGGCGTCCTCGGGGGTGATCTCGGGGTCGGGGTTGGCCATCGCGAAGATCACCGGGTTGTCGGCCATCGAGGCGACCATGTCCTGCGTCACCGCGCCCTTGGCCGACACGCCGAGGAACACGTCTGCGTCCTTCATCGCGTCTTCGAGGGTGCGCCGGTCGGTCGCGGCGGCATGGGCGGATTTCCACTGGTTCATGCCTTCGCTGCGGCCCTGGTAAATGACGCCCTTGGTGTCGCACATGATGCAGTTGTCGTGCCGCGCGCCCATCGACTTGAGCAATTCGAGACAAGCGATACCCGCCGCCCCGGCGCCGTTGAGCACGATGCGCACATCCTCGATCTTCTTGCCCGACAGGTGCAGCGCGTTGATCAGCCCGGCGGCGCAGATCACGGCGGTGCCGTGCTGATCGTCGTGGAACACCGGGATGTCCATCACCTCCTTGAGACGTTGCTCGATGATGAAGCATTCGGGGGCCTTGATATCCTCGAGGTTGATGCCGCCGAAGGTGGGGCTCATCAGGCGCACCGCGTCGATGAACGCATCCGGGTCCTCGGTATCGAGCTCGATGTCGATGGAATTGACGTCGGCGAAGCGCTTGAACAGCACCGCCTTGCCCTCCATCACCGGCTTGGAGCCGAGGGCGCCGAGATTGCCGAGGCCCAGAACCGCAGTCCCGTTGGAGATGACGGCGACGAGGTTGCCCTTGTTGGTGTAGTCATAGGCCAATTCGGGGTTGGCCGCGATCTCCTCGCACGGCACGGCGACGCCGGGAGAATAGGCGAGGCTGAGGTCGCGCTGTGTGGTCATCGGCACGGTGGCCGTGATCTCGAATTTGCCGGGGGTCGGCTCGAGGTGGAAGGCGAGCGCCTCTTCGCGGGTGTATTTTGGGTTGGTCATGGGGCGGCCTTTTCGGAGATGGTCAGTCTTCAATAGCGGGGGACGGACGTTGTCTCAACCGAAAGGCGGAAGGGGCTTTCGCGCAAACCGGGGGGTTTGTAAGGTCCGCGCCAAAGGCAGGGGGCAGCATTGAGCGAGACCGACGCGACAGTAACGCCGATGATGGCGCAATATCTGGAGATCAAGGCGCAGCACGCGGATGCGCTCCTGTTCTACCGGATGGGCGATTTCTACGAGCTGTTCTTTGACGATGCGGTGGCCGCTGCGGAGGCGCTGGATATCGCGCTCACCAAGCGGGGCAAGCACCTGGGCGAGGATATCGCCATGTGCGGGGTGCCGGTGCATTCCGCCGAGGGGTATCTGCTGGCGCTCATCCGCAAGGGCTTTCGCGTGGCGATTGCCGAACAGATGGAGGATCCGGCGGAGGCGAAGAAGCGCGGCGCGAAATCGGTGGTGCGGCGCGAGGTGGTGCGGCTCGTGACCCCCGGCACGCTGACCGAAGAGAGCCTGCTCGATGCGCGGCGGCACAATTTTCTCGCCGCCTTTGCCGAGGTGCGGGGCGAGGGGGCGCTGGCCTGGGTGGATATCTCGACGGGCGCGTTTCACGTCTTGGGGCTGTCGCGCGCACGGCTGGGGGCGGAACTGGCGCGGCTGGGGCCGCGCGAGCTTGTGGTGATGCAGGAGAAAGAGGGCGATTTCGCCGGAATAGTGACTGAGTCTGGCGTGGCGCTGACCACGCTGGGGGCAGCGGCCTTTGACAGCGCGGGGGCGGAGGCGCGGCTTTGTGCGCTCTATGGCGTGGGCACGCTGGATGCCTATGGCGCGTTTTCGCGGCCCGAGATCGCGGCGATGGGGGCAATCATCGAGTGGCTGGAGATCACGCAGCGCGGTAAGCTGCCGCTGCTGCGGGTGCCGGTGCGCGAGGCGCAAGGGTCGGCGATGCAGATCGACGCGGCGACGCGGCGCAGCCTGGAGCTGACGCAGGGGCCCGACGGGCGGCGCGCCGGATCGCTGTTGTCCACCATCGACCGGACGGTGACGGCGGGGGGCGGGCGGCTTCTGGAACGGCGGCTGTCGAGCCCGAGCCGGAGGCTTGACGAGGTGCAGGCGCGGCTGGATTGCGTGGGGTTTCTGGTGGAACGGTCCCGATTGCGGGATGCTCTGCGGGATACATTGCGCAAGGTGCCCGATCTCGACCGGGCGCTGTCGCGGCTTGGGATCGACCGGGGCGGGCCGCGCGACCTGGCGGCGGTGCGCGACGCGCTGGCGCAGGCGGCGGGCATTGCGGGGCGGCTGAATGGTCTCGATCTGCCCGGGCGGCTGTGCGAGGCGGTGACGTCCCTGTCGGGGCATGACGACTTGCGCGACCTGCTGGACAGCGCGCTGGTGGCCGAACCGCCGCTGCTGGTGCGCGAGGGCGGGTTCATCGCCGCCGGGTACGATGACGACCTGGACGAGGTGCGGCAGCTTCGCGACGAGGGGCGCGGGGTGATCGCGCGCATGCAGGGGGAGTATGTCAGCCAGACGGGCATCGCGTCGCTGAAGATCAAGCACAACAACGTTCTGGGCTATTTCGTCGAGGTGACGGCGACGCATGCCGGCAAGATGCTGGCCGCGCCGCTCAACGAGACGTTCAAGCATCGGCAGACCACGGCCAGCCAGTTGCGGTTCACCACGCCGGAGCTGAGCGAGACGGAAAGCCGTATCCTGAACGCCGGGGGGCGGGCCATCGAGATCGAAAAGCGGCTCTATGATGGCCTGAAAACGGATATTCTGGCGCAGGCCGGGCCGCTGGGAGAGGCGGCGCGGGGGCTGGCGGAAATCGACCTGGCCGCGGCGCTGGCGGAGATCGCTGTGGCCGAGGACTGGTGCGCGCCGGAGGTGGACGGCAGCCGCGCGCTGCATATCGCGGGCGGGCGGCATCCGGTGGTCGAGCGGGCGCTGCGCGCCGAGGGGGGCGCGCCGTTCATCGCCAATGATTGCGACCTCGGGGACGACAGCGACATCTGGCTGCTGACCGGGCCGAACATGGCCGGGAAATCCACGTTCCTGCGGCAGAACGCGCTGATCGCGCTGCTGGCGCAGATGGGTAGCCATGTGCCCGCGCGGGCGGCACATGTCGGGATCGTCAGCCAGCTATTCAGCCGGGTGGGCGCGTCGGACGATCTCGCCCGCGGGCGCTCGACCTTCATGGTGGAGATGGTCGAGACGGCGGCGATCCTCAACCAGGCGGACGATCATGCGCTGGTGATCCTGGACGAGATCGGGCGCGGCACGGCGACCTATGACGGCCTCAGCATCGCCTGGGCGGTGATGGAGCACCTGCACGAGGTGAACGGGTGCCGCGCGCTGTTTGCCACGCATTACCACGAGATGACGCGACTTTCGGACCGGCTCGACCGGGTGACCAATGCCACGGTCAGCGTCAAGGAGCATGACGGCGAGGTGATTTTCCTGCACGAGGTGCGGCGCGGCGCGGCGGATCGCAGCTATGGCGTGCAGGTTGCGCGACTGGCGGGGCTGCCGGAGACAGTGGTCGAGCGCGCGCGGGTGGTGCTCGATGCGCTGGAGAAGGGCGAGCGCGAGGGGGGCGCGGCGCGGCAGACGCTGATCGACGACCTGCCGCTGTTTGCCGCGACGCCCGCACCCACCGCCGCCGCGCCGCGCGCCTCTCACGTTGAGGCGCGGCTGGCCGAGGTGCTGCCGGATACGCTCAGCCCGCGCGAGGCGCTGGATTTGATCTATGAGTTGAAAACGATGGCGGACGGACCGGGGGCGGACGGGGCAGGATAAGCCCCGGCCTGTTTCAGCCCTTGTTCGACGACACGCCCACCTGCGCGGGGCGCAGGATACGGTCGTGCAGCATGAATCCCTGCGTCGAGACCTGGATGATCTCGCCCGATTTGGTGCCCGGCAGCGGCGCCTCGAACATCGCCTCGTGATGTTGCGGATCGAAACGGTCGCCGACCTGCGGATCGATCACGGTGATGCCATGCTTGGCGAACACGTTGAGAAGCTCACGCAGCGTCAGCTCGATCCCCTCGACGAGGGCGCCGGAGGCGGCACGCTGATCCTCGGTGATGGTGTCGAGCGCGCGCTTGAGATTGTCATGCACCGGCAGCATGTCCCGGGCGAGCCGGGAGCCGCCGTAATTCTCGGCCTCGCGGCGATCCTTGTCGGAGCGCTTGCGCGCGTTCTCGGCATCGGCCAGCGCGCGCATGAACTTGTCCTGGAGCGCGTCACGCTCGGCGCGCAGGGCGTCGATCTCGGCCTCCTGCGGCGATGTTCCCTGGTCTACCGCGTCGGCGGCGTCGCGCTCCTCGGCGGCGGCCTCCTCGATATCGTCCAGGAAACCCTGTTCTTTCGGCTCTGCCATAGTCTACCTCTCACTCCGGTCGGAGATCAGTCTGCCCACGAGCTGTGCCGTGTAGTCCACGATCGGCACGATCCGCCCGTAGTTGAGGCGCGTGGGGCCGATGACCCCGACCGCGCCAATGATCTTACGGTCAGCGTTCATATATGGAGAGACCACCAAAGAGGAACCCGAAAGTGAGAAAAGTTTGTTCTCCGAGCCGATAAAAATGCGCACGCCTTCGCCCTCGTCGGCGCGTTCGAGGAATTCGGCGATGTCGCGCTTGCGTTCGAGATCGTCGAACAGCACGCGAATCCGTTCGAGATCGGCCTCGTCCACATCGGCGTCGATCAGATTGGCGCGGCCGCGCACGATCAGGCGCTCGTGATTCTCGCCCTCGCTCTCCCACACGGCGAGGCCGCTCTCGACAAAGGCATGTGCAAGCGCGTCGATCTCCTGCCGCCGGGCGGCGATCTCGGTGCTGATGCGGCGCTGCATGTCCGAGAGCGTCTTGCCCTCGACCAGCGCGTTGAGAAAATTGGCCGCCTCGCGCATCGAGCTTGGCGTCTGGCCCGGCGGCGGGGTGAACACCCGGTTTTCCACCTGCCCGTCGGAAAACACCAGCACGGCGAGCGCTCGGTCATGGGCGAGGCTGACGAACTCGATATGCTTGATCGGGGCCTCGTGCTTGGGGGCGAGTACCAGCGACGCGCCGTGGGTGACGCCGGAGAGCGCCGAACCGATGCTGTCGAGCAGACCGGTCACGTCGCGGGAATTGCTGGCGACGGTCGAATCGATCAGCTCGCGGTCGGAGGCTTCGAGCCCGCCCACCTCGAGCAGCCCGTCGACGAACATGCGCAGCCCCTCCTGCGTGGGCACGCGGCCGGCGCTGATATGGGGGCTGCCCAGCAGGCCGAGATATTCGAGGTCCTGCATGACGTTGCGGATGGTGGCCGCGCTCACCTTCTCGGAGAAATCGCGGGTGAGGGTACGCGAGCCGACCGGGTCGCCGGTGGCGAGATAGCCCTCGACGACGCGGCGAAACACCTCGCGCGAGCGATCGTTGAGTTGGGCAAGGTTGGTCGTGTCCTCGGACATCTGGTGCGCTTTCATGGTCGAACAGGCATTAAAGACGGGATGGCGCAAAGGTCAATCGGGGTTGCCATCGCGGACCGCTCCCATATATGCCGAGGCCAACATCACGAAGGGGACAGAAATGCGGCCTTCCGGCAGAGATTTAAGTGAAATGCGGCCCGTTTCAATCGAAACGGGCGTTCTGAAACATGCCGAGGGGTCTTGCCTCGTGAAGATGGGCGACACGCATGTGTTGTGCACCGCGACGATCGAGGACCGGGTGCCGCCCTTTGTCAAGGGGACGGGGCTTGGCTGGGTCACCGCCGAGTACGGAATGCTGCCGCGCTCGACCGGGAGCCGGATGCGGCGCGAGGCGGCGGTGGGCAAGCAGGGCGGGCGCACGGTGGAAATCCAGCGGCTGATCGGCCGCGCGTTGCGCGCCGGGACCGACCGGGTGGCGCTGGGCGAGCGGCAGATTACGGTGGATTGCGATGTGATCCAGGCCGATGGTGGGACGCGCTGCGCCGCGATCACCGGCGGCTGGGTGGCGCTTCGGCTGGCGGTGGGCAAGCTGATGGCCGCGGGCGACATCGTGAGCGACCCGCTGCCCGACCCGGTGACGGCGGTGTCCTGCGGCATCTATGCCGGGCAGCCGGTGCTCGATCTCGATTACCCCGAGGACAGCGCGGCGGGTGTCGACGGCAATTTCATCATGACCGGCGCGGGGCGGCTCATCGAGGTGCAGATGAGCGCCGAGGGCGCCACCTTCAGCCGCGACGAGATGGGTACGCTGCTCGACCTCGCGGCGAAGGGTGTCGGAGAGCTGGCGGCACGACAGCGCGAGGCGACCGGTGCGTAAACTCGATGGCGACACGCTCCTGGTGGCGACGCATAACGCGGGCAAGCTTGAGGAGATCGCGCATCTTCTGGAACCGTATGGCGTGCGGGTGATCGGCGCGGGCGAGCGTGGGCTGCCGGAGCCGGAGGAGACCGAGACCAGTTTTGCCGGCAACGCGCGGATCAAGGCGCACGCGGCGGCGCAGGCCACGGGCCTGCCGGCGCTGGCCGACGATTCCGGTATCGCGATCGACGCGCTGGACGGCGCACCGGGGGTCTATACGGCGGATTGGGCCGAAACAGGCTCTGGTCGCGACTTCATCCTGGCGATGGGCAAGGCGCATGACCGGCTCCGCGAGAGCGGCGCGCCGCAACCGTGGACGGCGCGGTTCTGCTGTACGCTGGTGCTGGCCTGGCCCGATGGGCATGACGAGGTGTTCGAGGGCACCGTCGAGGGGTGGATCGTCTGGCCGATGCGCGGGGCGCAGGGGCATGGCTATGACCCGATCTTCCAGCCCGCGGGGCACGACGTGACCTTTGCTGAGATGGATCGCTGGGAAAAGAACCGGATCAGCCACCGCGCCGACGCCTTTACCAAGATGATCGACGGTGCCTTTGGCTGAGGACTGGCAAGAAGGGGGCTTTGGCCTCTACGTGCACTGGCCGTTCTGTCAGGCGAAATGCCCCTATTGCGATTTCAACAGCCACGTCGCGCAGGTGATCGACCACGCGCGCTGGCGCGACGCCTACCTGCGGGAAATCGCCTTTTATGCCGGGTTGGTGCCGAATCGTGTGCTGGGTTCGATCTTTTTCGGGGGCGGCACGCCGAGCCTGATGGACCCCGAAACCGTGGCCGCGGTGATCGACGCGGCGCGGGCCGCGTGGCCGGTGGCCAATGACCTCGAAATCACGCTGGAAGCAAACCCCACATCGGTGGAGGCCGGGCGCTTTGCCGCCTATGCCCACGCCGGGGTGAACCGGGTGTCGCTGGGGGTGCAGGCGCTGAACGACACCGATCTGCGGCGTTTGGGGCGGTTGCACAGCGCGGCGGAGGCGATGCAAGCCTATGAAATTGCAAGAAAGTTCTTTGATCGGACGAGCTTTGACCTGATTTATGCTCGGCAGGATCAGACGCTTGACGCGTGGCGGGACGAGTTGCGCCGCGCGCTCGATCTGGCGGTGGATCACCTGTCGCTCTATCAGCTCACCATCGAGGGGGGCACGGCGTTTGGCGAGCGGTATGCCGCCGGAAAGCTGCGCGGGCTGCCCAACGAGGATCTGGCCGCGGACATGTACGAGGCGACGCAGGAGATCTGCGGCGCGGCGGGAATGGCGGCCTATGAAGTCTCCAACCATGCCAGACCGGGGGCGGACTCGCGGCACAACAGGCTTTATTGGCGCTATGGCGATTACGTCGGCGTCGGTCCCGGCGCGCATGGGCGGCTGACCATCGGCGGGCAGCGGCACGCCACCGAGGCGTGGCGCGCGCCCGGCAAATGGCTGAACGCGGTGGCGCAGGGGACCGGCGAGAGCCTGCGGGACGCGCTGAGCCGGGAGGAACAGGCTACCGAGCACTTGCTGATGGGGCTGCGGCTGAGTGAGGGGATCGACATGGCGCGACACGCGGCGCTGTCGGGCACCCCGCTCGATGCCGGGCGGTTGCGCCATCTGGAAGAGATCGGGATGGTGGAGATGGCGGGCACGCGGCTGCGCGTCACCGGGGCGGGGCGACCGGTGCTCAACGCGGTTCTGCGGGAGCTGCTGACCTGAGCGGTCAGGCGCTGAGCAGGCCCATCAGCCGATCAAGATCGTCGAGCGACGTGTAGCGGATGGTGAGCGCGCCGCCCTCCTGCCCCGGCGTATGGTCGATCTGCACCTTCATCGACAAGGCCGCCGAGAGGTCGGATTCCAGCGCCTTGGTGTCGGCGTCCTTTTCCGGCTTGCCGCCCGCCTTGGCGCTCCTGGCGGGCTTTCCCGTCTCGGGGCCGGCCTTGGCGAGCTTTTCTGTCTCGCGCACCGACAGGCCCTTCTGGATGATCTTGCGGGCGAGCGCCGCGGCATCCGGCGCGGTGATGAGGGCGCGCGCGTGGCCCGCCGACAGGCGCCCCTCGCGCAGATGCTCCTGCACCTCCTCGGGGAGGTTGAGCAGGCGCACGGCGTTGGCGATGTGGCTGCGGCTCTTGCCGAGGACATCAGCGAGCTTTTCCTGGGTATGGCCGAACTTGGTCATCAACTGGCTGTAGCCCGCCGCCTCCTCGACCGGGTTGAGATCGGCGCGCTGGATGTTCTCGATGATCGCGACTTCGAGCACCTCGATATCCGAGAAGTCGCGCAGCAGCACCGGCACCTCGTGCAGCTTGGCCATCTGCGCGGCACGCCAGCGGCGTTCGCCGGCGACGATCTCGTATTCGCCGGGGGTGGCCGGGCTCTCGCGCACGATCAGGGGCTGAATGATGCCCTTTTCACCGATCGAGCGCGCCAGATCGGCCAGCGCATCGGCGTCGAAATGGCGGCGCGGCTGGTCCGGGTTGGGGTGGACCTTTTCCACCGGCACGCGCATGTCGGGCTGCGGCGGCTGGCTCTCGGCGCTCTCGGTGGTCTCGCGGACATCGGCCATCAGGGCCGACAGCCCACGCCCGAGGCCGCGTTGCTGGGATTTCTTCGTGCTCACCGCCTCGTCTCCTTTTTGTTATGCCGCGACGCGGGCGTGCCGCCGGATGATCTCGCCCGCGAGATCGCGGTAGGCCTGCGCCCCCTTGGACGCGGTATCGTAGGTCAGGACCGGCATGGCGTAGGACGGGGCCTCGCTCACCCGGACGTTGCGGGGGATGCGCGTGGCAAAGACGAGATCGCCCAAAGTGTCGCGGGCGTCGGCCTCGACCTGCGCCGACAGGTTGTTGCGCCCGTCCACCATGGTCAGCAGCACGCCCTCGATGCGCAGATCGGGATTGGCGCTATGCCGCACCTCGCGGATCGTGAGCATCAATTGCGACAGCCCCTCGAGCGCAAAGAACTCGGCCTGCAGCGGGATCAGCACCGAGTGCGCGGCAACCATCGCGTTGATCGTCAGAAGACTGAGCGAGGGCGGGCAGTCGATCAGCACGTAATCGGGCGCGAGCGCCCCCATCGCCGGCTGGCGCAACGCATCATGGAGCAGGAAGCTGCGCTTTTCATTGGAGAAAAGCTCGATATCCGCCGAGGAAAGATCAACCGTCGCGGGGATGATCGACAGCCGGTCCTGCGACGTGGGCTGCACCGCCGTGTCGAGCGGGGCCTCTTCGAGCAGGAAATCGTAGGTGGTGATATCGCGCGCCCCGGCCTCGATCCCGAGCCCGGTGGAGGCATTGCCCTGCGGGTCGAGATCGACGATCAGCACACGCGCGCCGGAATCCGCGAGCGCGGCGCCGAGATTGATGGTGGTCGTGGTCTTGCCCACGCCGCCCTTCTGATTGGCGACCGCGATGATGCGGGGGGCGGTGGTCAGGCTCGGGTCAGGCACGGGATACTCCTGTGACGTGCAGAATGACAGCGTCGGGGTCTGTCCTGCTTTTATCAACACGGGACGTGAATTGCCACTTGCTTTGCGCCTCCGCGATCTCCTGGCGCCATGTTGCGCCCTTGGGGAAGAGCGCGGTGCCGCCGGGGGCGAGATGGCGCTCGGCATGACCCATGAGCGTGGCAAGATCGGCAAGGGCGCGGGCGCTGAGCACGTCCGCCTGGAGCGGCGCGGTCGACTCGATGCGATCAGTGATGACGGTGGCGGCGAGGCCGGTTTCGCGAATCACCGTGCGCAGAAAGGCGGATTTGCGCGCGTCGGATTCCACGAGGGTGACGCGGGCGGGCGATTCCGTATCCTGCGCGAGGATAGCGATCACGAGCCCCGGAAAGCCGCCGCCGGAGCCGAGATCGGCCCAATGGGAAACGGGATGCGGAGCGAGCGCGTGAAGCTGCGCGGAATCCGCGAAATGGCGTGTGTGCAGATTGGGAAGGGAGGCGCGCGAGACGAGGTTGATCCGCGGATTCCATTTCTCGATGAGCGTGGCGTAGAGGTCTAGCCGCTCCTTTGTTTCACGTGAAACATCCCGGAGGATCATGCGCTCTGCGCCCGCTCGCCCCGGCGCAGGCAGATGAGGATCAGCGCGAGCGCGGCGGGGGTCATCCCGTCGATCCGCGCCGCCTGCGCCAGCGTTTCCGGTTTGGCGGCGGCAAGCTTGGCCTTGAGTTCATTGGACAATCCGTCGATGCCCGCGTAATCGAACGCCTCCGGGATTGCCACGCCCTCGTCCCGGCGGAGCATCTCGACATCGCGGGCCTGCCGGGCGATGTAATTGGCGTAGGTCGCGTCCTTCTTGAGCTGCGCGGCGATGTCCGACGCGACGTCGGCGAGCGCCGGGGTGAGCGAAACGAGATCGGCCAATTCGGTGCCGGGAAAGGCGAGAACCTGCATTCCGTTGCGGCGCGTGCCGTCCTGATTGACGGCGATTCCGGCGGCGGCAAGGTCACGCGGCGTGTAATTTGCCGCGTCGAGCAGACCGCGGGCGGCGGCGATCCGGTCTATCTTGTCCTCGAAGGCGCGCTGTCGCTCTTCGCCGACGCATCCCGTCGCGATCCCGAGGGGCGTCAGCCGCTGGTCGGCGTTGTCGGCGCGCAGCGACAGGCGGAATTCGGCGCGGGAGGTGAACATGCGATAGGGCTCGGTCACGCCGCGGGTGGTGAGATCGTCGATCATCACGCCGATATAGCTGTCGGTGCGGCTGAACGTGACGGGCGCCGCGCCGGCAGCATGGCGCGCAGCGTTGAGCCCGGCGACGAGCCCCTGTGCGGCGGCCTCTTCGTAGCCGGTGGTGCCGTTGATCTGCCCGGCGAGAAAGAGCCCCGGCACGTCGCGCAGGGCAAGGCGGTGGTCGAGCGCGCGGGGATCGACGTAATCGTATTCGATGGCATAGCCGGGTTGCAGGATGTCGGCGTTTTCAAGACCGGCGATGGAGCGCACATACGCCTCCTGCACCTCAAGCGGTAACGAAGTGGAAATACCGTTCGGGTAAATTACCGAATCGGAAAGACTCTCCGGTTCGAGGAAAATCTGGTGCGACGGCTTGTCGGCAAAGCGAACGATCTTGTCCTCGATGGAGGGACAGTAGCGGGGGCCGATACCGTCGATATGACCGCCATACATGGCCGACCGGCCGAGATTGTCGCGAATGATGTCGTGGGTGCGGGCATTGGTGTGGGTAATGCCGCAGGACACCTGCCGCGCGACGGGCGCGGTGGACAGGAAGGAAAACATCACCGGGTCGTCATCCGGGGGCTGCATGTCGAGGCCATCCCATGCGATGCTGCGCCCGTCGAGACGCGGCGGCGTGCCGGTCTTGAGGCGCCCGAGGGGCAAGCCGAAGCTGTCGATGCGCTGCGCGAGGCGGAGGCTGGGCGGATCGCCCATGCGGCCGCCGGGACGCGACACATCGCCGATATGGATGACGCCGCGCAAAAAGGTGCCGGTGGTGAGAATCACGGCGCGCGCGGCGATCTCGCTGCCATCGGCGAGAATCACGCCGGTGACGGTATCGCCGGTCATGCGGAAATCGGCGGCCTCGCCCTCGATGATGGCCAGATTCGGCTGTGCGGCGAGTGCCTTCTGCATCTCCTCGCGGTAGATGCGGCGGTCTGCCTGGGCACGCGGGCCCTGCACGGCGGGGCCCTTGCGGCGGTTGAGCAGCCGGAACTGAATGCCGGCGCGATCCGCGACGCGGCCCATCACCCCGTCGAGCGCGTCGATCTCGCGCACGAGATGGCCCTTGCCCAGGCCCCCGATCGCAGGGTTGCAGGACATGACCCCGATGCCGTCGCGCGACAGGGTGACGAGCGCCGTGCGCGCGCCCATCCGGGCGGCGGCGGCGGCAGCGTCCGCGCCGGCATGACCGCCACCGATGACCAGCACATCGAATTGTTTCACGTGAAACACCCCCTACTTGCCAAGGCAGAAGCTGGCGAAAATTTCGCCCAGCACCGTCTCCACACCGATGCGTCCTACCAGAGAATCGAGCGCCCGGACAACGGCGTGGACCTCTTCGGCCGCGATATCCGTCGCCGCCTCGCCGCCGTCAAGCGCCTGAAGCGCAGCATCAAGCGACGCGCTGCCGCTGCGCATCGCCGCCTCGTGGCGCGCACGGATAGCCATTCCACCGCCCTGCGCCCGCGATCCAAGCGTCTCGGCGATGCGCGCGACCAGTCGATCCGTCCCCAGTCCCGTCAGGCCCGACACGCCCTCGGCATCGACCGGAGAAAGGTCCGCTTTGGCGCGCACCGTGATATCGTCGTGCTGTCGAAGATCGGAAAACTCCTGACTGCCGTCATCGAGGAACACCCGCAGGTCGGCGGCGGCGGCGCGGTCACGGGCGCGGGTAATCCCGATGGATTCCACCGCGTCATCGGTCTCGCGCAGGCCGGCGGTATCGAGAAGTGTAACCGGCAGGCCAGCCAGATCCATCCGCACCTCGATCACATCGCGGGTGGTGCCGGCATGTTCGGAGGTGATCGCCGCCTCGCGCCCGGCAAGCGTGTTGAGCAGGGTGGACTTGCCCGCATTGGGCGCCCCGAGGATCGCCACCTCGAAGCCGGAGCGGATACGTTCGGCCACGGCAAACCCCGAGATCTCCGCCTCAAGCCCGGATTTGACCGAGGTGAGCGCCGCGCGCACCTCGGGGAAAACATCGACGGGCACCTCCTCGTCGGCAAAGTCGATCGTTACTTCCAGCAGGGCGAGAGCACGCACAAGCGCCGCCCGCCACTCACCGCATTTCCTGCCAAGCGAACCGGAGAACACGCGCATCGCCTGACGCCGCTGCGCCTCGGTCTCGGAGTCCAGAAGGTCGGCCAACGCCTCGACCTGCGTGAGGTCCAGCCGCCCGTTGGCGAGCGCGCGGCGGGTGAATTCCCCGGGATCGGCGGCGCGCAGACCAGGCAGATTGCCCAATTGGCGCAGAAGCGCGGTAATGACCGCCGGGCTGCCATGCGTCTGAAATTCGATCACCGGCTCGCCGGTAAAGCTCGCACCCTCGGGGAAGTAGAGCACCACCGCCTCGTCGAGCCGCGCGCCATTGCGATCGCGCAACACGCGCAGGCTCGCCCGTCGCGGGGCAGGAAGGCCCCCGCAGAGCGCGGTTGCAGCCGCGGATACCTCGGCACCGGAAACACGGATGACCGCGACCCCGGCCTTGCCGGGAGATGTGGAGAGGGCGAAGATCGTCTCCATCGCGACGGCGCGCCCGCGCTCAGGTATTCATCGAATCGAAGAACTCGGCATTCGTCTTGGTCTGCTTGAGCTTGCCCAGCAGGAATTCCACCGCATCCGTCGTCCCCATCGGGTTGAGGATGCGCCGCAGGACAAAGGTCTTTTGCAGCTCCAGCTTGTCGACGAGAAGCTCTTCCTTGCGGGTACCGGACTTGAGGATGTCGATGGCCGGGAACACGCGCTTGTCGGCGACCTTGCGGTCGAGCACGATCTCGGAATTGCCGGTGCCCTTGAATTCCTCGAAGATCACCTCGTCCATGCGGCTGCCGGTCTCGATCAGCGCGGTGGACACGATGGTGAGCGAGCCGCCCTCCTCGATGTTGCGCGCCGCCCCGAAGAACCGCTTGGGCCGCTGCAACGCATTGGCATCGACCCCGCCGGTCAGCACCTTGCCCGAGGACGGCACCACCGTGTTGAAGGCGCGGCCCAGTCGGGTGATCGAATCGAGCAGGATCACCACATCACGCTTGTGCTCGACAAGGCGCTTGGCCTTTTCGATGACCATGTCCGAGACGGCGACATGGCGAGTCGCGGGTTCGTCGAAGGTGGAACTGATGACCTCGCCCTTGACCGAGCGCTGCATGTCGGTGACTTCCTCCGGCCGCTCGTCGATCAGCAACACGATGAGGTAGCACTCCGGGTGGTTGTGCGCGATACTGTTGGCGATGTTCTGCAGCAGCACCGTCTTGCCGGTGCGCGGCGGTGCCACGATCAGAGATCGCTGACCCTTGCCAATGGGCGCCACAAGATCGATGAGCCGGGCCGAGCGATCCTTGACCGTGGGATCCTCGATTTCCATGCGCAACCGCTCATCGGGGTAGAGCGGCGTGAGGTTTTCAAAGGCGATCTTGTGACGGGCGCTCTCCGGGTCCTGAAAATTGATCTGGCTGACCGAGGTGAGCGCGAAATAACGTTCGGTATCGTCCGGCTGGCGAATCTCGCCCTCGATCGTGTCACCGGTGCGCAGCGAGAACTGGCGGATCATGTCGGGCGAGACGTAGATGTCATCCGGGCCCGGGAGGTAATTGGCCTCGAGCGAGCGCAGGAAGCCAAACCCGTCCTGCAAGACCTCGAGGACGCCGTCGCCGAAGATCACCCAGCCTTCTTCCGCGCGCTCCTTGAGGATCGAGAACATCATCTCGCCCTTGCGCATGGTCGAGGCGTTTTCGATCTCAAGCTCTTCGGCGATGTCGAGCAGATCCTTGGCGGTCATCGCCTTGAGATCTGCGAGGTTGAGACGGTCTTCGGACATGGCGGGCCTCGATTGGCGCAGGGACCCGGATGGGCCAGGAACGGGGATAAGGGGATTTCAGAACCACCGGACGGTAGCGTGGGCAGTCATAGGCATCACACGCCAAGACGTCAAGCGCCGGTGATGGCAAGCCTGGTTTTCTAAAAATAAAGAAATTTAAAGAGAATGATGATGTTGATGGGCCTGACCCTTGATGTGGATTATCCCGTTGTCATCCGGTCTGTCCACAAGTGGACAAGGTTGTGTACTGTCGTTCGGATATCCGCGAGGTATCCAGAGGATTTAGAATTTATAACATTAATTCAGTATGTTAAAAGACACCTCACGTTACGGATAAGCCCTGCCTGCCTGTGGAAAACCGCCGAACACCCTGTTACCCACACGCCGATTCCATCCTTTTCCAGAGCGGGAGAAGCTGTTGACCGAAGCGGTGAACCGGTGCGCGCCACCGGGACGGACCGGACACCTGCGGCACGGGGTTGATCCCTCCCCGGTTTTGTCATCAGGTTATCCCCATGACTTTCGACCTTGTCCTCGCCTCCGGCTCGGCGATCCGGCGCACATTGCTGGAGAATGCCGGGCTTCGGGTCGTCGTCAGCCCCGCGCGGGTGGACGAGGCAGCGCTGCGCGATTCGCTGCTGGCCGAAGGCACCGCGCCGCGCGACATTGCCGACGCGCTGGCCGAAACCAAGGCGCGGCGGGTGAGCCAGAAGATGCCCGGGCGGATGGTGCTGGGTTGTGACCAGGTGCTGAACCTTGGCGGGCGGCTCCTCTCGAAGCCCGCGGACATCGATGACGCGCGCGCGCAGCTTCGCGGGATGCGGGGACAGGCGCATGACCTGCTGTCGGCGGCCGTGATCTGCGAGGACGGCGCGCCGGTCTGGCGGCATGTCGGGCGTGCGCGTATGCGGGTACGCGACTTTTCCGACGCCTGGCTCGATGGCTATCTTGAGCGGAACTGGCCCAATGTTGCCGACTGTGTGGGGGCTTACAAGCTGGAGGCCGAGGGTGTGCGCTTGTTTTCCGGGGTGGAAGGCGATTATTTTACCGTGCTGGGCCTGCCGCTCCTCGATCTGCTGGCCTTTCTGACGTTGCGTGGAGACTTGCCAGGATGAGCCAGGACCGTATCCCCCTCGCCGGTGTCATCGGATCGCCGGTGGCGCATTCACGCTCGCCGCAGCTTCATACCCATTGGCTGAAGACGCTGGGAATTTCGGGTTATTACATCCCGATGGACGTGTCCGAGGCCGATCTGGAGACGGTGTTGCGCAGCCTTCCCAAGATGGGCTTTCGCGGGGTCAACATCACGGTGCCGCACAAGGAAAAGGCGCTGGAACTGGCCGATACGGTGACCGATCGCGCGACCATCATCGGCGCGGCCAATACGCTCGTATTCCGCCATGACGGGCAGATACAGGCCGACAATACCGATGGTTATGGCTTTACCGAGAACCTGCGCCAGAATGCGCCGGGCTGGGCCCCGGAAAGCGGGCCCGCCGCGGTGCTGGGCGCGGGCGGTGCCGCGCGGGCGGTGATCGCGGCGCTGCTGGATCTGGGCGTGCCGGAGATCCTGTTATCCAATCGCACGCGGGTCCGGGCCGAGGCATTGCAGAGCCAATTCGGCCGCCGGGTGACGGTGATCGACTGGGTACAGGCGGGCAACATGCTGGAAGAGTCGGTGACCGTGGTGAACACGACATCGCTCGGAATGGTGGGCAACCCGCCGCTTCGCGTGCCGCTCGACGGGCTGCGCAAGGGGGCGGTGGTGACCGATCTGGTTTATGCGCCGCTTCAGACGCGGCTTTTGATCGAGGCGGAAAAGGCGGGGTGCGTGACGGTGGATGGCCTCGGCATGCTGCTTCATCAGGCGGTGCCCGCGTTTGAGCGGTGGTTTGGCACACGGCCGGAGGTGGACGCAGGCACCCGCGCGGCGGCGCTGCGATGACCTTCCGGCTCGGGCTGACGGGCTCTATCGGGATGGGGAAATCGACCACGGCGCGGCTCTTTGCCGAAGAAGGCTGTGCGGTGTGGGATGCGGATGCGGCGGTGCATCGGCTATACGCGCGGGGCGGTGCCGGTGTGGCACCCATTGCCGAGGCATTTCCCGAGGCGGTGGTGGATGGCGCGGTGGATCGCGGGCGGCTGCGGGCAATCATCGCCGGTGATCCCGGGGCGCTTGCGCGGATCGAGGCGATTATCCATCCGTTGGTGGCGCAGGACCGGGCGGATTTTGTCGAGGGGCAGGAGGCGGATGTAACCGTTCTGGACATCCCGCTGCTCTACGAGACCGATGGCGAGGGCGCCCTCGATGCCGTGGCCGTGGTGAGCGTGGCGCCCGGGGTGCAGCGCGAGCGGGTTCTGGCGCGGGGCACGATGAGTGCCGCGGATTTCGAGACGATTATGGCCCGGCAGGTGCCGGATGCCGAGAAGCGGGCGCGCGCCGATTACGTGATAGAGACCGACACGGTGGACCATGCGCGTGCGCAGGTGCGCGAGATACTGGCGAAGATCAGGGAAGGGCAGAGCGATGCGTGAGATCGTCCTCGATACCGAGACCACGGGACTGGAGCCCGCCGACGGCCACCGCGTGGTCGAGATCGGGGCGGTGGAGCTCTATAATCACATGCCGACGGGCCGCACATATCATCAATATATCAACCCTGCGCGCCCGATGCCGGAAGAGGCCTTTGCCGTCCACGGTCTGGGTGATGATTTCCTGCGCGACAAGCCGCTTTTCACCGATATAGGCGCGCAGTTCATCGCGTTCGTGGGAGATTCCAGGCTGGTGATCCACAACGCGGGCTTCGACATGAAATTCCTCAACTGGGAGCTCAAATCGTGCAGCCTCGCGCCGCTTCCGATGGAGCGCGCCATCGACACGCTGGCGATCGCACGCAGGAAGTATCCCGGCGCCCCGGCATCGCTCGATGCGCTGTGCCGCCGTTTCGGGATCGATAACGCAGCCCGCACGCTGCATGGCGCGCTGCTCGATTCCGAGATCCTCGCGGAGGTGTATCTGGAGCTGATCGGCGGGCGGCAGCCGGATTTCGCGCTCGGCGCGGGGCCGGGCGTCTCGGGGTATGGACCGGCAGGCAACCGGGACGCGGGCTGGCGTCCGGGCGCGCGCCCGGAGCCGCTGCCCCCGCGGCTGACCGACGCCGAGCGCGCGGCGCATGAGGCGTTCGTCGCCGGGATGGGCGAAAAGGCCCTGTGGGACCGGTAATGCTCAGGCCGGGCGCAGGCTCGTGGTCACGTAATTCACGCTCAGGTCACGGTCGGAGAGCCGCCATTGCCACGTCACCGGGTTGAACAAGAAGCCCTTGCGATCCACCGGGTCGAGCCCTGCCTGCCCGAGCAGGGCAATAAGCTCGTCCGGGGTAATGAATTTCGACCATTCATGGGTGCCTTTGGGCAGCCATCGCATGACGTATTCGGCCCCGACGATGGCCATGGCGAAACTCTTGGGGTTGCGGTTGATGGTGGAGCAGATGTGCAGCCCGCCAGGGCGCAGCAGGGCGTGGCAGGCGGTGAGATAGGCGAGCGGATCGGGGACATGCTCGACCACCTCCATGTTGAGCACCGCGTCGAAACGCTCGCCCGCGGCGGCGAGGTCCTCGGCGGTGGTATGGCGATAGTCGATGTCGAGGCCGGATTGCGCTGCATGGACCTGCGCCACGGGGATGTTGCGCGGGGCGGCGTCGGCCCCGACCACATCTGCCCCGAGCCGGGCCATCGGCTCGCTCAGCAATCCCCCGCCGCAGCCGATATCGAGCAGGCGGAGCCCCTGAAACGGGGCCTCGCCGGTCAGGTCGCGGTCGAACTCGGCGGCGATCTGGGTGGTGATATAGTCGAGTCGGCAGGGGTTGAGCATGTGCAGCGGCTTGAACTTGCCGTTCGGATCCCACCATTCGGCGGCCATCGCCTCGAATTTCGCGACTTCGGTGGGGTCGATCGTGCTCTGGGCGGTTTGCATTCCCGTCTCCCTGTGGCTCAATGGGACATGCGCGGTATATAGGACGGGAATGGACAGAGTCGCGAGCCATAAGAGCGCAGTGCAATACCTCTATCCGCCGGTCGAGCCTTATGACCGGAGGATGCTGGACGTGGGCGACGGCCACGCTCTTTATGTCGAGCAGTCGGGCCGCGCCGACGGCGTGCCGGTGGTGGTGCTGCATGGCGGGCCGGGGGGCGGATCGAGCCCGGCGATGCGGCGCTATTTCGACCCGCAAGTGTATCGCACGGTGCTGTTCGATCAGCGTGGCTGTGGCCGCTCGAAGCCCCATGCGAGTATCGAGGCCAACACCACATGGCACCTGGTGGCCGATATCGAGCGTATCCGCGCGGCGCTGGGCATCGACGCCTGGATCGTGTTCGGCGGAAGCTGGGGGGCGACGCTGGCGCTGATCTACGCGCAGACGCACCCCGATCACGCGCGGCACCTCGTATTGCGCGGTGTGTTTACCATGACGCAGGCCGAGCTCGACTGGTTCTATGGCGGAGGGGCGGCGGCGTTCTGGCCGGAGACATGGGCGCGGTTTGTCGCGCTCATCCCCGAGGAAGAGCGCGGCGACCTGATTGCCGCCTATCACAAGCGGCTGTTTTCCGGGGACATCGCCGAGGAGATTGCCCATTCCAAGGCGTGGTCGGCCTGGGAGAACGCGCTGGCCACGGTTCATTCCACCGGCACCGGCGGCGAAGCGCCCGCCGATTACGCCCGCGCCTTTGCGCGGCTGGAGAATCACTATTTCATGAATGGCGGATTTCTCGGGCGGGACGGGCATATCCTCGATCACATGCACCGCATCGCGCAGGTGCCCGGCACCATCGTGCAGGGCCGCTATGACATGATCTGCCCGCCCGCCGCCGCGCACCGGCTGGCCGCGCGCTGGCCGTCCTGCGATCTGCGGATGGTGCCGATGGCCGGGCACGCCCTGTCGGAGCCGGGGATCAGCGCCGAGCTTGTCCGCGTGATGGCGCGGCTGGCGGACCGATACTGATCCCCGGACCGCGATTGGCCATCTGATGGAAGCCTTGCCCGACATTTACGAGCGTCTCGTCGCCGAGGGCACGCTGAGCCGCGATCCGGCGCAGGAGGCGATCCTGCCGGAATTCGAGCGGATCCGGGCCGCGCTGGCCGCGCCACAGCGGCGCGGCTGGTTCCGGCGCGCGCCCGAGCCACCGAAGGGGCTCTATCTCTGGGGCGGGGTCGGGCGCGGCAAGTCGATGCTGATGGACATGTTTGCCGACAGCATCGACGTGCCGAAGCGGCGGGTGCATTTCCATGCCTTCATGCAGGAGATCCATGCCGGGCTCCATGCTGCACGGGCGCGGGGCGAATCGGATGCGCTGGCGCCGGTGGCGGCGGAGGTGGCGCGCGCGGTGCGGCTTCTGGCCTTTGACGAGATGCAGATCAGCGACATCACCGATGCGATGATCGTCGGTCGGCTGTTTACCGCGCTGTTCGAGGCGGGGGTGGTGGTGGTGACGACCTCCAACCGGGTGCCCGACGACCTATATGAGAACGGGCTCAACCGGCAGCTCTTCCTGCCGTTCATCGCGCTGGTAAAGGAGCGGATGGTGGTGCGCGAAATGGCCGGGCCGCGCGATTTCCGGCAGGATCGGCTGGCAGGGAGCGGCACCTATTTCACGCCGGTGACACCGGAGAACCGCGCCGGGATCGAGACGATCTGGCAGGATCTGACCGGGGGCCGCGCCGCGCCGCACGATATCATCGTCAACAAGCGCGAGGTGACGATCCCGGCGTTTCACAACGGTGTCGCGCGGGCCACGTTCTATGACCTGTGCGGCCGGGCGCTGGGCCCGGCGGATTACCTTGCGCTGGCGCAGGCGGTGCGGCTGCTGGTGCTGGAGAACGTGCCGCAGATGGGCCGCGCCAATTTCAACGAGGCCAGGCGGTTTGTCACCTTGATCGACGCGCTCTACGAGGCGCGGGTGCGGCTCATCTGCCTTGCGGCGGCGGAGCCGGAGTACCTCTATGTCGAGGGCGAGGGATCGTTCGAGTTCGGGCGCACGGCGAGCCGACTGCGCGAGATGCAGTCGGCGGGCTGGGGCGATTTGTAACGCACGGACCCCGGCGAAAATCCTCGCTTGCAAACCGTGCGGCAGGCGCATATATCGCCCTCAACAGCGGCACCGCGGGCCTCCCGCCGGTCCCACCGGGGAAGACAACGGGCCGCGCGCCCGTTTTTTTGTGTTTGGATCAATGACCAACGACCTCATCGCCAAGGCAGCAATCGACCGCAGGCTCGCCGAGATCATCACACCGGTGATCGAGGATATGGGATTCGAGCTTGTGCGCGTGCGCCTGATGGGCGGCAAGACGCAACTCTTGCAGATCATGGCCGACCGGCCCGAGGGTGGGATCGAGGTGGATGAATGCGGCGAGATCAGTACGGCGGTGAGCGCGGTTCTCGACGTGGAGGACCCGATCATCGACGCCTACACCCTTGAGGTGTCGAGCCCCGGCATCGACCGACCGCTGACGCGGCTCAAGGATTTCGAGGAGTTCGAGGGCCATGAGGCCAAGCTCGAGACCGCCGAACCGATCGACGGGCGCAAACGGTTCAAGGGCGTGCTGGCCGGGATCGAGGGCGACGAGGTGATGCTCAATGTCGCCGAGGGCACGATCGGCCTGCAGTTCGACTGGCTGAGCGATGCCAAGCTGGTGCTGACCGATGAGCTGATTCGCGAGATGCTGCGCGCGCGCAAGGCGGCGGGTGTGATCGACGAGACGAATTTTGACGAGATAGAAACCGAGAGCGGTTCCGAGGAGGACTGAAGTCATGGCAATCACATCGGCCAACCAACTGGAGCTCCTGCAGACCGCGGAAGCGGTGGCGCGCGAGAAGATGATCGACCCCGGTCTGGTGATCGACGCGATGGAAGAGAGCCTCTCGCGGGCCGCCAAGAGCCGCTATGGCGCGGAGATGGACATCCATGTCAGGATCGACCGCAAGACCGGGCGCGCGGCGTTTACCCGCGTGCGCACCGTGGTCGACGAGGAGGAGCTGGAGAATTACCAAGCCGAGTTCACCCCCGAGCAGGCAAGGGCGTATTTCGTCCCCGCGGCGGCAGGGCGTGACGAATTCTGGCTGCGCGACGGTGTGCGGATCGACCCCGCCGAGGCGGGCGAACCGCAGGCGGGCGACGAGTTTCACGAGGCGGTGCCGCCGGTGGAGATGGGCCGGATCGCGGCGCAGAGCGCCAAGCAGGTGATCCTGCAGAAGGTGCGCGAGGCCGAGCGCGACCGGCAATACGAGGCGTTCAAGGACCGCGCCGGCACGATCATCAACGGTGTCGTCAAGCGCGAGGAATACGGCAATGTCGTCGTCGAGCTTCAGGGCTATGGCGAGGCGATGCTGCGCCGCAACGAAAAGATTGGCCGCGAGGCCTATCGTCCCGGCGAGCGCATCCGTGCCTATGTCAAGGACGTGCGCCGCGAGCAGCGCGGCCCGCAGATATTCCTCAGCCGCACGGCACCCGAGTTCATGGCCGAGCTGTTCAAGATGGAGGTGCCGGAGATCTATGACGGCATCATCGACATCAAGGCCGTGGCCCGCGATCCCGGCAGCCGCGCCAAGATCGCGGTGATCAGCTATGACGGGTCGATCGATCCGGTCGGGGCCTGCGTCGGCATGCGCGGCAGCCGCGTGCAGGCCGTGGTCAACGAGCTTCAGGGCGAGAAGATCGACATCATCCCGTGGAACGAGGATCAGGCGACGTTCCTCGTCAACGCGCTGCAGCCCGCCGAGGTCAGCAAGGTGGTGATCGACGAGGATGCGCAGCGCATCGAGGTGGTGGTGCCGGAGGATCAGCTCAGCCTTGCCATCGGGCGGCGCGGGCAGAACGTGCGGCTTGCCTCGCAGCTTACCGGGCTCGATATCGACATCATGACCGAGGCGCAGGACAGCGAGCGGCGTCAGAAGGATTTCGAGGAGCGCACCAAGCTGTTCATGGACGCGCTCGACCTCGACGAGTTCTTTGCGCAACTGCTGGTGGCCGAGGGCTTTACCACGCTGGAAGAGGTCGCCTATGTCGAGGTGGACGAGCTGCTGACCATCGACGGGGTGGACGACGACACCGCCGGCGAGCTTCAGGCGCGGGCGCGCGATGTGCTTGAGGCACAGGCCGCCGAGGCGCTGGAAAAGGCCCGTGCGCTGGGTGCCGAGGACAGCCTCATCGGCTTTGAGGGGCTGAGCCCGCAGATGGTGCTGGCGCTGGCGCAGGACGATGTGAAGACGCTGGAGGATTTCGCCACCTGCGCCGACTGGGAACTGGCCGGTGGCTGGACCTCGGACGAGGGCGTGCGCGTCAAGGATGACGGGATACTGGAGCCGTTCGACGTGGCGCTGGAAGAGGCGCAGGACATGGTGATGACCGCGCGGGTCATGCTTGGCTGGGTCGATCCCGACGATCTCGTGCCGCAGGCGGACGAAGCCGGCGAGACCGGCGAAGAAGAAGAGGAGACCGGGGCCTGATCGCTCAGGCCCCGGGGTCAGTCATGGGTCGCGGTGGGCAACCCAAGGATCGCGCGGACGGTCCGGAACGCAAGTGCATCGCAACGGGTGAGGTGCGCCCGAAGGCGTCGCTCGTGCGGTTCGTGGTCGGGCCCGATGGCGCGGTGGTGCCCGATGTGGCGGGCAAGCTGCCGGGACGCGGCATCTACGTTATACCGGACCGAACCGCCATCGACCGCGCGGCAAAGAAGGGGCTCTTCGCCCGGGCGGCGCGGCAGCAGGTGACCGTGCCCGAGGATCTTGCCGCGATGGTCGAGGACCTCATCGCGCGGCGGGTTATCAATCTCGTGAGCCTCGCGCGCAAGGGTGGCGGTGCCGTGGCCGGGTACGAGAAGGTCAAGGACCGGCTGAACCGCGGTGACGTGCGCGCCCTGTTGCAGGCGAGCGACGGCTCGGAGCGCGGCAAGTCGGGCTTGAGCACCCCCGAGGGCGCGACCTATATCGGCTGGCTCACTTCAGACGAGCTTGGACAGGCTTTCAGCCGCCAAACGACGATCCATGCCGTGCTGGGCTATGGAGGTTTGGCGCAACGTGTTGTAGAGGAGGCGGCAAGACTGAAAGGTCTGCGCGTCTCGGACGGCGGGACTGCGCGCCGGAAAGGAAAGTAAGAGCATTATGAGCGACAACGACGGAAAGAAACCTCTGGGTGTGCGTGGCGGTCCCCGTGCGGGGAACGTGAAGCAAAGCTTCAGCCACGGGCGCACAAAGAACGTCGTGGTGGAAACCAAGCGCAAGCGTGTCGTCGTGCCCAAGCCGGGTGCCGCGCCGGGCGCTGGCATGTCCGGCAAGTCGTCTGCCGGGGGAAGCGGGGGTGCCAAGCGCCCCGCCGGGGTCTCGGAGGCTGAGCTTGAGCGCCGCCTGAAGGCGCTCGCCGCCGCCAAGGCCCGCGAGGCCGACGACGCGGCCCGCCGCGAGGCCGAGGAAAAGGCGCGTGAGGAAGAGCGCCAGCGCCGACGCGACGAGGCCGAGGCCCGCGAGCGCGAGCAGCGCGAGGCCGAGGAGCGCGCCCGCCAGAAGACCGAGGACGAGGCGCGCCGCAAGCGCGAGGCAGAGGAAGAGGGTGCCAAGCCCGCCGCCGCCGCCTCGCCCGAGCCGGTCCAGACCCCGGCCCCGGCCAAGCAGGCCCCGGCAAAATCAGCCCCCGCGGCGCGCAAGCGTGACGACGATGACAAGAGCAACCGCCGTGGCAAGGGCCGTGGCGGCGAGGACGGTCGCCGCGCGGGCAAGCTGACCCTAAACCAGGCACTTTCGGGTGGCGAGGGTGGCCGGCAAAAGAGCATGGCCGCGATGAAGCGCAAGCAGGAGCGCGCCCGGCAAAAGGCCATGGGCGGCACGCAGGAGCGCGAAAAGGTCGTGCGCGATGTGCAACTGCCCGAGACGATCGTTGTCTCGGAGCTGGCGGGCCGCATGGCCGAGCGCGTCGGCGACGTGGTCAAGGCGCTGATGCAGAACGGCATGATGGTCACGCAGAACCAGTCGGTCGACGCCGACACCGCCGAGCTCATCATCGAGGAGTTTGGCCACCGCGTGGTGCGCGTGAGCGACTCTGACGTGGAGGACGTGATCGCACAGGTCGATGACAAGCCCGAAGAGCTCAAGCCGCGCCCGCCTGTCATCACCATCATGGGCCATGTCGATCACGGCAAGACCTCGCTTCTGGATGCCATTCGCGACGCCAAGGTCGTCGCGGGCGAGGCTGGCGGCATCACCCAGCATATCGGGGCTTATCAGGTCACGACCGACAGCGGTGCGGTGCTCAGCTTCCTCGACACGCCGGGACACGCCGCCTTTACCTCGATGCGGTCGCGGGGCGCGCAGGTCACGGATATCGTGGTGCTGGTGGTGGCCGCCGATGACGCGGTGATGCCGCAGACCATCGAGGCGATCAACCACGCCAAGGCGGCGCAGGTGCCGATGATCGTGGCGATCAACAAGGTCGATCTGCCCGCCGCCGACCCCGACAGGGTGCGCGCCGATCTGCTGCGGCAGGAGGTCGTGGTCGAGGCGATGTCGGGCGACGTGCAGGATGTCGAGGTGTCGGCCGTGACCGGGCAGGGGCTCGACGAGCTTCTTGAGGCGATCGCGCTTCAGGCCGAGATTCTCGAACTCAAGGCCAATCCCGACCGTGCCGCCGAAGGCGCGGTGATCGAGGCGCAGCTTGACGTTGGCCGTGGTCCGGTGGCAACGGTTCTGGTGCAGAAGGGCACGCTGCGGCAGGGCGATATCTTTGTCGTCGGCGAGCAGTACGGCAAGGTCCGTGCGCTGATCAACGACCGCGGCGAGCGGGTCAAGGAAGCCGGGCCGTCGGTGCCGGTCGAGGTGCTGGGACTCAACGGGACACCCGAGGCGGGCGACGTGCTCAACGTCGTCGAGGCCGAGGGGCAGGCCCGCGAGATCGCCGAATACCGTGCCGACGCCGCCAAGGAAAAGCGTGCCGCCGCCGGGGCGGGGACCTCGCTCGAACAGCTTCTGGCCAAGGCCAAGGAGGACGAGAGCGTCAAGGAGCTTCCCATCGTGGTCAAGGCCGACGTTCAGGGCTCTGCCGAGGCGATCGTGCAGGCGATGGAGAAGATCGGCAACGAGGAGGTGCGCGTGCGCGTGCTGCACTCGGGTGTCGGTGCGATCACCGAGTCAGATATCGGGCTGGCCGAAGCCTCGGGCGCGCCGGTTCTGGGCTTCAACGTCCGGGCCAATGCCCCCGCGCGCAACAGTGCCAACCAGAAAGGCGTGGAAATCCGCTATTATTCGGTGATCTACGACCTGGTGGACGACGTGAAGGCGGCGGCGAGTGGCCTGTTGGGCGCCGAGATTCGCGAGAAGTTCATCGGCTATGCCGAGATTCGCGAGGTCTTCAAGGTCTCGAATGTGGGCAAGGTGGCGGGTTGTCTCGTTACCGAGGGCATTGCGCGCCGGTCCGCCGGGGTGCGTCTGCTGCGCGACGACGTGGTGATCCATGAGGGCACGCTCAAGACGCTGAAGCGGTTCAAGGACGAGGTCTCGGAGGTCATCTCGGGCCAGGAGTGCGGCATGGCGTTCGAGAATTACGAGGACATCCGGCCGGGTGACGTGATCGAGATATTCGAGCGCGAGGAAGTGACCCGCACCCTGTCATGACCGGCAGACAAAAATGCAAAGGGCGGCCGTCGGGGCCGCCCTTTTTGTTTTTGCCGCGACGCGCCGGTCGAAGGTCGCGTCAGCCGTAAACGATGTCCGGTAACCATGTGATGATCTGCGGGAACAGCATGCACAGGGTCAGCCCGACCACCTGCAGGAACAGGAACGGCAGCGCCGACTTGAAAATGTCGCTCATCGGGATTTCCGGCGGAGCCACACCGCGCAGGTAAAAGAGCGCATAGCCGAAGGGCGGTGACAGAAAGCTCATCTGCATGTTGACGAGGTAGAGCACCCCGAACCACAGCACCAGATCGCCCTCGGAGCCCAGACCGAAAGCCTGCGCGCCCAGCGCCTTGACGATCGGCACGAAAATCGGCACCGCCAGCAGCAGGATACCGACCCAGTCGAGGAACATGCCGAGCGCGATCAGGATCACCTGCATGAGGATCAGGATGCCCCACGGCCCGAGGCCGAATCCCGTCATCGTCTGCTCGACGAACTCCTGCCCGCCTTCGAGCACGTAGAGCCCGACGAAGATCGTTGCGCCGAACATGATCCAGATCACCATGGCGCTGGCCTTGAGCGTGGTCATGCAGGCCTCGCGCACGGTGGGCCAGTCGAGCTTGCGGTGAATCGCGGCCACGATGAAAGCGCCGAACGTGCCGATGCCCGCAGCCTCCACCGGGGTGGCGACGCCCGAGAAGATCACGCCGAGCACCACCACGATGAGCGAGAGCGGTGCGGCCATGTTGCCCAGAAGGCGCAGCTTTTCGGCCGGGCTGACACGGTCTTCGACGGGGATCGGCGGGCCCTTGGACGGGTCGATCAGACACACGATGCTGACATAGGCGATGTACATCCCCGACAGCAGCAGGCCCGGCAGAACCGCCCCGATGAACAATTCGCCCACCGACTGCTCGGCCACCACCGCGTAGATGATCGCGAGGATCGAGGGCGGGATGAGAATCCCAAGCGTGCCGCCGGCCATGATCGATCCCATGGCGATCTTGGGGTTGTAGTGCCGCTTGAGCATGGCAGGCAGGGCGATGATGCCCATGGTCACCACCGCCGCCCCGATCACGCCGACCATCGCCGCGAGGATCGTCGAGGCGATGATCGTGGCCGACGCCAGCCCGCCCTTCACGCCGCCCAGCAGCTTGTAGATGACGTCGAACATCTCGTTGATGATCCCGGCACGTTCGAGCATCGCGGCGAGGAAGATGAACAGCGGAATCGCCGATAGCTGATAGTTCGTCATCAGCGGGAAGATGCGGCTCGGCACGATGTTGAGCGTCTGACCGTCACCAAGGATGAACAGGAACACGCAGGCCAGCCCGCCGGTGACGAAGGCCAGCGGCAGCCCGGCCATGAGCAGCACCATCAGGCTGCCGAACATCAGCAGCGTCAGCCAGCCGATTTCCATTTCGATACCCATGGATTACGCTTCCTTCAGGCTGTTGCGCAGGATGGCCACGTCGCGGGCGAGTTTGGCGATCCCCTGAAGGATCAGCAGCACCGCGCCGATGGCGATGGCCCATTTGAAGGGCCAGTAGGCGATTTTCCACTCCGAGAAGGAAACCTCGCCGACGCGGGTGGCGTCCATCGCGAAGATCCATCCCGTCGCGAGCAGTGTGCCGGCGAAAATGAAGAAGAAGATCGAGGTCAGCAGGTCCACGACCGCCTTTCGGCGGGGCGACCATTCGGCATAGAAGACATCGACCTTGACATGGGCGTCGGTCAGGGCCGCATAGGCGCCCGCGATCAGATATTGCATGCCGAACATCAGGAACATGCCCTCGTGCACCCAGATCGTGGGCGAGTTGAAGACATAACGCGCGACCACCTCGAAATAGTAGCAGAACACGGCGATCACCGCCCAGTAGCTGACGAATTCGCCGGCGTAGTAGGACAGCCGGTCGATCGCCCCGGTCCAGCCGGTGCCGATATGGGCCATGTCACCATGAGCCTCCTCGACCTCGAGCGCGTCGGGTGCCGCCCCGGTGGTGTCCGCCGCGGCCACAAGGCTTGACGATGCGTCCGCCTGCGCGGCCTCGAGCCGCGCCCTGGCGTTTCGCACCATCGCGGGGAGCAGGACGGCATCGACCGCCATGAACGCACAGATCGCCAGAAACGCGCCAAAGGCCACGTTGGACCACAGATCGCGACCCGCCTGCGCGTCGGCAAGACGGGGCCGTGCCTCTTCCAGATCGGCGCGGGCCTGTTCGAGGCGCGCCGAATCCTCTTCGAGGCCGGTGATTGCCTTTTCAAGCATCCGCTCGGCGCGTATCTCGGCAAAGCTGCCCTCCTCGGCCTCGCCGAGTTGCGTGCGCAAGTCGGCGATCTTGTCGTCGGCCCCGGCGACCTTTGGCGCCAGCCGGTCGATCACCCGCTCGGCGCTCGCCACCGTATTGGACGCGTCCGAGTGAAGCTCGCGGGCGTCGCGGCCCTGTGCGTTGGCAAACAGGATGGTGAAGAACAGCAGCAGGTAGAGCAGCCCCCAGAGATTACGCAGATAGAGCCTGTGCAGCCCCAGAATGCCGCCGGTCACAAGGATCATGTAACCGATGGGGAGCGAATAGCTGCGGATCGAGCCGCGCCGCGCCATGATCATGGCGACAAGCGGGAAAACGATGAGGCCGCCCCAATAGAGCCAATGGGGCAGGATGAAGCTTATGCTGGGCATGAAGTTGGGTCCGTGCGCAAGGTCGCATCATGACCGCGCCCCCGGGTCTGTCCGGGGGCGCGGCGTGTCAGGAAAGCATCGTCGGGTTCAGAGCTTGAGCTCCTGGCCCTCGATCATCTCGGGTGTCACGTATCCCAGCGAACCGGACATCATGTAATCCAGTTGCGTCTTGAACACGCGCGCCGCGTCCTTGTCCTGGTTGGCGTATTTGTACCAGATCGGCACCGCGACCTCGGTCATGATCTCGACATCGGTCTGGCTCAGGCGGGTGACCTCGGTGCCGTCGGCCGTGAACTTTGCCCAGGCCTCCTGATCGGCCTTCTGGATCGCCGCGTGGTGCATGTCGGAATAGCTGTGCACCTCCATCTCGACGAATTGTTGCATCTCGGGGCTGAGCGCGTTCCACGCGTCCATGCCAACGGTCAGGTCCATCAGGTCGACCGGTTGATAGACCGACATGAAGCCCGGCGGGCCCATCGAGATATAGTCGGTCACCTGGCTGAAGCCGAGGGCATAGTTGACCGCCGGCCCGACATAGTCGGCCACGTCGATGGTGCCCTTTTCCAGCGCCGGAAAGATTTCCGAACCCGGCAGGAGCGTTGTCTTGGCACCGAGCGCCGAGAACAGTTCCGCGACCATGCCGCCGGGCGCGCGCATCTTGCGGCCCGCGAAATCGTCGACCGACCGGATCGGCACCTTGGAGTGGATGATGTTGGGGCCATGGTGGATCGGCCCGACAAAATACATGCCCTGCTTGGCGTAGAGGTCGCGTGCCATCTCGAGACCACCAAGCCCGTAATAGAACACGTCGAATTCATGCGGGTTGCGCAGACCGAGCGGATAGCTCGTCAGGAACATCGCCGCCGGGATGATGCCCTGCGCATAGATGGTGAACGGGTTCACCGCCTGCAGGACGCCATTCTTGACCGCGTCGTAAAGCTGAAAGTCGCCCACGACATCCTTGGCGCCGAACGGCTCGAAGGCCAGCTCGCCGCCGGTCTTCTCGACAATCGAATTGGCCCACTCCTCGAAGATCCTGAGCCCGATGCCTCCGGGCCAGGATGTCTGGATCTTCCACGTTGTTGTCTGGCCCTGCGCCGTGGCGATGGCCGGTGCGGCAAGCGTGCCGGCGCCGGCGGTCGCGATTCCGGTCAGTGCCGAGCGGCGGGAAATGAGTTTGTCAGTCATGCTTCCTCCCTTGTGGCAGGTGTTGACCACCTGCCGATTGCAGTCTCCTCCGAACGGGGCCAAGTCTAAAGAGAATCCGAAATTGGTAAAGAGATTTTTCCAAATTTTCGTATTTCCCGACAGGCAGCCACGGACGGACGGGCAGGATGGCCCTTCCCCGATGCCGTGCGCGGTGCGTTTCGCTGCCAGGTTGCCTTAATTTGCGGCGAGATTGGCCGGTGTGGTCAGGAGCGACGGCACGAATTGCTGGATCACGCGGTTCCACTTGGTGATCGGCTGTTCCTCGACGAAGACGATGTCGTCGGGGCGCATCTCGAACCGGGTGGCAAGTGTCAGGTTCGCGCCGTGGCGCGCGTTCAGATGCCAGGCGGTCACCGCCCCGAATTCGGCCGGGTCCGTCGACGGGCGCAGGACGTAGATGTTGGCGGGGTTCCCCGTCCGCGTCGGAAAGCCGCCCTCGCCGTAGAGCACATCGGCGAGGCTGGCCCGCTGCTCGTAGGGCAGCGGCACGCGGGCCTGGCTGTCCACCTCGCCCGCGAGGTAGACATGGTCGCGCGGCTCGGCCCCGAATTCCTGGCGCGCGCGGAAATTGGCGCGGCGTTCGTCCAGCACGCCGCGGCGCATCTCGAACTCGGTGCGCATCGCATCGAGAACATCCCGCCGCGCCTCGCTGCGCAGGCGGATCACGTCCACCTCCTGCCGATAGAATTCGAAGGCACGGTCGAGATCGTAGGCGGTATCGACGAACACCGCGTCGCCGTCCCTGAGCGGCAGTTCGCGCAGGGCGGGCCGCGCCAGGTAATCCTCGTAGGGGATCTGATACAGCGTATCGTCGCGATAGAGCCGGATCGAGGCGAACTCCTCGTCCTTGACGACGACACCGCCGGTGGCCGTCAGGGCATCGCCAAGCGTCGGCGGAAGCAGCGTGACCGGCACCCGCGCCGCCTGACGCACCGCCCCGCCCACGGTGACGCGCTGCGAGTTGAACTCGGTCACTTCCAGCGAAAAGGCCGGGTCGATCTGATTGTCGAGAAGGAATTTGAAGATGCGGTCCTGCGCCTCGTTGAGGGTCAGGCCGGCGATCGCGACCTCGCCGATATCCGGGATCGAGATCGCGCCGTCATCCGAGACGGTGTAGCCCTGCCGCTTGGTCTGTGCCGCGAGCAGGCCGCTGAGCCGTTCGACCGAGGTGCCGTTCTCCTTGGTGGCGAGCAGCACCACGTCGCCGACGCCGATGCGGTAGGGAGACGGCGCGATCTCCGGCGGCAGGCGCAGATCGAGTCGCCGCGGGCGGCGGTCCGGTGTCTCTGGCGCCTCGGGAAGCGTCGCGAGGCCCCGCCCCTGACGCGCCGATGCGACGGTGGAGAACTCGCGCGGCAGGCTGCGCGGGCTGTACGGGCTGCGGTTGGCCAGCAGGACTGTTTCCGGCGTCAGCTCGATGGTGCGCACATCCATTCCCGCGCCGGCGGCACGGCTGACGGTCGGGCTGTTATACACGACACCGCAGCCGGCGGGCACGATCAGCGCGGCCGTCAGTGCAAGCCCGAGGGCGGTCCGTGTCTGCGTAATCCTGCGGTGTGTCATCGGGATCCTCCGAAATGAACTGGTTGATGCCTAGCGCGCTACGCGCTGCGTTTCCATGTACCCGATCCGCGGGCCGACCCATTGGCGCGACCGTGTCACGGTCCCCGCGCCATCGAGCCAATAGACATTGGTAAAGCTGTCCCGTGGCGAGATGCAGTGCATCGCGACGCGGCGCAGGGCAGTGCCCCGTGGGCCGCTGTCGCGATCCGTCCCGGCGCGGCGGCACTGGTAGCTGCGAAAGACCGTCCGGTTCTCGCCGTCGAGATAGGACCGGATATGCGGATGATGACCGCCCGGCCCGGTGCCGCGCAGCATCGCCAGATCACCCGAGACATCCGCCGACATGAGATCGTCGCCAAGGCCGCGCGTCCCGGTGAGCGCCCCGTCGCGAAAGGCGAGCGTGATTCCGTCGAGTGTCTGCCAGACGGTCACGCCGCCCGTCCTGGAGACCGGTCCGAGCACCGCCTGCGCGCCCCTGTCAGGCACGGTCACGCGCAGGCGCTCGGGGCCGATCAGTTGCGGCGCGGTGGCACCGACCGTGCCGGTCAGGCCCATGACCCCGCCCACCCTGTCGCACCCGGCAATGAGCGCGGTGGCGAGGGCCAGCATCACAGCGGCCAGCGACGGGACGCGCGGTTCTGTCATCGCCAGAACCTCCCCCAGCCATCGCGCAGCGCCGGTTTCTGCAACGGGCGGACGCGGTCGTAGAGCCGCCCGCCGACATCGAGCCGCGCGCCGCCGTCGCGCAGAACCGGCCGGATCGTGGCGGTGTAGGCGGTCTTGTTGGGCTCTCCGGTCAGCCACGAGATCGGGATCGTGATGCGGATCCCCTTGTCGAATGACCCTTCGCCGAATTCGTCGAACGACACGTCGGTCAGCGTCGCGAAGGCGCCGATCTTCCAGCCGTTGCCGAACTCGCGGTCGAGGCTCAGCGTCGCGCCCCAGTCGCGCGCAAGGTAGCGCCCGGCATCGAGCTGCGCGTGAAACCCGTTGCCCATCTCCCAGTAGGCAGAGACATGGCCGGTGGCGACCTCGTAGTCCTGAAGGCCGAAATCCTGATCGAAATCGCGCTGCCGGGCGTAATTGACCTCGACGCCGAGCGCGAACCGGCTGTCATTGCGCTTCCACAGCAGTTCGGAGGACACCCCGGCGAACATCCGCTCCAGATAGCCCGCCGTCACCCGGCCATAGAGATCGCGCCCCGGCTTGAAGTAATAGGCCGCCGTCAGGTCGGTCAGCGCCGGGTCGCCCTTCTCGTCGTAGAGATTGAAATCGCTGCGCACGCGCGGCAGCACGGAATTGGATCGCCGGGTCGATTCGTCGAGATTTCCGACGACCTTCTTGCGCAGGCTGCCGGAGAATTCGAGCCCGCGGACCGGCTCGTAGTCGAGTTCGATCTGCGCGCCGAAATCGGCCCGGAGCGGGTTGTCGGGATCGAAGAAGCTGGGGCTGAGATAGGGCTTGAGGGCCCAGTCGAGGTGCGGGTAGCGCCCGGGCACCGGCGGCAGCCCCGCCATCGGCGAGGCCATCGCGGTGCGCGTGAAACTCTTCCAGCTCGCATCGAGATCGTAGTTCAGGTCTTCCATGTCCGCGCGGCGGACGCGCAGTTCCGAGACCGCAACGCCGCCCGTGACAAGGATGATGACGAAATCGCTGATCCGCGGCGGCATCCGCCGCGACAGGATGCGCGCCGTGCGCCCCACGGCCTGCGCCTCCTGCAGATAGGTCATGTTCTCGATCTCGACCCGTGCGGTATCTTGCCCGACGGCGAGGCCATGCAGGCGGATACCCTGTTGCCCGAGCGCGCCGGCGAGCCCGGCGCGGTGGTCGGGGTCTTCCTCGACGCCCGCGGGCCAGGATATCTGCGCAACCTGCGGCGCGCTGCGCGGCAGCACCGGCGGCGGCGCCGGTTCGCGTCCCGCGCCGTTGGGTGGCGTCCTGGGGTTGAGGGCGGCGGTGAGCTGAAGCCCGAGTTCGCTGCCGTAGAGATAACGCAGCGACAGGTCCACGCCGGGTCGGATCGTGTAGGTCGCGCCAAAGTTGAGCTGGGTCTCGCTCTCGAAAGCGCCGCGGGCTTCGCGCGGGTTGGAGTCGGACGAGTATTCGGCGACCAGCCTGAGCTTGTCTGTGGCCTGCCATTCGATGCCGCCGAACAGTGCCGCGTCGCCGCGAAACCATTCCGCCGATTCGACATCGCCGCCCTCGTCGACATCGCGCTCCGGGCGGGTCTCGAACCGGTTGTCGATGACGCCCAGCGGGTTGGTGATCCCGCCGCCGGTGCCGAGCCGCCCCCAGCCCAGCCCGGCGCTGAAGCGCAGGCGCTCTCCGACAGTCCTGGTCGCGACGATGTATTCCGAGGCATAGACGCCGGTGCCGAGAAAATCGTTGAGCCCGACGGCCATGGCGGGGCGCAGACCGGCCTCGTCGAGAAAGCGGTAATGCAGCGAGAAACTGCGATCGTAGAGCGTTTCGGTGCCGCCTTCGCTCATGTTGTCCAGCACGGAATAGCGGAAGCTCGCCGACAGGCGCGGCAGCATCTGGAAGGTGAGCGTGTTGCGCGTCTGCCCGGCGAAGCTGCTAACCGTCAGGGCAAGCTCGCCATCGGGCCGGCTGGTGGCGACCGGCATGTCGATCAACCCGGGGTAGCCGTAGCTGTTGTAGCCGGTGCTGATCTTTGCGTCATCAGCCGCCAGCGGCACCGTCATGGACATGACGAAAACCGGGAAAAGAACCGGGATCAGACGTTTGAAACCACACCGCATGACCACTGCATAATCGCGCGTGCCGCGAAAGAACATGGAAAGTGTATCGTTATCGTGATCGCCGTAGGGTTGTAGCAAATGCGACACGCTTGTCGCATCACCGCGAATAGCCCCCGGTCCGGTACCAGCGCCAGGAATCGGAGATCATGTCCCGCAGCGTCGAGCGCTGCGGGGACCAGCCGAGTTCTGCGGCCGCCCTGCGACTGCCCGATACCAGGGCGGCGGCGTCTCCTGCCCGTCTGGGGCCAAAGCTGCACGGGACGTCACATCCGGTCGCCACCTTGCACGCGGCGATGACCTCGCGGACCGAAAATCCGGTGCCGGTCCCGAGGTTGAACACCCGGCTTCCCCTGCCGCCGAGCAGCCATTCGAGGCCCCTGATATGGGCATCCACAAGATCCATGACATGCACATAGTCGCGCACGCAGGTGCCATCCGGTGTGGGATAATCCGTGCCATGGACCGTCAGGGCCGCGCGCGCACCGGCGGCGGCCTCGATCATCAGCGGGATGAGATGGGTTTCCGGCATGTGCCACTCGCCGATTTCGGCCTCGGGGTCGGCGCCGGCGACATTGAAATAGCGGAACACCACGGATTCCAGCCCGTGGCTCGCGCCGAAATCGCGCAGCATGTCCTCGACCGCGCGCTTCGAGGCTCCGTAGGCGTTGAGCGGCATCTGCGCGCTGGTCTCGTCCAGCACGACGCCGTCCTGATCGCCATAGGTGGCGCATGTCGAGGACAGGACCAGGGCCGTGCACCCCGCCTCGACCATGGCCTCGACCAGGTTGAGCGACCCCGCCATGTTGTTGCGCCAGTAGCGGCCCGGTTCGCGGGTCGCCTCGCCCACCTGGCTGAGGGCGGCGAAATGCATCACGGCGACGGGTGCGTAGCGGGCAAAGACGGCCTCGAGCGCGGCACGATCCAGTAGGTCCCCCTGCACGAAGGGGCCGAACTTCACGGCATCGCTCCAGCCCGTCACGAGGTTGTCGAACGTGACCGGCACGTAGCCCCGGCGCGCCAGCAGCTTGCAGGCGTGCGAGCCGATATAGCCCGCACCCCCCGTGACCAGAACATGCTTCATGATGCGCGCCTTTCAAATACCCGTACCATTACACGACGGGTCAGAGGGTGCGCAACTGACCCGGGGTGACGGAAAGCCGCTTTTGCCCGCCCATGATCTCCATCAGGACCCAGACTCGCCGGTCGGGGTCGATCCGCTCCACCTCGGTGACAAAGCCGGCAAACGGCCCCGTTGTCATGGTGACCGTGTCACCCTGTGCCACATCATCGGGGGTCCGCAGTTTTCCCGATCTGTCGCAACGCCGCATGAGATGGGATACCAGCTCCGCCGGGACCGCCGTCGGCGCGGTGCCGAAACTGACGAGCCGGACGACGCCGCGGGTGGAATTGACCTTGCGCCACAGGCCGCGCGCGACATCGAGGGCCACGAAGATGTAGCCCGGAAACAACGGTCGCTCGGCGGTGACGAACCTGCCGTTGCGCTGGCGCGTTTCCTCTTGCAGCGGCAGGAATGTCTGAAAGCCCTGCCGACTGAGATGACTGTCCGCGATCCTCGCGCAGTTGGGCTTCAACTGGGCCAGGAACCAGGCAGTATCATGCGCGTGGGCGGTCATGTGGACTCTCGTTAAACGTGCACTCGTTTAACGTGCAAATGCCCAGCGATGCAAGTCGTCTGGTTGCGCTTTGATGTGACATCCCGATGACGCCCACGCTGCCCCGGCTGGCCGCAGTGGCGTGACGTTTGCAATCCGCGTCTGTTGGTCAGTAATGCGGCGGGCGCTCCGCGCCGAGCATGACGCCGCCCTCGCCGTCGCGCGTGCGGTCCGATTCGCGGCGCACGAGCCACGCCACCTGACCGCGCAAATGCGCGATCTCGCGATCCTGCCGGGCGATGACGTCCGACAGGTCGTCCACCGCGCGAATGAGATGGGCAAGGCGTTCCTCGATCTCGGTCATGGCGCGGGCTTACGCGCGCCGCGCGCGCCGGTCAACCTTGCCCCTGCGCGCCCCTTGGGCTAGACCCCGCCGCGAATTGCCGCGAAGGATCGCCGACCGATGGCCAAGCCACGTAAGACCCCGCGCCCCAGGGCCGAGACGCCCAAGGGCTTCCGCGATTATTTCGGCTCGGACGTGACCGAACGCGCGGCCATGCTCGGCAAGATTGCGGAGGTCTATCACCGCTACGGCTTCGACGCGCTGGAATCGAGCGCGGTGGAGACGGTCGAGGCATTGGGCAAGTTCCTGCCCGACGTGGACCGGCCCAACGACGGGGTATTCGCCTGGCAGGACGAGGACGAGAAATGGCTGGCGTTGCGCTATGACCTGACGGCACCCTTGGCGCGGGTCTATGCGCAACACCGCAACGACCTGCCGACGCCATACCGACGCTATGCGATGGGTCCGGTCTGGCGCAATGAGAAGCCGGGTCCGGGGCGGTTTCGGCAGTTCTATCAATGCGATGCGGATACGGTGGGGACGGCGTCGATGGCCGCCGATGCGGAAATCTGCGCGATGCTGGCCGACACGCTGGAAGCGGTCGGGATCGAGCGCGGCGATTACGTGGTGCGGGTGAATAACCGGAAGGTTTTGAATGGGGTGTTGGAGGCAACGGGCGTCTCGGACCCAGAGCAACAGGCCGCCGTTCTGCGCACCATCGACAAGTTCGACAAGGTGGGCGAGGCAGGCGTGCGTGAATTGCTCGGCAAGGGGCGGCTCGATGCCTCGGGGGCCTATATTGACGGGGTTGGGCTGTCGGATATCCAAATGCAGCCTGTAATGGATTTTGTTCAGGCAAAGAAAATTGTTCTAGACCGGGTCGAAAAGGAACTGGATAGCTTCGCCGACAACAAACCGATTGAATATCAGCAGCTCCTGCGTGTCTGGTCTGTCGAACGCGGCCCCGACGGAAAGAGAGGTTTGCAGCACAACGCTGAATCATACGCACTACTTACTGCTCGTGTTCTAGGCTTTCTAAATGAGCTAATTGGAAGCTCAACTGTTGGTCAAGAAGGGGTACTAGAGCTCAGGGAAATTTCGACCTTGCTCTTAGCCCAAGGCTATGGCCCCGACCGCATTGTCATCGACCCCTCCGTCGTGCGCGGTCTCGGCTACTATACCGGTCCGGTCTTCGAGGCCGAGTTGACCTTTGAAATCCTTGACGAAAAGGGCCGTCCCCGCCAATTCGGCAGCGTCGCGGGCGGGGGGCGTTACGATGACCTCGTCAAGCGCTTTACCGGGCAGGCGGTGCCCGCCACGGGCGTTTCCATCGGGGTGGACAGGCTGCTGGCCGCGCTGCGCGAAAAGGGGCGCGTGGGCGGCGAGGTGGAGGGGCCTGTCGTGGTCACGGTCATGGATCGCGGCCGGATGGCGGACTATCAGGCGATGGTCGGAGACCTGCGCCGCGCGGACATCCGCGCCGAGGTCTATCTCGGCAACCCGAAGAATTTCGGCAACCAGATGAAATACGCCGACCGGCGCGGCAGCCCGGTGGCGATCATCGCGGGCGAGGATGAATTCGCGCGCGACATGGTGCAGATCAAGGACCTGATCCTGGGCGCGCGGATCGCCGAGAGCGCCACGCTCGAAGAATGGAAGGAACGGCCCAGCCAGGTCGAGGTGCCTCGCGCGCAGCTTGTTGAAAAGGTGCGCGAAATTCTGGAAGGCCAACGCTGATGCCCGACCGCGCCGCGACCCTGGCCGAGGCCGCGCGCCTGCGCGGGATCTTCGAGGCGGCGGGCGCGCAGCCGGTGGAGACCTCGGTGCTGCAGCCCGCCGAGGTTCTATTGGACCTCTACGGCGAGGATATCCGCGCGCGCGCCTATGTCACCTCCGACGCGCTGCGCGGCGAGCAGATGCTGCGCCCGGATTTCACCGTGCCGGTGGTGCAGATGCATATGGAACACGGTGCGGAACCGGCGCGCTACACCTATTCCGGCGAGGTGTTTCGACGGCAGGAAGAGGATGCGCGGCGGCCCAACGAATATGTTCAGGTGGGCTTTGAAATCTTTGAGCGTGACGCGCCAGAGGCGGCGGATGCCGAGGTTTTCTCCAATTTTTTCAACATCCTGCGACCCCTTGGCCTGCGCGCCGCGACGGGCGATATCGGCATCCTGATGGCCGCCGTCGAGGGGCTTCGCACGACCCAAAGGCGCAAGGCGGCGCTGCGGCGGCACATCTGGCGCCCCCGGCGCTTTCGCGCGCTGACCGAGCGGTTCTCGGGGCGTGCGCCCATGCCCGGGACGCGGGCGGCGCTTTTGTCCGCGCGTGACCCGATGGCCGGGGCAGGGCCGCTGATCGGATTGCGCGGCGAGGATGAAATCATCAGCCGTATCAAAGCCCTGAGCGAAGATGCACGGACCGAGCCAATCTCCGAAACCGAGGTCGGGCTGCTCGACGCGATTCTCGCGGTGCGCGAGACCTGCCCCAACGCGCTCGAACGGCTGCGCGACATCGCGGTGGACATGGCCGCGATACAAGGCGCAGTTGACCGGCTGGCGCGGCGTCTCGACGCGCTGGACAGGCGCGGGATCGACGTGAGCGCGCTCGATTTCGAAGCGAGCTACGGGCGCACGCAGATGGAATATTATGACGGCTTTGTCTTTGGTTTTCATGCCGAAAATCGCCCCGATCTGCCGCCGGTGGCGACAGGTGGGCGCTATGACGCGCTCACCCTGCAATTGGGGCAGGGGCGCGAGATACCGGCGGTGGGCGGGGTGATCCGCCCGGGACTGGTGCTGGATCTCGGGGGGGTGTCATGAGCCTCAAGCTGGGCGTGCCGTCCAAGGGGCGGCTGATGGACAAGACGGTGGAGTGGTTCGCACGCCACGGGATCGCGCTTGGGCGGAGCGGATCCGACCGGGAATATGCCGGGTATGTCAATGGGATAGACGGTGTCGAGCTGGTCCTCCTGTCGGCCGGTGAAATCCCGCGAGAGCTGGCCGCCGGGCGCATCCACCTAGGCGTGACCGGCACCGACCTGATCCGTGAAAAGCTGGCCCAATGGGAGCAGCAGGTCGAGGAACTGATCCCGCTCGGCTTTGGGCAGGCCGATCTCGTGATCGCCGTCCCGCACGCATGGGTGGACGTCAACACGCTCGACGATCTCGATGCCGTCGCCGCCGCCTTTCGGGCGCGGCACGGGTTTCGCTTGCGCATCGCGACGAAGTACCATCGGCTTGTGCGCGACTTCCTGCGCGAGGCGGGGGTGGCCGATTATCAGCTTGTGGACAGTCAGGGCGCAACCGAGGGCACCATCAAGAACGAGACCGCCGAGGCGATCGCCGATATCACCTCATCGGGTGACACCCTGCGCGCCAACCATCTGAAAATACTGGAAGATGGTCTGATCCTGAAGAGCCAGGCGACGCTTTTCAGATCGCGCCGTGCCCCGATGGAACACGCCGACCGGCACGCGCTGGGCGCGCTCGGGACACGGCTGGCGCTCGACTGAGCCGGACTTTGGAGCGGGCCCGCGTTCATTCGCGGTCTCGCGCCACGCTCCAACGGCTCGATTTCGCATGTTCGAGGAGCTCAACACCGGGTCCCGCCTTTGAGCAACATGCTTTCGCAAGGTATCGCGCGCACCCATGCGCATGTCCGACGAAAAAGGGCGGCCCCGAAGGACCGCCCGCTGCAGGTCTGTTCGACCGGATCAGAAGCGGAAGGCCGCCCGCGCCTGAACCGTGGTCGCGTCGGCATCCGGGCCGCCGTTGAAATCGTCGAACTGGTGGTAGAGCACTTCGCCACCGAGCGAGACTTGGTCGGTCACCATGTGCTCGTACCCGGCACCAATGAAATACCCGTCATCATCGCCGAAATTGTCCGTGTCGGCCCACGCGTATCCACCGGTGGCATAGACAAGACCCCGACCGATCTTGTAGCCGCCGCGGAGCTTGGCACGAAAGCCGTCTTCGACCGACGCGACATTGCCGATATCGGCATCGAGAAAGTCGTAATCGAAACCGACACCCACCACGAAACCATTCTGCAGGTCGTAATCGTACCCTGCGATGAGGCCGCCGATGACAGAGTCGTCATCGTCGAACCCGTCTGCATCGACATTGGCATAGCCCAACTGGCCACCTGCATAGAAACCGGTCCAGTTCGGTGTCAGCGGGGCGGCCGGCACCGGGGCCGGGGCCTTGACGACAGGTTCGGGGGCGGGTTCGGACACGTTGCCGGCCAGCGCGGGCATTGCCGCGAAGACCGCCATAGTCGTTATCGCTGTGGTCCTTCTGAACATGTTGCGTCCTTTCCTCGTTCTTGTCACGGGACCGGGGCGAGGGGCCGCCGGACCGGCGGTCATGAGCCTGACCGTCGCGGCGAATATCGGTGCCATGGCAGTATCGGACAAGAGGGGGCGTATCGCGATCCGGATCACGACCGGGTGATCCGTGGTTTTCCGCCGGAATCGCGGGCCGCTCCGGCAAGTTTCCGCGCACGTCGGCTAGTCGTTGGCGACGACGGTACGATCGGGCACTCAGAAGCGAAAGGTCGCGCGCACCTGCACGGTGGTGAACTCGACATCGTTGCCGTTGCCGCCAAGGTCGTCAAACTCGTGATAGAGCACCTCGCCGCCGACCGAGACCCTGTCATTGACAAGGTATTCATAGCCGCCGCCGATGAACCAGCCGTCTTCGTCGCCCGTGTCGCTGGTATCGGCATTGGCATATCCCCCTGCGCTATAGAGCAGGCCCCTGCCGATCTTGGGACCGCCGCGAACCTTGAGGCGGAACACCTCTTCCAGATCGGAGCCGGCCCCGATATCGGCATCGGCGAAATCGTAATCAAGCGCGCCGCCCAGCACGTAACGTCCGAAATCGTGATCGTAGCCGGCCGTCACGCCGCCCATGAAGCTTTCGTCATCGCCGCCGTTATCCGCGTCGGCGAAGCCGTAGCCAAGCTGACCGCCAACATAGAAGCCGGTCCAGTTCACGGTACCGCCGATGGCGCGGCCCCGCGAGGACAGGATCGACCCGGAGTCCGACGCCGCGGCGCTGCCCTCTGCGTCAAAACTCAGGTCGGTCGGGGTGTCAAAGACCGGCGGCGGGGGCGCGGTGCCGGCATTCTGGGCGAGGGCCGGCGTCGCGGCGACGGGGATCGCGGAGGCGAGAGCGAGTGCGAGAGCGGTGGAACGCATGAGCCTGTCCTTTCCTGTTGATCGTCCATGACAGGATGGGACCGGGGGTACGCTGCGGGAATGAACGTTGCGGTCGCGCGTCGTCAAGGTATGGTGACCGGCGCGCGAGCCAGTCAGATCACGCCGATATCCGCGAGCGCGGCGGACAGCTCCGGCGGCAAGCTGTCATCGGTCTGGCGCGAGGAGGCGAGATCGGGGGGCGCGTCGCCTGACACAAGGTAGCGCCAGCCCTGAAACGGGCGCTTGCGCGCGGTGGCGGTGCGGACAAGGCTTGGATCGAGCACGATGGCACAGCGCCGAACGCCATCGTCGCCCGTCACTTCGTCAAGCCGCAGGATACGCTGGCGGCATTGCACCAATCCCTGGATGACCCAGTAGATCGAGCCGCCGTCCAGCAATTCACCGGCGCGGCGGGGCCACATGCGGGTGACGTGACGGGGCAGGCCGTCGGGCCCCCTGGCGCGGACCGAGCCCTGCCATGCAACGAGATCCTCGACCGAATTGCTGCCGACGCTCAGCTTCAAAAGGTTGAGTGCCACGCGAATCCCCCCTCTCACACGACATATCGTAGCGTGTGGAGCGCTGGGAGCAAGGGATGGTGGATATGGCGTGACCGGAACGGGCAAGGACACGGACGGTCATGCGCCCGTGTCGCTTTCTGCAAAAGCGTTTCGCAAAGCTGCACGCGGCGGGGAGGCAGGAGGCGCATCATGGCGGGCAGAAGGAGACCCGCCATGACAGCCCTGACCAAACCCCGCGCCCGCGCCGGTGGCCGCGCCGCGCGGCGCAGCATCCGCAGCGCGCCGAAATTCGAGATGCTCCCCGGTCTGACCCGCACGCTGCCCACCTGCGAGGTGATGGACCCCGATCAGATCGCGCGCATCGATGCCGCGTCGATGGACATCCTCGAAAACGTCGGCGTGGTATTCCGCGACGAGATCGCGCTTGAGGATTGGAAACGCGCGGGCGCCAAGGTGGTGGGCGAGCGCGTATATCCCGACCGCGGCCTCGTGCGCGACCTCATTGCCACGATCCCGGCAGATTTCACCTACCATGCCCGCGATCCAAAAAAGAACGTGGCGCTCGGCGGGCCGAATTCGATCTTCGTGCCGATGACCGGCGCACCCTATCTTCGCGATCTCGACGACGTGCGCCGCAACCCGATGCTGGCCGACCTCGCGATGTTCCACAAGCTGAGCCACATGATGCCCGCCCTGCATTCCAGCGCGCATCACATCGTGGAGCCCTATGATCACCCGATCAGTCAGCGGCACCTGCGGATCACCTATTCCTCGATGAAGCACTCGGACAAGACCTTCATGGGGATGACGACCAGTCCCAAAAACGCCGAGGACGTGATGGAGATGTGCGCCATCCTCTTCGGTGAGGCGTTCATGGAAGAGCATCCGGTCACCACCGGCAACTGCAACGGCAACTCGCCGCTGGTCTGGGACGAGACGATGTTGGGCGCGATGCGCGCCTTTTGCCGCCGCAATCAGCCGGTGCTGTGCTCGCCCTTCGTCCTTGGCGGGGCGAATACTCCTGCGTCGGTGCCCGCCACCGTGGCGCAGCTCAATGCCGAGGCGCTCTCGGCGCTGGCCTATACACAGGTGATCCGGCGCGGCTGCCCGGCGATCTACGGCCATTACCTCTCGACCGTATCGATGCGGTCCGGCGCGCCGATGGCGGGAACGCCCGAGATCAGCCTGATGAATTTCATGATCGGTCAGATGGCGCGGTTCTACGGTGTGCCGTGGCGCACATCCAACACGCTCGGCGGGGCCAAGACCTTCGACGCGCAGGCGGGCTACGAGAGCGCCACGACCCTCTCGGCGGTGATCCATGCCGGGGCCAACTACATCTGGCATTCGGCGGGCTGGAACGAGGCCGGGATGCACTGTTCCGTCGCCAAGTTCGTGGTGGATGCCGAGCAATGCGCGATGGCGCATCGCATGGCCTCGGGGCCGCAATGGGGCGATTTCGATGAGGCGCTCGCGGCGATCCCCGATGTGGGGCCGGGCGGGCATTACCTCGGCCACCCGCACACGCAAGAGAATTTCCAGACCGCGTTCTTCATGCCCGATCTCTTTGACAACAACTCGATCGAGCAATGGGTGGCGGACGGATCGAAGGAGATCACCGAACGCGCCCTCACCCATGCGCGCCGGATGCTCGACGCCTACGAGGAACCGACGCTCGACCCGGGCGTGAACGAGGCGTTGCTCGATTATATCGCCCGCCGTGAACGAGAGATCCCGGCCGCCGACGCGCTCAACCAGGACTACTGAGGCATCCTCCCTGACCTGGCCCGCCCTTCGGGGCTTCATCTTGCCTGAAATATCCCGGGGGAGACGCGCCGAAGGCGCGGCGGGGGCAGCGCCCCCTCTTTCACTCCGCGCCCGCCCGCCATTCCTTCCAGCGCAGCAGCGCATTGGCCCCGATCTCGCGAAAGGGCTGCGGCGGCAGGCGCTTGGGCTCTGCATGGTCGGTGAAATGGCGGGTGATGGGGCTGCTCTCACCACAGGCAAGCTCCGCCGCACCCATCCCCGTCAGCGTGCCGCGCGCGGTGCCCAGCCCATTCTGCACGCAGGCGCTGAATAGCCCCGGCTCGATCTCGCGCATGACCGATACGCCATTCAGGCTCAGGCACAGGTGCCCGGCCCAGGCATATTCCATCCGCATGCCCGCAAGCTGCGGGAAACGCTGGTCGAACTTGCACTGCATCACGCGGACGGCGCGGGTCATGTCCGGGCCGGTCGCGCGCATCCCCGGACGCAGCACGGCGCAGGTGCGGGTGACGATGCGGTTGCCGCCCTGCGCGCTGTCGATCCGGCGCATGGTGGTGCCCATCGGGTCCGACGGCGTGACGCCCCATCGGGATTGGCCACCGAGGCGCGCGAGCATGTCGGTATCGAGGTCGGGCGTCATGGTGGCGAACAGGAAAAGCTGCATCAGCCGCCCGCGCGCGATGCCGAAGCTTTCGAGGTGGCCGTTGACGGTCAGGATCACGCGGCCCGCGCTCAGCCGCCCCTTCGGTGTCTCGACCTGCCACGCCTCGCCCTGACGGCTGAGGGCGGTGACGGGGCTGCCCTCATGCAACGCCACACCCGCGCGTCGCAGCCCGTCCGCCAGCCCGCGCACATAGCCCGCCGGCTGCAACATCACCGTGCCGGGGGTGTAGAGGCCCGAACGGTAATGCGCGCTGCCGGTCAATTGCTGCATCGCCTGCGCGTCGAGCATCTCCGAGGGTTCATCGAGGCTGGCGAGGTGGCGGGCGTAGCTTTCGTTATGGGCATGCGCCACCGCGCTCGCCGCGCCGTTGACCTTGCCTGCCGGGTCGAAATAGGCGGGGTCGATGCCATAGTCCTCGACCGCCGCGCGCCCGAACGCCTGCGCCATGCGGTTGAGCGCGATCATCGCGCGGTCGTCGCCCGTCCCGGCGTAATCCTCGCTGGTCAAATCGTGCGGCAGGTCGATCATGAAGCCGGAATTGCGCCCCGCAGCCCCCTCGGCCACGCCCCCCGCGTCGAGCACCGCGATGCGCGCGCCCGGGGCAAGCTGTGTCAGCCGCCGCGCCGCCGAAAGCCCGGCAAAGCCCGCGCCGATCACCGCGAAATCGGCGGTGGCGTCGCCGTCAAGCGGGGTCGCCGGGTCTTGGGCGGGGAGGATGGCGTTCCACGCCGCTGGCCCAAGATGCGCTGGCAGCCGTCTGGCGCGGTGCGCGTTCATGCCGGTGGCAATCCCAAACGCTCACGCAGGCCGTCGAGGCCCTCCAGAAGCGCATCGGGCGCACCGGCCTGCGCCATGGTGTTGCACAGGCTGTCGTTCAGGCCACCTTCGGTGCCCAGATCGGCCATAAGCGTGTCGATGCCGCCGGACCCGTCCTTGCGCATCGCCGCAAAATAGGCCCCGAACATCGCGGTCACGTAAATCTCGGCCCCGGCCCGGTCCCCGGTCTGCGCGGCGAGCCAGTCGACCCCGGTACGCAGCAACGCCATGACGGGAAGCGACACGGCGCAGGCCCCGAAATGCGCGTTGAGCGCCGCCTCGCTCTCGACGGCGATCACCGGGTTGCGGTCTCCGAAGACCGCCCGCACGCTGCCGGTATCTGGCCAGACCGGCAGCGGGCAGCCGCCCGTCGCGATTGACGGCAGGGGGATGGTCAGGCTCAGATCGGCAACATCCGGGATCAGCGCCGCCAGCCTGTCGCGCGGCATGTCTGCCATCACCGAGATCACCTTGTGACCGGCGCGGAACGGCAGGTCCGGCAGCACCCGCTCGGCGATGCCGGACATCAGGCACAGGATCACGATATCCGACTGCGCGACCACCTCTGCATTGGCAGCGACAGACACACCGGCAAAGTCACGGGCGAGCCGCTGCGCCGTCGCCGCGTTGCGTTCGGACACGAGGATGTCGTGCCCGAGCCCGTCCAGCCCGCGCACCATCGCCTCTGCAATGGCACCCGTGCCGAGAAATCCGATCCGCGCCATCAGGACACCGCCTCATCCGCATCATCGGCCAGATCGAGCCAGATGGTCTTGAGCTGCGTATACTGATCATGTGCATGCAGCCCGTTGTCGCGCCCGCCGAAGCCCGATTGCTTGTAGCCACCAAACGGCGTCGAGATATCGCCCTCGCCAAAGCTGTTGACCGTCACCGTGCCCGCCCGCAGCATCCGCGCGCCGCGGACAGCGCGCTTGGCATTGGCGGTGAAGAGCGCCGCGCAGAGGCCGTAATCGGTGTCATTGGCCACCGAAATGGCCTCGTCAAAGCTGCTGACCTCGATCACGCTGAGGACAGGGCCAAAGATTTCCTCGCGCGCAAGCGGGTGGTCGTTGCCGGGCAGCATCACCACCGTCGGCGCGACAAAGCCCTTGTCAGCCGTCCCGCCGAACATGATATTCTCCGCCTGATCGAGATAGCCGCAGACCTTCGCAAAATGCCCCTCGCTCACCAGCGCGCCGACGCGGGTCTCGGGATCGAGCGGGTCGCCCACCACCCATTCGCGGGCATGCGCCTCGATCCGTGACAGCAGCGCCTCCTTGACGTCGCGATGCACGATCAGCCGCGAGGTGGCCGAGCAGTTCTCGCCCATGTTCCAGAACGCGCCCTGCACGATATGCGCGGCGACGCGGTCGAGGTTCTCGGCGTCGTCCATGACGATGGCGGGGTTCTTGCCGCCCATTTCGAGCACGATTTCCTTGGCATTGCTCTCGCCCGAATAGCCCAGGAATCGCTTGCCGGTGACGGTGGAGCCGGTGAAGCTCACCATGTCCACGCCCATGTGACGGCCCAATGGCTCGCCCACCTCCGGCCCGCCGCCGGGCAGCACATTGAGCACCCCGCGCGGCAGCCCCGCCTCATGCGCCAGTTCGGCCACGCGCAGGGCGGTGAGGCTGGTCTCCTCCGCCGGTTTCACGATCACCGAACAGCCCGCCGCCAGCGCCGGGCCGATCTTCCACGCCAGCATCAGGAGGGGGAAGTTCCATGGCAGGACGAGGCCCACCACGCCGATGGGCTCGCGCAGGATCATGGCGATATGATTGTCCGAGGCGGGAGCGACCTGATCGTAGATCTTGTCGATCGCCTCGGCGTGCCATTTCAGACAATGGATGGTCTCGGGCACGTCGACCGTCTCGCAATCGTAGATGGTCTTGCCCGAATCGAGGCTTTCCATCACCGCCAGTTCGCGCGCGTTGCGGGTCATCAGCTTGGCAAACCGGATCAGCACCTCCTTGCGCGCGGAGGGGTGCAGGCGCGACCAGCGGCCATCGTCAAACGCCTCGCGCGCCTTTGTAACCGCGAAATCCACGTCCTCGGCGCCACAGGCGGCGATTTCCGCCAGCGTCTCGCCGGTGGCGGGGTTCACGGTGGAAAACGTCTTGCCCGAGATCGCCGGGCGGTAGCCGCCGTCGATGAACGCCCCGGTGGGCAGGTCGAGCGTCGCGGCGATGGCCGCATATTCGTCGCGTGTCAGCAAGCTCATGGCTCAGCCCTCCGCCGTGATGGTTGCGATGGTGGTTTTCAGCACGCGCACCACCTGTTCCAATGCGCGCTTGTCGTCCTTGTTGAGCGATTTCAGGGGCGGGCGCACGGCGCCTGCGTCGATGCCCGCCATGGTCACGCCGTGCTTGATCGTCTGGATGAACTTGCCGCCCTGTTCGAGCACCCGCATCAGCGGCAGCATGGCCGACATGATGCGCCGCCCCTTGGCGAAATCGCCCTCGATGACGCAGGCGTTGTAGAGCGCGATATGCTCTGCGGGCAGGAAGTTGGAGCCACCGCAGACCCAGAACGGCGCGCCCCAGGCGAAGAATTCGAGCGCCTGATCGTCCATGCCGCAGCCCATCTGGATATGGGGGTAATCGCGGGCCAACAGGTGGACGCGGTTGATATCGCCCGAGCTTTCCTTGATGCCGCAGAAATTGCGACTGCGCCCGACCCGGTCGAGGAACTCCTCGCCCATCATCGTGCCGGTGCGGTCGGGGTAGTTGTAGAGCATCACCGGCAGGTTCGCCGCGCGGTCGATGGCGAGCGCGTTGAGGGCGTTTTCGCGATCCGTGGGTACGGCATAGGGTGGCGAGGCCAGCAGGATCACATCCGCCCCGATCTCGCGCGCGGCGTGCGCCAATGCGATGGAATCATCGGTCAGCATCGCGCCCGTGCCCATCACCAGCGGCACGCGGCCCCGGATCATGTCATGCGTGAGCCGCGCCAATTCCACCCGCTCGGCCGCGGTCTGGGCATAGTTCTCACCGGTCGAACCGCCGGTGATGATCCCGTGCACGCCGCTGGCGATCAGGTGCTCGATCACCGCGCCTAATGCGTCACGGTTCACCGTGCCATCCTCGTGATAGGGGGTGATGACCGGGGTGTAGATCCCGTCAAAGCGAAAAAGTGGGGTCATGGCGGTCCTCATGCGGGGCTGGAGCGGGAGAGGCGGCCCATCGGCACGTCGAGGGCCGTGGGCATCACGAAACGTTCGATCTCGTGGCGTGAGAGGTTCCAGTGTTCCTCGGCCAGCCCTGCCGCCGCGCCCTCGTCGCGGGCGGCGATGGCCTCGATGATGGCGTCATGCTGACGGCTGGCCTCGGCCACATTGTCGGCCATGGTGGCGTTTTCCGGGCGGTAGAAGGTCATGGAAATGCGCGCGTGATCAATCAGCAGGCGATGGAACGACGGCAGGAGATAGATATTGCCCGCCATTTCGCCGGTGATCTCGTGAAACCGGTTGTTGGCCAGCGTGCGGTCCGGGGTCGATCCGTCGCGCAGGGCGGCACGGAACCTGTCTTGCGCGGCGCGCAGCGCCTGTATCTGCATGTCGGTGGCGTTACGCGCGGCAAGCCGCAGGATCGCGCCATAGATCATCGGCGCGGCGAGGAAGAAATCGCGCAGCGTGGTGTGCGACAGGTCCGCCACGCGCGGCCCGCGATTGTCGCGCAGATCGACATAGCCAAGCCCCGCCAATTCACGGAACACCTCGCGTACGGGGGTACGCGAGAGGTCGAACTCGGCGCAGATCGCGGCCTCGTCGAGATCGGCACCGGGCTGCCGCGCGGTGGTGAGAATCGCGTGTTTGAGATGCGTTGCGAGCGTGCTCTTGCGGTCTTTGGCGGCCATGCCGGGGCCTCTCTCGGTGTGAATTATCGCTTGCCTCTTAAAGAATACAAATTGTATACGCAATGGATAAATCCTGACTCCCAGATCTTCCAGTGCGGGCAGGATGCCTTTCGCCGATGGACCCGCCATGACAGCGACGCAGCATTTCACCTTTGTCCTTGTCGAGGAGTTCTCGCATCTCGCGTTTTCCTGCGCGGTGGAGCCGCTGCGGATCGCCAACCTTTTGAGCTGCGAAACGCTCTATCGCTGGTCCTTCGCCTCGGAGGACGGGACGAGCGCCACCTGCTCCAACGGGTCGGTGACGCTGGTGCATCACGGGATCGATGACCTGCCCGGCTGCGACCGGCTGTTCATCCTGTCGGGGATCAACATGCGTCGGCACGTCACCCGCCCGCTGCTGTCCATGCTGCGGCGCGCGGCGCGGCACGGCACGCCCATCGGGGCGCTGTGCTCGGGCGCGTGGGTGCTTGCCGAGGACGGGTTTCTCGATGGGATGAAGGCGGCGATCCACTGGGAATTCCACGACAGCTTCATGGAGCGGTTTCCCGAGGTGAACCTCGTGCGCAACGTGTTCGTGGCCGATGAACGCCACCTCACCGCCTCGGGCGGCACGGCGACGGCGGACCTGATGCTGCACCTCATCGACCGCGACCACGGCCATGACCTGTCGATGGCGGTGGCCGACCAGATGGTCTATAGCGCGGCGCGTGAGGCGACGGCGGCGCAGCGCGTGTCGCTGCAATCGCGCAACGGCATCCGCAATGCGCACCTCACCCACGCGATCGGGCGGATGCGCGAGACCATCGAGGAGCCGATCAGCCCTGCGGCCATCGCCGCCGAGATCGGGATCTCGACGCGCCAGTTGGAGCGGCTGTTCGGCAAGTTCCTCAACACCTCGCCCAAGAAATACTACATGGAGTTGCGGCTCGATCGGGCGCGGCACCTGCTGATCCAGACCGAGGCGTCGGTGATCGACGTCGCGCTCGCCTGCGGCTTCGAAAGCTCCGGCCATTTCTCGCGGGTCTATCGCGCCGCCTATGGCGTGGCCCCCACGCAGCAGCGCGGACGGCTGAGCTGACTCAGATGTCGTAGTACTCCCGGTACCAGTCCACGAAACGCCGCAGCCCCTCGCGGACCGGGGTCGCGGGGCGGTAGCCGGTGAGGGTCTGCAGCAGCGTCGCATCGGCCCATGTGGCGCGGACGTCGCCCGTTTGCATGGGCATGTGGTTGCGGATCGCCGGACGCCCGGTGGCGGCCTCGATGGCGTCGATGAAGTCGAGCAGCCGCACGCTGTCGGAATTGCCGATATTGACCACGCGAAACGGCGCCGCCGGGCTGAGGCTGTCGCCCGCCACCGCCGTCTCCGGCCCGCCGGGCACTGCGTCGATCAGCAACCGGATCGCGCGCACAAGGTCGTCCACGCAGGTGAAATCGCGCCACATCTCGCCGTTGTTGTAGACGTCGATGGGCCGACCTTCGAGGATCGCGCCCGTGAACTTGAAATAGGCCATGTCGGGCCGCCCCCACGGCCCGTAGACGGTGAAGAACCGAAACATCGTGACCGGAAGGTCATGGATATGCGCCCAGGCATGGCCCATCGCTTCATTGGCCTTCTTGGTGGCCGCGTAGATGGTGAGCGGCGTGTCGGCCTTCTGCGTCTCGACGAAGGGCATGTCCTCGCCCGCACCGTAGACCGAGGAGGTCGAGGCCATCAGCAGGTGCCGCACGCCCGCGGCGCGCGCGGCCTGCATCACGTTGAGCGTACCCACGACATTGGCATCGACATAGGCGCGGGGGTTCTCAAGGCTGTAGCGCACCCCCGCCTGCGCGGCGAGGTGCACGATCACATCGGGGGCGAAGGCCGAGACCGCAGCGGAGAGCGCGGTCTCGTCCTCGAGCATCGCCTCGGTGGCGGTAAAGCCCGGATTCTGGTGCAGAATGGCGTGTCGGCGCTGTTTCAGGCGGACATCGTAGTAATCCGTCATCCCGTCGAAGCCGGCGACCTCGTGCCCCTCGGCCAAAAGCAGGCGCGCAAGGTGAAAGCCGATGAACCCGGCGGTGCCGGTGATGAAGACGCGCATCAGCGCCCCACCCCCTCATACCGCTCGAACCCGGCGCGGCGGGCATCCCGCGCGGAATAGATGTTGCGCAGATCGGCCATGCGGGGCGTGGCCATCTTCTTCGCCAGCTTCTTCAGGTCGAGCGCCCGAAACTCGTTCCACTCGGTGAGGATCACCAGCAGGTCGGCGTTGTTCGCGGCCTTGTAGGGATCGTCCGACCAGACCACACCGGGCAGCAGCGCCTCGCCCTCGCGGCGGCCCTGCGGATCGACCACGCGCACCTTGGCGCCGCCGCCCACCAGAGCGGGCACGATGGTCAGGCTGGGGGCGTCGCGCATGTCGTCGGTGTTGGGCTTGAAGGTCACGCCCAGCACCGCGACCGTCTTGCCGTTGAAGCTGTCGCCGCACATGTCGCGCAGCTTGCCGATCATCCGCGCCTTGACGCCCTCGTTGACGCGGATCACCGTCTCGACGATGGTCTGTGGCACGGCATGTTCCTGCCCGATCCGCGCCAGAGCCGAGGTATCCTTGGGAAAGCACGAGCCGCCATAGCCGGGGCCAGCGTGCAGAAACTTGTTGCCGATGCGGCCATCCAGCCCCATGCCCCTGGCCACCTCCTTGACATCCGCGCCCGCCCGCTCGCACAGCGCGGCGATTTCGTTGATGAAGCTGACCTTGGTGGCGAGAAAGGCGTTGGCCGCGTATTTGATCATCTCGGCCGATTCCAGGTCGGTGTAGACGATGGGAAACTCGCGCAGGAACAGCGGGCGATAGACATCGGCCATCACCTCCTGTGCGCGGCTCGATTGCACGCCCACCACAACGCGGTCAGGCTTCATGAAATCCTCGATTGCCGCACCCTCGCGCAAGAACTCGGGGTTCGATGCCACGTCGAACTCGGCCTCGGGGTTGGCCTTGGCCACCGCCTGCTTGACGCGGCGGTTGGTGCCCACCGGCACGGTGGATTTGGTGACGATCACGGCATAACCGGTCAGCGCGCGCGCCACCTCTTCGGCGGCGGCCATGACATAGCTGAGGTCGGCATGCCCGTCGCCGCGCCGCGTGGGCGTGCCCACCGCGATAAAGACCGCGTCGGCCCCGTCCACCGCTGCCGCGAGGTCGGTGGTAAAGGAAAGCCGCCCGGCCTCGACATTTTTCGCCATCAGCGCGTCGAGCCCCGGCTCGTAGATCGGCACCTTGCCGCGCTCCAGCATCGCGATCTTTTCGGGCATCCGGTCGACGCAGATCACGTCATGCCCGAAATCCGAAAAGCACACCCCCGAGACGAGCCCGACATAGCCCGTGCCGATCATCGCGATTTTCACAATCCTGCCTCCCCGAAATCCGCACCAGCCGGAAAAGGCCCGCCGCGACAGGGCCTGTCCCGTGTCTTACACACCCGTCCGGGGCTTGAGAAGGCAGGAGGGGCGCAGGCCGGCACAAATGCGGCCCGGCGCGCGGCTCAAAGACCGAGTCGCGCCGTCACGATCTCGTTCACCGCCTTGGGGTTGGCCTTGCCGCCGGTGGCCTTCATCACCTGGCCCACGAACCAGCCTGCGAGTTTCGGGTTGGCTTGTGCCTTTTCGACCTGCGCGGGGTTGGCGGCGATGATCTCGTCGACGGCCTGCTCAATCGCGCCGGTGTCCGTCACCTGTTTCAGACCTTCTCGAGCCACCACTTCTCGTGGAGTTCCCCCATTGAAAAAGGAGATTTCAAACACCTCTTTCGCGATCTTTCCCGAGATTTCATCAGACGAAGTCATCTCTACAATCTCAGCATTTGCTGAAGGCGAGAACGAAGAATAGTGAACGACGTCTCCGCTCGGAAGTGTTGCGGTACTATCATACGACAGAATGCCGCTTTGTACCGCATCGATAGTGTTTTTTGAGCCAAAGTGCTTTGTTAGTTTTCCAAAAACTTCATTGATTATCCAATTGGCCATTTGTTTTCCGGCCTTTTTATTATTCGCTGCGGTGCCGGATTTCATTTGTAGCTCTTTAAGAGAATCCTCAAAATAATGTGCAATCCATACCTCTGCGGTCAGCACGCTGGCGTCGTATTCGCTGAGGCCAAACTCCAGCACGAACCGCGCCTTCTTGGCGTCGGGCAGTTCGGGCAGGTTGGCCTCGATCCCGTCGACCCATTCCTGCTCGATTTCCAGCGGCAGCAGGTCGGGATCGGGGAAATAGCGGTAATCATGCGCCTCTTCCTTGGAGCGCATGGAGCGGGTTTCGTTGCGGTCGGGGTCGTAGAGACGGGTTTCCTGCACCACTTCGCCGCCGGATTCCACAATCGCGATCTGGCGGCGCGCCTCATAGTCAATCGCCATCTGGATAAAGCGCATGGAGTTCATGTTCTTGATCTCGCAGCGGGTGCCAAGATGCGCGAAATCCTGGCTTTCCATGTATTTCTCATACTGCCCCGGACGGCAGACCGACACGTTGACATCGGCGCGCAGGTTGCCGTTCTGCATGTTGCCGTCGCAGGTGCCCAGGTAGCGCAGGATCTGGCGCAACTTGGTGACATAGGCGGCGGCCTCTTCTGGCCCGCGAATGTCGGGGCGGCTGACGATCTCCATCAGGCAGACGCCGGTGCGGTTGAGATCGACAAAGGACATCGCCGGGTCCATGTCGTGGATGCTTTTCCCCGCGTCCTGTTCCATATGGATGCGTTCGATCCGCACCAGCCGCGCGATGCCCGGCTCCATGTCGACAAGGATCTCGCCCTCGCCCACCAGCGGGTGATAAAGCTGGCTGATCTGGTAGCCCTGCGGCAAGTCGGGGTAGAAATAGTTCTTGCGATCAAAGGCCGACCACAGGTTGATCTGCGCCTTCAGCCCCAGCCCGGTGCGCACCGCCTGCTCGACGCAGAATTCGTTGATCACCGGCAGCATCCCGGGCATCGCCGCATCGACGAAGGCGACGTTGGAATTGGGCTCGGCCCCGAAGCGGGTCGAGGCACCGGAAAACAGCTTGGCGTTTGATGCCACCTGCGCGTGCACCTCCATGCCGATGACGAGTTCCCAATCGTGCTTCGCCCCGGCGATCACCTTTGGTTTGGGCGCTTCATAGGTAAGGTCCAGCATGGCGCGGCTCCGATCTCTGCATCGGCCTGCGTTCTACGCGGCGGGCCGCGGCGGGGCAAGAGGGCCTAACGCCCGAAGCCGAGGCCCATGTCCCAGAACCCCACCTCCAGCCGGGTCGCGGTGGTGAAGCGGTGGCAGAGCCGGTCCCATCCGGGGGTGGCCGTCGGGTTGTTGCCCAGACGGCGCGCCACCGCCCCGTCGAAAAGCGCACCCGCATCGCGGCAGACCTGTTGATAGTCGTCGCCCGCGTAGATGGCGATCCAGTCTGCATAGGGGTGATCGTCGGGCACCGGCCCCAGCCGCGCGCCGATCTCTCCATATCCAAGGACGCAGGGCGCGAGCGCCGCCAGCAGATCGAGGAAATCGCCCGAATGTCCGGCATCGAGCACGTAGCGCGTATAGGCGAGGTTGGCGGGGTGTTCCTCGGCATTGAAGAGGTCTGCCTCGCTCAGCCCAGCCTCGGCGCAGGTCTTCACATGCAGGCTGAGTTCGTGATTGACGAGAGCGTCCACCGTGGCGGCACAGGCGCGCATTTCCTCCAGCGCGTCAGCCTTGGTCACGGCCAGCGCCCAGGCCCGGGCGAAATGGATCAGGAACACGTAATCCTGTACGAGGTAGCCGAGAAACGCCTTGCGCGGCAGCGTGCCGTCGCGCAGCCCCTCGACAAAGTCGTGATGGGTGTAGTCCGTCCAGACCGTCCCCGCCGCATCGCGCAGGCGGGGGAAGGTGGTGCCGTAGCCCTCCGTCATCGCGCGTTCACGTCGACGGCAAGGCCTGAAACGGGCGTCCCGGTCTCGATCAAGCCCGCATCCAGCAGGAAACGCTCGAACGTCCGGTAACGCGCGTGATCGAGCGCGGCGGGCCGCGTGGCGAAGCGCGGGAAGGTATCGACCCAGGCTTTCTCGTTCAGCTCGTCCTGCAACTCGGCCGAGGTGCCGGCGAAAATCTCCCAGCTCTCTTGCGGATGGTTCATGATGTATTGCACCGCACGCTCGGTGGCGTGCAGGAAGCGGCGGATCATGTCCGCATTCATCGTCTCGGGATTGGCCACGTAGATCAGCTCGTCATAGGCGGGTACGCCCTCTTCCTCGACATAGAAGCAGCGGCCCGGCACGCCCTCGATCTGCATCTGATTGAGTTCGAAATTGCGGTAGGCCCCGATGACGGCATCGACCTGCCCCGACATGAGCGAGGGCGAGAGCGACCAGTTGACGCTGACCAGCTCGATATCGTCGAGCGTCAGGTCGTGCTGCCCGAGGATGGCCGACAGCAGCGCCTCCTCGACCCCGGCGACGGAAAACCCGATCTTGCGTCCCTTCAGGTCTGCGGTGGATTCGACGGGGCCATCCTCCAGCACCAGCAGGCAGTTGAGCGGCGTGGCGATAAGCGTGCCCACCCGGCGCAGCGGCAGGCCCTCCTCGATTTGCAGGTGAAGCTGCGGCTGATAGGCGATGGCGAGGTCGGCCTTGCCGGCGGCGACCATCTTGGGCGGATCGCTCGGGTCGGCGGGGGCCACCACCTCGACCTCCAGCCCGGCGTCGTCGAAATAGCCCAGCTCCTCGGCGAGGATGATCGGACCGTGGTCGGGGTTCACAAACCAGTCGAGGATCAGGGTCATCTTGTCCTGCGCCATGGCCGGGGCGGCCAGAAGCGCGAGGATCAGGGTCAGGGTTCTCATGGGTATGTCTCCTGTTGAACGTCGCCCAGGGCGATCAATGCAATCTCTCCGTCCCAATGGCCGCGAAGCCGTGTCGCGGCCTGCCAAGAGCGCAGACCCGAGCGGCAGGCCAGCACGGCGCGTGGCCCTTCGGGGCGGAGGGTGTCGAAATCCGGGACGGTGCAGCGCGTGGCGTTTGGCAGGGCGGGGCCGGATTCGTCCTCGGCGCGCAGGTCCACGAGCCAGTCATCGGGCGCAATCTGCGCAGGCGCAATAAACCCGAAGCCGCTCTCGGGCTCGGGCGCGCCGTCGAAACGGAAGCCGCCGACGCGGTGACCAATGGCCTCAAAACTGACGAGTTGACCGAGGGGCTGTGGCTCTATTCCCGCCAAAACGGCCATTGCCATCTGTGCCTGAAGGCTGCCGATCACACCAACGGCGGGACCCAGAACGCCATCTGCATCGCAACTGCCGAGACGGTCCGGCAGATCGGGGAATATCGCGCGCAATGACGGCGCACCACCGCAGAACCCGCCGCAATAGCCCAATGTGCCCACCACCGAGGCGCTGATGAGCGGCGTGCCCTGTTCAAGGCAGGTGTCGGAGAGGATATAGCTCGCCGCGAAGCTGTCGGCGCAGTCGAGAACCAGATCGGCGGCGGCGACGTGATCGGGGGCATTGCTTGGATCAAGCGGCTCTAAAACGGCGGAAATCTCGGATTCTGGGTTGAGTGTGGCCATATGAACGGCGGCGACCTCCGCCTTGGGCAGGCCGATGTCAGACATGCGAAACAGCGTCTGTCGGTGCAAGTTGCTCAAGGACACCCGGTCGCCATCCATCAGCGTCATCCGCCCCACGCCTGCGCCCACAAGGTATTGCAACACGGGCGCAGCAAGCCCGCCTGCACCAACAACCAGCACATGCGCCGCCGCCAGCCGGTCCTGACCGGCTTGCCCGAATTCGGGCAGGGCGATCTGACGCGCGTAGCGGGTCATTTCGTGGCCTCGATCCATTGCCGCACCCGCGCCTCGGGGTCGGTGTTCAGCGTGATATCGGTCACGGCAGAGACCACATCGGCCCCCGCCTCGAACGCACCTTGCGCCCGCTCCACCGACATGCCGCCGATGGCGATGAGGGGGATATCGCCGATAAGCCGCTTCCACTCGGCCACCTTCTCCAGCCCCTGTTCGTGCCATTTCATTTTCTTGAGGATGGTCGGGTAGACCGGGCCGAGGGCAACATAGTCGGGATCGTGCGACAGCGCGCGATCAAGTTCGGCATGATCATGGGTGCTGACGCCCAGCCTGATCCCGGCGCGGCGGATGGCGGGGATGTCGGCGGTGTCCAAGTCCTCCTGCCCGAGATGCACCCAATCGCAGCCCGTATCTATCGCTGCCTGCCAGTGATCATTGACCACAAGGATCGCACCAGTCTTGCGACACAGGCTCTGGGCTAGCGCAATCTGCTGTTTCAGCGTTTCACCGGACAGGTCCTTGATCCGCAATTGTACCAGCCCCACGCCAAGGGGAAGCAGACGCCGCAGCCATTCGGTATTGTCGAATATCGGGTAGAAACGCGGCAAGGCCATCAGATAAACGCCCTCCCCAGCACCGGCGTCGAGGGGGCGGCCATGTCGCGCGGCTCCATTGGGTCTGCCTCGAGCCCCAGACGACCGGCTTCCAGCGCGCGGGCGAATCCTTCGGCCATCGCCGCCGGATCGCCCGCCTTGGCGACAGCGGTGTTGAGCAGCACGGCGTCGTAGCCCAGTTCCATCGCGTGGGCGGCCTGCGACGGCAGGCCCAGCCCTGCGTCGATCACCAGCGGCAGGTCGGGAAAATGCGCGCGCAAGCTGCGCAGTCCGTAGATATTGTTGAGCCCCAGCCCGGTGCCGATGGGCGCTCCCCAGGGCATCAGCACCCGGCACCCGGCCTCGACCAACCGCTCGCAGAGCACGAGATCCTCGGTGCAATAGGGAAACACCTGAAAGCCGTCATCGGTCAGGATGCGCGCCGCCTCGACCAGCCCGAACGGGTCGGGCTGCAACGTGTCGGCATGGCCGATCACCTCCAGCTTGATCCAGTTGGTGTCGAACAGCTCCCGCGCCATCTGCGCCGTGGTCACGGCCTCGCGCACCGAATGGCAGCCGGCGGTGTTGGGCAGGACATGAACGCCCAAGTCACCGATCATGTCCCAGAACGCCTGTCCCGCGCGCTCGCCCCCTGCCTCGCGGCGCACCGAAACGGTGGCAATGCCCGCGCCGGAGCGTTTGAACGCCTGCGCCAGGATCTTGGGCGAGGGGTATTGCGCGGTGCCCAGCATCAGGCGCGATGCGACCTCGGTGTCGTAATATGTCGGCATGTCAGCCCCCTTGCCGGGGGGTCACGATCTCCACGCGGTCCCCGTCATTCAGTCTCTGTTCCGGCCTGAGAGCGGCAGGAACGAAAGTCTCATTCAGCGCCGTCGCGACCTTGGCCTCGCCGTAGCCCAGCTCGATCAGCAGCGCCTTGAGGGTCTCGGCGGCGGTCTCCTGTGCGGTTCCGTTAACCGTGATCTTCATGGACAAACTCCGGTTTTTCATTGTCGCGCGTCATCAGCCCGACGGTCATCCGCGCCACCGCAGGTGACAACAGGAAGCCGTGGCGAAAGAGGCCGTTGACATGAATGGTCTCGCCCCTGCGGATGACGCGCGGCAGGTTGTCGGGAAAGGCCGGGCGCGCGTCCGCTCCGATCTCCAGCACTTCGGCCTCGCCAAAGGCCGGGTGCAGCGCATAGGCCGCCGAGAGCAGTTCCATCACCGACCGGGCCGAGGCGCGGTTGCGTTCCTCGCTCTCGATCTGCGTCGCGCCCAGCATGAAAACGCCGTTGCCGCGCGGCACGATATAGAGCGGAAAGCGGGGGTGCAGAAGGCGAACGGGCCGTGTCAGGGTCACATCGCGGCTGCGCAGCACCACCATCTCACCCTTGACGCCGCGCAGGTCGGGCAGGCTGTCTTGTGCGGCGAGGCCACGACAGTCGATCACCGGGCCATCGGGCGCGGCGTCACTCTGCTCGAACCGTGCGCCCGCCTGTTCCAAGCGGTTGCGCAAGTGCATCAGCGCGGCGCGCGGGTCGATATGCGCCTCGTCTCCGAAGTAGAGCGCGCAGTCGTGGCGATCAGCCAGATGTGGCTCTAACTCGGCCAAATCCTTACCTGTGATCAGCCTGTGCCCGGTGGTGCGCCGGGCGAATTGATCGAGTTCGCGGCGGTCGCGCTCCAGCGTCAACACCAGCGAGCCGCGCCGGATCACCTCGACGCCCTGCGCCTGCCACCAATCGGCCGCCTGTTGGCCCAGCCGCACCACAGGCTCTTCGGCGGTAAAGCCCTCGCAGAAGGGCGCGAGCATGCCGCCGGCCCACCACGAACAGCCATGCGCGCCCGGCGATGGTGCGGGATCGCGCAGGGTGACGGCGATGCCCCGGTTCATGAGTTCGGTGGCCACGCACAGGCCGACAATGCCCGCGCCGCGAATGGTGACGGTCTCGGTCATGTCCAGACCTCGTGAAAATGATGCACCGGGCCGTGCCCTTGTCCGATCTCCAACGCGTCGGCGGCCAGGATCGCGCGGTGCAGCCAGCCATGGGCGGCCTCAACCGCTTTTGGCAAGGTTAGTCCCTTAGCTAGCCCTGCCGCGATGGCCGAGGAGAGCGTGCAGCCGGTGCCGTGGGTGTTGCGGGTGGCGATGCGGGGGGCGTCGAGGCGCATGATCTCCTCCGTGATGAGCCAATCCGTGCAGGTCTCGCCCTGCCCGTGCCCACCTTTCATCAGCACTGCCCTAGCACCCATCTCGCGCAGCCGCGCGCCTTGATCCTGCATCTCGGCATCATTCAAGGCCTCGGCACAGCCCAACAGCGCCGCCGCCTCGGGCAGGTTTGGCGTCAGCAGGTCGGCACGCGGCAGCAGATGCGCGATCAGTGCCGCGCGCGCCGCATCAGGCAAGAGCCGGGCACCGGATTTCGCCACCATCACCGGGTCGAGCACCACGGGGCCGCGGTATCCCTCGAGCGCCTGCGCCACCGTCTCGATCAGCGCGGCATCGCCCAGCATGCCGATCTTGATGGAATCGACCCTGATATCGCCCAGAACCGCTGCGATCTGCGCCGCGACGGTGGTGTTGGGAATCGGGTGCACATCGGTGACGGCGCAGGTATTTTGCGCGGTCACGGCGGTGATCACACTCGCACTGTAGACGTCCAGCGCCGAGAAGGTCTTGAGATCGGCCTGAATGCCCGCGCCGCCACCGCTGTCGGAGCCTGCGATTGTCAAAGCTGTGGCAACCATCTGCCGTTCCTCTCGGTCTATGCGGGGAACGGACGGGGGGCGCGCGAGGCGTGCGACGGTCCGTTCCCTACGCCGGTCTCAACCGGATCAGGTTCGATGGGTTGGCGCATCGCCTCTCAGCCCGTGCATCCCGGGCACCCCAACGGAGTTACCCAAGAGGTAACAGCGGCACCGGGCGCTCGCAAGGGGGCAAAGCAGGACAGGATATGTCGCAAATCACACGCACACCGTCGGCCCCCACGGGCAGGATGGGACATGACACCCGGAGGTGCGAGCATGTCCAACGTTGCCGACTCGAGCCAGTTCGCGCCCATCGCACGGTTCGCCTTGGATCCCGCCCTGCCAGTGCCCGAAGACGTGTTGGCGCAGACCGCGACGCTGCTCATCGACACGTTGGGCGTGGCGGCAGGCGCGGCCACGCTCGATCCGGGGCGGATCACACGCGACTTCGCCTGCGATTTCCACGGGGCGGTGCGCGAGGATCACCGTGCGACGCTGCTGTTTGACGGGCGGCGCTGTGCCATGCCGGGGGCGGCCTGGGCACTGGCGACGCAGATCGACAATCTCGATGCGCATGACGGGTTGAACGCCACCAAGGGGCATATCGGCTGCGCGCTGGTGCCCGCGCTTTTTGCCTTTGCGGAACAGCGCACCGATCTGACCGGGCGGCAGGCGCTGACCGCACTTGCCATGGGCTACGAGGTGGCGGCGCGCGCCGCTGTCGCGCTGCATGCCACGGTGAGCGATTATCACACCTCCGGCGCGTGGAACGCGCTGGGCGTGGCGGCGTTGGGGGCACATTTGCGGGGCTGTGACGCGGAGGCCCTGCGCCACGCGCTGGGCATCGCCGAGTATCACGGACCGCGCAGCCAGATGATGCGCGAGATCGCAAGCCCCACGATGCTGCATGACGGCTCGGGCATGGGGGCGTTGGTCGGAATTTCGTCTCTGTTACAGGCCGAACGTGGCTTTACCGGCGCACCGGCGATCACCGTCGAGGGGCCGGAAGTGGCGCATGTCTGGGCCGATCTGGGCCGTGACTGGACGGTGGTGCGCAACTACATCAAGCCATACCCGATCTGCCGCTGGGCGCACGGCGCGCTGGAATGTCTTCGGGTGCTGGTCGGGGAACAGGGCGTTAGCCCGGATCAGATCGAGACGCTGGAGGTGGGCACCTTCGCGCAATCCGCCGCGCTGTTTCCGGGGATGCCCGAGACCACGAGCGAGGCGCAGTATTCGCTCGGTTTCGCGTTGGCGGCGTATCTCGTGCACGGTCGCCTCGGGCCGACAGAGATCACCGGCGATGCGCTGCGCGACCCGCGTGTCGCGGCCATGCTTGCCCGCATCACCGTGCGCGGGGAGCCGCGCCATTCCGCGCGGTTCCCCGAGGGGCGGTGGTCTGACGTGACCGCGCGGCTGAAGGGCGGGCGGGTGATCCGTTCGGGCGATTGCAACGCGCGCGGCGGGCCGGAGGCACCGATGCCGGTGGCCGATATCCGCGCCAAGCTGTCGGTGATGGCCGGGAGGGCGCTCTCGGAGGTGCGGATCGGCGCGCTGTGGGAGATGCGCGAGCGGCTGCTTGACCAGGGCGCGGAATTCTCGCAGCTTGCCGGGCTCGTATACCCCGAACCGGACAGGCCATGACCAACGCCCCTCGCATTCTCGTCCACACCAGCGATCCCGCCCCGATGCTTGAACGGCTGGCCGAGGCAGCGCCGGGGATCGAGGCGCGCGGGCATGACGATTACGAGGGGCTGGGTGCGGTGCTGGCGGAGTTCCGGCCCGATATCGCCTATTCCGTCGCCTTCCGCGGGCGCGAGGGCTATCCGCGCGAGGCGCTGCTCGGCGCGCACGGCCCGCGCTGGATCGCCGTGGGCGGGGCCGGGGTGGATCATCTGACGCCGTGGGATGCCGGCGCGGTCACGGTCAGCAACGCCGCCGGGGTCGCCGCCCCGATGATCGCTGAATACGTACTCGGCGCGGTGCTGCATTTCACGCTCGATATCGACGGGATGGCCGCCGACCGCGTTGCGCGACACTGGGAGCGCACGCGGCTGATGACCCCGCTCAAGGGCAAGACACTGCTGATCGTGGGGCTGGGCCATACTGGTCAGGCGGTGGCAGCGCGGGCCAGGGCCTTCGGCATGAAGGTGATCGGTACCCGCGCCCGGCCGCAACCGATGGAGAACGTGGACGAGGTGCACCCCGCCGATGCGCTGCCGGGGCTCTGGGGCAAGGCGGATATCACGGTGCTGTCGGTGCCGCTCGTGCCCGGCACGCGGGGCCTCGTGAACGCGCGCGCCCTGATGGCGATGAAGCGGGACGCGATCCTCGTGGACGTGTCGCGCGGCGGTGTCCTGGACGGCGCGGCGCTGGTGAATTCCATGCGCACGGGGCATCTGCGCGGGGCCGCGCTCGACGTGTTCGAGACCGAGCCGCTGCCCTCGGACAGCCCGCTCTGGGGCCTCGACCGGGTGATCCTGTCGCCGCATTGCTCGGCGGTGTACGAGGGCTGGGCGATGCGCTCCTTCGCGCTTTTTCTCGACAACCTCGGCCATTGGCTGAGGAATGAGCCGCTTTTCAACATCGTCGATCCGCAACGCGGCTATTGAGACCGAAAAAACGCCCCGCCACGAGGGGCGGGGCAAGGCAATGGCGCCCGGTCAAGTCAGGCCCCGGGCACCGGCGGAAAAGGAATTCAGTTGGGCCGTTCGGCCATCTCGGCGCGGATCTGCTGGCGCAGCACGTCGATGGGCACGGTCTTGCCATCGCGGCGGAAACACCAATAGGTCCAGCCGTTGCACGACGGCGCCCCCTCGAGATGCGCGCCCACCTTGTGAATCGAGCCGTTGATCCCGTCGGCCACGAGCGTGCCATCGGCGCGCACCTTGGCGGCGGACTTGCCGTTCATCGAGGTGAGCACCTCGCCGGGACGGAGCATGCCGCGCTCGACCAGCGTGCCGAAGGGCACGCGCGGCTCGGCGCGCCTTGAGGTCGAGACCTGAAGCGAGTCGCGGTCATACTTGCGGATACCCGCGAGCCGCTTTTCTGCCACGCGACGATAGCTTTCCTCGCGTTCGATCCCGATATAATCGCGACCCAGCATGCTGGCGACCGCGCCGGTGGTGCCGGTGCCGAAGAACGGATCGAGCACCACGTCGCCGGGATTGCTCGAGCCGACAAGCACGCGGTGCAGCAGGCTCTCGGGCTTTTGCGTGGGATGCGCCTTGTCGCCATTCTCGTCCTTGAGCCGTTCGTGACCGGTGCAGAGCGGCAGCACCCAGTCGGAGCGCATCTGGATACCGTCGTTGAGCGATTTCAGCGCCTCGTAGTTGAAGGTGTATTTCGCGCCCTCTTCCTTGCTGGCCCAGATCATCGTCTCGTGCGCGTTGGTCAGCCGCTTGCCGCGGAAATTCGGCATGGGGTTGGACTTGCGCCACACCACGTCGTTGAGAATCCAGAATCCCGCATCCTGCAGCGCCGCGCCGACGCGAAAGATGTTGTGATACGAGCCGATCACCCAGATCGCACCGCCCGGCTTGAGCAGGCGCCGCGCCGCCGCAAGCCATTTCCGCGTGAACTGATCGTAGGCGGCGAAGCTGGCAAAGCTGTCCCACGCGTCATCGACCGCGTCCACCTGGCTGTTGTCGGGGCGGTGCAGATCGCCCCTGAGTTGCAGGTTGTAGGGCGGGTCGGCAAAGATCAGGTCGATGCTGGCCTCGGGCAGGCCGTTCATCACCTCGATGCAGTCACCGGAGAGAATCGTATTGCGGGGGAGCGCGGCGGCGCGCCCGGTCTTGGTGCTGGTTCTCATTTTCTGCCTCTGTTCCGGCGCATTGGGCGCTCTGTGACTTGACAAAACAATGAGTCAAAGCCGATTCGCGGTCAATTTCTTTTTTGAATCAGGGGGTTAGTTATTTTTCTTGATACAAGATATTGTGTACCGGTCTGAACGAACGCCTATGGTGAGGGGTGACACCGAGATTTAGGAGCGCTTCGCGATGCGCCTTGGACGGGTAGCCGGCATTGCGCTCCCATCCGTAGCCGGGAAACTGCTGTGCCAAGTCCCGCATGAGGCGATCGCGGCAGGTTTTCGCCACGATGGAGGCGGCGGCAATCGACAGCGAGACGGCATCGCCCCGCACGATGGCCCGCGCCGGGAGCGTCAGGCCGAGCGGCACCATGTTGCCGTCGATCAGTGCCATGTCGGGGGCCGGGTCGAGCGCGGCGACGGCCCGTTCCATGGCGAGATGCGCGGCGCGCAGGATGTTGATCTCGTCGATCTCGGCGACGGTAGCATGGGCAATCGAGACCTGCGCCGAGGCGAGGATCGCCTCGGAGAGCGCCTCGCGACGCCGCGCGCTCAGTTTCTTGGAGTCGTTCAGCCCATCGGGGATGGCGTCGGGGTCGAGGATCACCGCAGCCGCGGTTACCGGCCCGGCGAGAGGGCCGCGACCGACCTCGTCCACACCGGCGATCCGAGTGTGACCCGCCTGCCGTGCGGTGTGTTCGTGACCGAGATCGGGAACGCTCATGCGCCTTGATGGCATGGCGTGCCGCGAATGCAAAGGGAGGGGCGCACCGGCCCCTCCCTGCCTGCCCGATGATCCCGGGTTCAGTAATAGCCATACCGGTTGAGGCAGCCGTCGCGATAGATCGTCCGGTGATGCCCGCCCACCCGGATCGCGCAGGCCGAGGGAAGCGCGGAATAGCTGTAGTTGTGACGACCGAGGCAATGCCCGGAATAGCCCGAGCGATGGCCGTTATAGACGCGGCAGGCCCCGGGAAGGTTGACACGGCGATGCTTGTATCCGTCATGACCCCGGTGGCCGCGGTTGTAGCGCTTTTTGTGGCCACGGTGGTGTCCCCGCTTGTGGCTCCGGTGTTTCCCGCGGCCATAGACGTCATAGGCGTCATGGTGCCGGCGCGAGACATGGCCGCGGTTGTGCCTGCGATTGTCGTTGTTGTCGGCGATGGCTGCGCCGATGATTGCACCGATGGCGAGCCCGCCGATGATCTTGGCGGCGTCATTGTCGGCGCGAAGCTGCGTCGGGGTGATCGTCGTGGCAAGCGCAAGCGCGCCGACCATGAGGGTTGTGGTTAACTTCGTGAACATGGGTCTGATCCTTTCCGTCACTGATACTGCCGCCCCGGTCGCGCGCAGTCTGGTTAGTTGTCGTGGTATTTGATGTAGAGGTTGTCATGCCGTGCATCGTGGCGCTGACCGGGCACGTAAACCGCATGACCGCCGGTGTCCGGGTAGCCCTGGTAATAGGCGCCGTGATAGCCCCAATGGCCCGGCGGATAGTAGCGCCGGATGTGATAGTAAGCGCCCCCGCCATGGGTGAAGCGGTGTTGGATACGGGCGCGGTGAAAGACCGTGTGGCCCCGGTGAAAGCCGTGCCGGAACCGATTGCCATCGAGACCGTGAAAGCGGAGCCGCGTGCCGCCTCGGCCACGGAAATGGCCGCGGGCGCGGCGATACCGGACGCGGGTGATTTTCGGGCCACGGGTCGATGCGCCCTGGATCGCCTTCGTGCTGAAGGCGGGCAACGCGCGGATCGTCTGGGCGGCATTGGTCTCGTGTGTGCCACCGATACCGAAGGCCACACCAAAAGCGACACAGGAAATCTTGCGGAACATGATGTATCCTTTCAGGGTTTCCGTGGCATCGCGTTACGAGAGCCTGATCAGCCCGCCGTGAGCGCAGGTCGTGCCCCGGACTGTGCGCCTGGTCCCGGAGGACAGGCAATATCGCCCCCATGATATCCGATAACGCACGATTTCAGGGTCAACTCGCGTAACGGGTTATTGAATAGCCGCGTGGGCTGGCGCATCCTGACCGCATGACACGTCTTATGCGCACCCTCGCCCCGGCTATCGTTCTCGTCCTCTCCGCAGGCGCGGTGGCGGCGGCCTGCGAGATCGAATACAAGGCCAAACGCGACACCCCGTTTGAGCTGTTCTATAACGTGACCACGGTCAACGCGCCGTGTCCGCAGGCCGAGGCGGCGCTGAGGGCGCAACTGTCGCAGCGAGGTCTGACATTGCTCAAGATAATGTCGAAAAAGGAAAAATAACGTGGCCTTGCAAGCATCATGACGCCGGGCGGACAGGACGCAACCGCCGCTGACATGCGCCGTTCGGGGCAACGCGTCGTGGTGGTCGGCGTGTTCGCCATCGTCGTCATTCTCACCATCGCCGCAGTGTTCCTTTTCCTGAGCCTCCCCGACGCCAACGCGTTCAACGCGCGGGTGGAGCGCATCTTTGTCGAGAACGACGCGCTCACCGGCGAAGGTGAGATCAAGCTGCTGGAAATCCTCGCACTGTCGGGCACCGCCTTTTCCGAGACACTGGTCAGTTACCGGATGGTGATCTTCGTGCTGCTGGTGTTTTCCACGGCGCTCCTGGTGGCGTCGCTGGTGTTCCTGGTGATGCTGGTCGCGCTCAACCGCAGGATGGCGGAGATCGAACGGACGGGCATACAGGTCTCGTCGTTGCATATCAGCCGGGACGAGCGAATGGTCTATCTCAACGACATGGGGTTCAAGCTGACCGATGCCGCGCTCGAGACGCTGAGCGTGCTGGCCGAGGCGCGTCTCGACGATGACGTGCTCAGCGGGGCGGAGATCGAGGCGGTGATCTCCGGGCGGCAACCGGAGGATTGCGAGGAGGCCGCCGGGGCCACACGGATAAAGCGGCTGCGCGATACACTGGGCAATCAACTGGTGAGCGAAATGCTGGTCAAGACCATCGCGCGGCGCGGATATGTGTTGCTGGTGGACAAGACGGCGATCCGGGTCCAATGACCGGTCCGCGCCGGTACGATCCAAACGGGGGATGCCAGCCCCATTGGCCGACACCCCCCGTCACCCCACGTGCTCCCTACGCACCACACGTGTTACTCTTTGGAAGGTCCCGGCCATCCTGGCCATGACCTCTCGACCTTACACAAAATGCGCGGCTCCGCCAAACCCGGAGTGCCGCCCATTCGTCTCAAATTTTCAAGGCCGACCGAGGCGGGGGAGGCGGAGATCCCCGGATCAAGTCCGAGGATGACGCGCGCGCTGCCCCATCATCCGGCCTGACCGGATGATCCCGCGCTCAGGCGGCCTTTTGAGGGAACTTCGCCACCGCGCCCTCGATCAGCACACGGTGCAATGCGGTGATTCCCGCGTCCATGTCCCTGGCCCCGAGGACGAACTGCACGTCCACGCCGCGCGGCGTCTGGTGCGCGGCGATCACGTCGATCCCCACGTCTTCAAGCGCGGCGAGGCCACGGCTGAGCACCTTGAGGCCGTGCAGGTTGCGCCCGATGGGCGATACCAGCGACAGCGTGCGCGCCGAGACAGTGGCCGAGGAAAACTGCGCCTCCAGATCGCGGGCCACCCGGCGCACCGTCTTGAGCGATGCGTGCACGTAGTGGGTGATGGTGTTGGCGTTCGAGGTCTTGGACACGATCCAGACATTGTGTCGCTTGAGCGCCTCCAGAATGGCCGCGTCATAGCCCTTGACGCCCACCATGTCCTGCTCGAACAGCTCCAGCGCCACGACCTTGAGGCCGGTGACGATCTCGACATTCGCCTCCTCGGCGGGCTGATCGTCGATCAGCGTGCCGGGATCGCCGGGGTCGAACGCGTTGGTCACGCGCAGCGGCACCTCGGCCTGACGCAGGGTCTTGGCCGCCTTGGGGTGGATCGCCTCCATCCCCAGATTCGACAACTGATCCGCCACGTCGTAATTGGTGTGCCCCAGCTTGCGCACCGCATCCTCGCCCACGAGCTTCGGATCGGCCGAGGACAGGTGGAATTCCTTGTGAATGATCGCCTCCGCCGCGCCGGTCCAGGCCGCGATGCGGGCGAAGGTCACCTCGGAATAGCCGCGGTCGAACTCGCGCATCAGCCCCTCGGTGCATTGCGCATAGCCGGTGACGATGGGCAACTCGGTGGCGACATCGACGTCGCCAAGCCCCTGCGCGATGCGCTCCGAGAGCGTGTGCTCAGCCTCGTCGCGCCAGCCGCTGAGGTCGATGAACCGCGCGTTGACGCCCGCCCGCTGCAACAGCAGCGTGGTGACAAACGCCGAATGCGCCTCGCCCAGCCCCGACAGCAATTCGCGGATGACCAGCATGTGATCGCCCAGCCGGAAATGCCCGTATGAGCACAGGCGCTGCAGGTCGAAGAGGCACGAGCGCGCGCCCTCGATCCGTTCGCGCACGAACTCGTCGGCCATGCTGCGATCGCCGGGATGGTCCAGGATGTCGCCATGCGCCTCACGCATGGCGTGGCCCACCTCGGTCAGCGCATCGAGCCAGCCGTGATCATCATCGTCGTTGGCAAAGAGCGCGTAGACCCCGGGCGTACCGGACTTCTTGTGCTCCAGCAGCTTGTTGGTGATCCCACCAAAAGCGGAAACCACGAAGATGCGGTGATAGAGCCGCGCGCCCTCGCGGTCGCCGATGAAGAGCGTGTCCAGAAGCTCGGCCACGCGGGTCATGGATGTGCCGCCGATCTTCTCGACGGTGTGCTGTGGAAATGTCATATCCCTCTTTCCGGGGAGCTTGGTCCCCGGACCTTTTTCAGCCGTCTTCCAGCGCGTAGGAGCCGTCTTCCTGGTGCACCTCATTGCCGGTCACCGGCGGGTTGAAGCAGCAGGCCATCACAAGCTCTTCCTTGGCGCGAAGGATGTGGCGGTCGTGTTGATCGAGCGCATACATCACGCCCGGCTTGATCTCATGCGTTTCGCCGGTGGCGATATCGGTGATCGAGCCCGACCCTTGCATGCAATAAACGCTCTCGAAGTGGTTCTTGTACTCGAACGTGTGCTCGGATCCCGGCTCCAGGAACGTGATGTGGAACGAAAACCCCATCCCGTCATCGGCCAGAAGCATCCGCACGCTCGACCACTGCGCATCCGAGACGACTCGGTCGCGCTCTTGCTCGATGATCTTGTTGAAGTCTCTGACGATCATATCTGTTACTCCGCTGCGAATTTGGTTGTGGCCATCGCGTCGCGCGTGGCCTCGACGAGGATATCCAGTCCCTTGCGGAACATGTCCTCGGGCGTGGTGAGGGGGGCCAGGACCTTGACCACCTCGTCATGCGCGCCCGAGGTCTCGATGATCAGGCCCTTCTCAAAGGCGCGGGCGCAGATATCGCCCGCCAGATCGCCATTGCCGACATCGACCCCCTGCATCATGCCACGGCCCTTGAGCCGCGCGCCGGGGATCGCGTCCGCGATCCGCTCCAGCGTTTCGCGCAGCATCCCTGCCTTGGTCGCGATCTCCTTCTGGAACGTGTCGTCTTTCCAGAACTTCTCCAGCGCGACGCGCGCAGTGACAAAGGCGTGCGTGTTGCCCCGGAACGTGCCGTTATGCTCGGCCGGGCCCCAGATATCGTGCTCGGGCTTGATCAGCAGCGCGGCGAAGGGCAGGCCCATGCCGGAAAAGCTCTTGGCCATCGGGATCATGTCCGGCTCGATGCCCATGTCCTCGAAGCTGAAGAAGGTGCCGGTGCGCCCGCAACCCGCCTGAATGTCATCGACGATCAGCAGCGCGCCGTGATCCTTGGCGAGCTTGGCAATGCCGCGCATGAACTCGGGCGACGCGGCATTCAGGCCGCCCTCGCCCTGCACCGGCTCGATGATGAACGCCGCAGGCGCATCGACGCCGCTCGATGGATTGCCGAGCATTTGCTCGATGATCTTGAGGCTGTCCACATCGGGTCCGAACGCACCCTCGAACGGCATATGCGTGGTGCCGCAGAGCGGTCCGCCGCCGGCACCGGCGCGTTTGCCGGCATTGCCGGTGCAGGACAGCGCACCCATGGTCATGCCGTGAAAACCGTTGGTGAAGGCGATGATGTTCTGACGACCGGTGACCTTGCGCGCGAGCTTCATCGCCGCCTCGACGGCGTTGGTGCCGGTCGGGCCGGTCATCATCACCTTGTAGTCCATGTCGCGCGGGCGCAGGATGATGTCCTCGAACGCGGTCAGGAAGTCGGCCTTGGCATCGCTGTGCATGTCGAGACCATGAGTAATCCCGTCGGCATTGAGATGCTCGATCAGCGCCGCTTTCATGTCCGGGTCGTTGTGCCCATAGTTGAGCGACGAGCATCCGGCGAGAAAGTCGATATAGGTACGGCCCGTTGCATCCGTCAGCTCCGAGCCCTGCGCCTTGACGAAGGACGTGGGAAAGCTGCGGCAATAGCTGCGCGCTTGCGATTCGCGGCGCGCATAGATTTCAAGATCGGCTGACTTGTCAGTCGGCATAACGTTTTCCTTCATGTGATCGGGTATGGGCGCGGGCGGCGGCCAGTCTCAGGCCGCCTTTTTCGTCCGCGCCTTGTCGAGCGAGATCGTCACCATATACTCGGTATCGTGCAGCTCGTCAAAATGATCGTCTTTCGAGAAGTAGGGCGCGCTCGACAGCGCGGCATCGCTCATCTCGGTGAACTTGCGGAACAGTGCCCAGCTTGCGGCGTTGTCGCGGGTGATCGTGGTCTGAACGCGGGTCACACCCTTGCAGATGTCACGCGACAGCAGGCCACGCAGCATCAGCGTGCCGAGGCCCGTACCGCGCGCCGTTTCCGACACGGCGACCTGCCAGACAAACAACGTCTCGGGATCGTCGGGCAGCTTGTAGCCCGAGACCCAGCCTACCAACTCGCCATCCATCTCGGCGACGATGCAGGTGTCGCGGAAATGATCGCACTGCACGAGGTTGCAATACATGGAGTTCTCGTCGAGCGGCTTGCAGGCGCGAACGAGCCGCCAGATGTCGGCCCCGTCCTCGGCTGCGGGCTTGCGCAGCGACGGCATGGCTTTTCCGAAAATTTCCCTTGCATGGCGCATGGATCATTGGCCCTCTTTTGTTTCGATTGACTAAATATAATACTTAGCCTATGAAATCAACCTTGATCCAGAAATTTTGTCGTAAATGACATAATGCCGCTTATAACACCGTAAAGTCCGAGTAAAAATTATTAGTTTTATTGACCAATAACGGCCGCAAGAACGAAGGAGGGAAGAATTTGCAATTGAGTGACAGCTTTGCCACCATCGCATCCATAACCGGGGGAGACCGCATGGATCGCACCGATCAGAGCCTTATCGCGCTCCGGCGCATCCTGCGCGCCACCGAGATTTACGGGCGCAAGCTGGCCGGTGCCGCCGGGCTTACCGCCGTGCAGTTCCGCGTGCTTCAGATCGTGGCCGAACGCGGCAACAGTACCGCGACCGAGATCGCCCGCCGGATGCGCGTGAGCCAGGCGACCGTGACCTCGCTGGTCGATAAACTGGTCAAGCACGGCATGGTCAACCGCGAGAAATCGCAGACCGACCGGCGCCAGATCAACATCCTCATCACCGAGCGCGGGCGCGAGACGATCAGCCACGCGCCCGACGCGCTCCAACAGCGTTACGTGCGCAAGTTCGAAGCGCTGGAGGACTGGGAGCAGGCACAACTCGTCGCCTCGCTCGAACGGGTGGCGGCAATGCTCGACGCCGACGATATCGACGCCTCTCCGGTGCTCGATACCGGCGATCTGCGCAGCGCGTCCTGAGCGGCTGCGCAAACGCCCGCCACCGGGGACGGGCGCTCTCGTGATACTGGCAAACGGTCAGCCGTAGACCGATTCCCTGCCGAAATGCCTGGTCAGCATGTAATAGACCACGGCACGATACTTGTTGCGCTCCGAGCGGCCATAGGTCTCGATCACCTGGTTGATCGCATCCATCAGCCCGGGGCTGTCGGGCAGGCCCAGCTTCTTGACGAGAAAGTTGGTCTTCACGGTTTCGAGCTCGCCGGGCTGACCCGCGGCCACCGTGGCGGCGTCGGCATCGTAGATCGCCGGGCCGCAGCCGATGGTCACCTTGGTCAGCAGGTCCATGTCGGGCTCCATCCCGCACTTGTTGCGCAGGTCGTCCGCGTAGCGCGCAATCAGATCGTCACGTTTTCCCATGAAATATCTCCCAAAAACCCGGCGACCGCGTCGGCCCCTCGTTTCACCAAGCCCCGAAAACGGTGCCCGCAAAAGATAGCGGCTGTCTTTCCCGGCAGGAAGGAAAATCTTCCGTGCGCCCCCGCGGGACAAGAGCGTCTGCCCGTTCCGAATCACAGCCAGTCGCGAAGGATCGGGATGAGCGGCAGGTCGGCGGGGGGCATGGGGAAGGCGCGCAATTCACCGGCGCGCACCCACTTGAGCGCCTGCCCCTCGCGTCCCTGCGGGATGCCTGCCCACTTGCGGCAGGCAAAGAGCGGCATCAGCAGGTGGAAATCATCGTAGGAATGGCTGGCAAAGGTCAGCGGCGCGAGGCACGACGCCCAGGTGTCGATGCCCAGCTCTTCCTGCAATTCGCGGATCAGCGCGTGTTCAGGCGTCTCGCCGGGCTCGACCTTGCCACCGGGGAACTCCCACAACCCGGCCATGGATTTGCCCTCGGGGCGTTGCGTCAGCAGGATACGCCCGTCCACGTCGATCAGGGCCACCGCTGAGACAAGAACAGTCTTCAAGACCGGTAATCCGCGTTGATGTCGATATAGCCATGGGTGAGATCGCAGGTCCAGACCCGCGCCGTTCCGCCACCCAGGCCGAGATCGACATGGATCACGATCTCCTCGTTTGTCATATAGGTCGCGGCCTTGTTCTCGTCGTGATCGGGGCTGACCTGACCCTCGCGCGCGACCTCCAGATCGCCGAACCAGATCGACAGCCGGTCACGGTCGGCGCGCGCGCCGGATTTGCCCACCGCCATGACGACGCGGCCCCAGTTGGGGTCCTCGCCGGCGATGGCAGTCTTGACCAGCGGTGAATTGGCGATCGATTTGGCGTGGACGCGCGCCTCGGCATCCGAGGCGGCCCCGGTGACCGAGATCTCGACGAATTTCGTCGCGCCCTCGCCGTCCCGCACCACCTGGTGCGCGAGGTCGAGCATCACCCGGCGCAGCGCCTCCATGAAACCGACATTGGTCTCGGTCACGCGAATGCCCGAGGTGCCGGTGGCGGCCATCAGCAGCGTGTCGGAGGTGGAGGTGTCGCTGTCCACGCTGATGCAGTTGAACGTGGACCGGTTGAGCACGCTCAGCATGTCCTGCAACACCGGCTGCTCCATCGCCGCGTCGGTGAAAATGTAGACCAGCATGGTCGCCATGTCGGGGGCGATCATCCCCGATCCCTTGGCAATTCCGGCGATTCGCACATGCTGCCCGTCGATTGTCACGGTCTCGGTCGCGCCCTTGGGAAAGGTGTCGGTGGTCATGATCGCGCGCGCGGCATCGGCAAGTCCACCGGGGGTCAGGCGCGCGGCGAGATCGTCGAGGCAGGCGGTGATCCGGTCGTGCGGCAGCGGCTCTCCGATGACGCCGGTGGACGCGGTGAACACCCGCTCCGCCGGGATGCCGAGCCGGTCGGCTGTGGTCTTGCTCACGGCCGCGACCGCATCCGCGCCGCGTCTTCCGGTAAAGGCGTTCGCATTGCCGGAATTGACGAGGATCGCCGCGCCCTCCCCGGTGGCACCTCCGATCTTGGCCTGACAGTCGAGTACCGCCGCCGAGCGCGTGGCCGAGCGGGTGAACACCCCGGCCACCGTCGTGCCCGGCGCGAGATGGGCCAGCATCACGTCGGCGCGGCCCGCATAGCGCACCCCCGCCTCGGCGGTGGCGATCCTCAGGCCGCCGATTTCCGGCAGGTCGGGGAAGCTATCGGGCGCGAGCGGCGAGACCGGCAGGGATTTGCCCATCGGCTCAGTTCTCCAGAAGGTCGAACCGGTTGACCAGCGCCGGGTCGAGGTCGTCGCTGCCCGAGCGGTCCACCTTTCGCCGGGCCTCGAGTTTTGCCACATGGGCATCGAGCGCCTGCCGCCGCAGGGTGTCGGCCAACTCGCCGCGCACCTCGGCGAGGTCGGGCTGCGCCTTCTTTCGGGTCTCGTTGAGCTTGATGAGATGCCAGCCGAATTGCGTTTCCACCGGATCGGAGACCTCACCCACCTCCAGTGTCGTGATCGCGCTTTCGAAGTCCGGCACCATCACCCCCTCGCCGAACCAGCCGAGATCGCCTCCCGACGGGCCCGAGGGGCCGGTGGAATGCTCCTGCGCCAGCGCCGCGAAATTGGCCCCGCCGGCAACTTCCTCTGCCAGCGCCAGGGCCTCCTCCTCGGTCTCGACAAGAATGTGCGAGGCGCGGTACTCGGTCTCGTCGGCCGCGCCGCTGTATTCGCTCTCGTAAGCCTTCTGAAGCGCTTCGTCGGTGACCGCCTCTTCGGTGATCGCGCCGATCACTTCCGCGGCGGCGATGGCGCGCCGCTCGTTGTCAAGCCGCAGTTGCGAGACCTCGGACAGGGCACCCTCGTGGGCCTGGCTCAGCAATTCCTGCTGCACGAGCTGGTCGAGCACGCCCCGGAAAAGCACATCGGCCGGAATCTGGTTGTACTGTTCGGGCAGGGTGATGCGCAGCGCGAGCATGTGGCCGAGCGTGATCTCGCTCTTGCCGACAGTGGCCAACACGGTATCGAGCGCGGGCGCTTCGTCCTGCGCTTCGTCCTGCGCAGCGGCGGGCGCGCCCGCGGCGAGCGCAGCGGCCAGCACCGGGGCCAGCACGGGGGCGAGAAGACGGTGCAACATGATGATCATCCTTTATCCAGATCGCCGCGCGGCCCTTTGGCGCGTGGCGTTGACACTTTTCCGGCGGCCCCTTACATCGCCTTGGTATCAAGGCGCGGCCCACACACTTGCGCTCGTTTTAGGGCGCACGGGCAGGCGGGGCAAGCGATTGCCGCCGCGAGAGCCGAAACACCGGAACGGATGAGACATGCTTGGTATTGGAACGGTCGCGCGCAAGATTTTCGGCACCCCGAACGATCGCAAGGTCAAGGCAACGCGCCCGCTCGTCGCGCGGATCAACGCGCTGGAGCCGGAATTCGAGGCGCTGAGCGATGCTGGGCTGATCGAGAAGACCGAGGAGTTCCGCAAGCGCGTCGCCAGTGGCGAGAGCCTGGATGCGCTGCTGCCCGAGGCCTTTGCCAATTGCCGCGAGGCGGCGCGCCGGGCGCTGGGGCTGCGTGCCTTCGACGTGCAGCTCATGGGCGGCATGTTCCTGCACCAGGGCAACATCTCGGAGATGAAGACCGGCGAGGGCAAGACGCTGGTGGCCACCCTGCCCGCCTATCTCAATGCGCTGTCGGGCAAGGGTGTTCATATCGTCACCGTCAACGACTATCTCGCCCGGCGCGATGCCGACTGGATGGGCAAGGTCTATGCCGCGCTCGGGCTCAGTACGGGCGTCGTCTATCCGCAACAGCCCGAGGCTGAGAAGCAAGCGGCCTATGGTGCCGATGTGACCTATGCTACCAACAACGAACTCGGTTTCGACTACCTGCGCGACAACATGAAATCCTCGCTCGAGGAAATGAACCAGCGCGGACACAATTTCGCGATCGTCGATGAGGTGGACAGCATCCTGATCGACGAGGCGCGCACGCCGCTGATCATTTCCGGACCGAGCCAGGATCGCAGCGATCTCTACCGCACCATCGACACGCTCATCCCCGAACTGAGCGACGATCACTACTCGCTCGACGAAAAGACCCGCAACGTCACCTTTACCGACGAGGGCAACGAATACCTGGAGAACCTGCTCAAGGAGCGCGGCATCCTGCCCGAGGAGCAATCGCTCTACGATCCCGAGAGCACGACCATCGTGCATCACGTCAATCAGGGCCTGCGCGCGCACAAGCTGTTCAACAAGGACAAGGATTATATCGTGCGCGACGGCGAGGTGGTGCTGGTCGATGAATTCACCGGTCGCATGATGGCCGGGCGGCGCCTGTCCGATGGTCTGCATCAGGCCATCGAGGCCAAGGAAGGCTGTGAGATCCAGCCCGAGAATGTCACGCTCGCCAGCGTCACCTTCCAGAACTACTTCCGTCTCTATGACAAGCTGTCGGGAATGACCGGCACCGCCGTCACCGAGGCCGAGGAATTCGGCGAGATTTACGGTCTCGGCGTGGTCGAGGTGCCCACCAATCAGCCGATCGCGCGGGTCGATCAGGACGACGCGGTCTATCGCACCCAGCAGGAAAAATATGACGCCATCGTCGAGGAAATCCGCGAGGCGCATGACAAGGGGCAGCCGATCCTCGTCGGTACCACCTCGATCGAGAAATCCGAGCTTCTGAGCACGTTGTTGACCAGCGCGGAGATCCCGCACAACGTTCTCAACGCGCGCCAGCACGAGAAAGAGGCGCAGATCATCGCCGATGCGGGCAAGCTGGGCGCGGTGACCATCGCCACCAACATGGCCGGGCGCGGCACCGACATCAAACTCGGCGGCAATGTCGATTTCCAGATCATGGAGGCCATTGCCGCCGATCCCGAGGGCGACCCCGAGGAGATCCGCCGCCGCATCGAGGCGGCGCACGCCGCCGACGAAGAGGCGGTCAAGGCCGCGGGCGGGCTGTTCGTACTGGCCACCGAGCGCCATGAGAGCCGCCGCATCGACAACCAGTTGCGCGGCCGCTCGGGCCGTCAGGGCGATCCCGGTCGCTCGGCCTTCTTTCTCAGCCTCGATGATGACCTGATGCGTATCTTCGGCTCCGAACGGCTGGAAAAGGTGCTCTCGACGCTGGGCATGAAAGAGGGCGAGGCGATCATTCACCCCTGGGTCAACAAATCGCTTGAGCGCGCGCAGGCCAAGGTCGAAGGGCGCAATTTCGACATCCGCAAGCAGTTGCTGAAATTCGACGACGTGATGAACGAACAGCGCAAGGTAATCTTCAAGCAGCGCCTCGACATCATGAAGGCCGAGGACCTGAGGGAGATCGTCGGCGACATGCGCACCGAGGTGATCTCGGACCTCGTCGATCAGTACATGCCGCCTAGGACCTATGCCGACCAGTGGGATACCGACGGGCTTCAGGAGGCCGTGCGCGAACGGCTCTCGATGGACCTGCCGATCGTGGAATGGGCCAACGAGGAAGGCGTGGATGACGAGGACATCGCCGAGCGGCTGGAACGGGCCGCCGACGAGATGATGGCCGCCAAGGCCGCGCAATTCGGCCCCGAGACGATGCGCATGGTCGAAAAGCAGGTGCTGTTGCAGACCATCGACACCAAATGGCGTGAGCACCTTCTGACGCTCGAGCACCTGCGGTCGGTGGTGGGCTTTCGCGGCTATGCACAGCGCGATCCGCTCAACGAGTACAAGAGCGAATCGTTCCAGCTCTTCGAATCGATGCTCGATGGGCTGCGCGCCGATGTGAGCCAGAAGCTCGCGCAGATCCGTCCCATGTCCGAGGAAGAGCAGACCGCTCTCATGCGCGATCTGGAGCAGCAGCGCGCGGCGATGGAAGCCGCGGCGCAGCCGGCGACGGCAGAGACCGAACCGGCGTTTCCCGACGCCACGCCCGGCTTTGTCGAATCGGATCCGACGACTTGGGGCAACCCGGGGCGCAACAATCCCTGCCCGTGCGGATCAGGCCGGAAATTCAAGCATTGCCATGGACGCCTGGCCTGAACCGGGCCGGAATTTCCCCGTTTTCCTGACATCGTGAGGCCATTTTCATTGGCTACCTTCCAGTCTTGGACAAGTCCGAGGTCAGGAGGGCATCATGGCCCATGTGAGGCGTTACATCATCGCGGCGGGAAGCATCCTCGCCGCGCTCGGCTATGCGTTTTTCATGCAGGCCGGGGCATCCTCGCCGCCCGGCGCGGAGCGCGCGGCAGGGATTGCGGAACCGGTGCGGATTTCGGGAATCGAACTGACCTCGGCCCCGGCGCTGCCCGCCATGCCGGGCCCGGCGGCCCTTCCCGGTGCGCAGGTGACCCGAGCCGTGGCGCGCGACATCGCCGCGCCCGGCGATCTTCCGTCCGAAGAGCGCGCGCCATCCTTCGACTGCAAGGCCGCGATGACGGCTTCCGTGCGCGAGGCGGCCATCGTGCGCCTCGATCTTTCGGCACCCTGCCACCCGGATTCGAGGGTCACGCTGCATCATAACGGCATGATGGTCTCGGCGCTCACCGACGCGGACGGGCGCGCGCAAGTCGACATTCCCGCGCTCGCCGGATCGGCGGTGTTCATCGCCTCCTTCGAGAACGGCAAGGGGGCGCTGGCCACGGCCACCATCGAGGATTTCGCGGCACATGACCGCTACGTGGTGCAATGGCACGGCGATGCGCACAGCCTGCGGCTCCACGCCCTCGAATACGGTGCCGATTTCGGCCTGCCCGGTCATGTCTGGAGCGGGGCGGAGCAGGACCGCGGCCAGGGTTTCGTGACACGGCTCGGCGATGACGTGCCCGGACCGGCCATGCGCGCCGAGGTCTATACCTTTCCCACGGCCACCGCCACGCGTGAGGGCTCGGTGGCGTTGCGGCTCGAGGCCGAGGTAACCGATGCCAATTGCGGCCGCGATCTCGAGGCGCAGGGCATATCGACCGACGGCGACGGCGCCGCGCTCCGGGTGCGTGACCTCGTACTGCCAATGCCCGGTTGCGATGCGCTGGGCGAGTATCTGATGTTGAAAAATCTGTTCAATGACCTGAATATCGCGCAAAAATGACGCGACGCTTTCAGGGATCGGATCATGGCGGGACTGCGTGCGGCCAGCCTCGCCGCGCTCTTCGTGACACTTTGCGCGGGGCCGCTCGCGGCGCAGGACGTTTTCCTGCGATCGCATGACGGCGCGGTCGGGATCGAGGGCGATCTCCTCGGCTTCGACGGCGAATTCTATCGGGTCGATACGATTTATGGCGAGCTGACGGTCGATGGCTCGGGGGTGACCTGCGAGGGGCCGGGCTGTCCCGATCTCGAGGCTTTCGTCGCCCGCGCGGTTTTCTCCGGCGCGCCGATCATCGGGCGGGTCCTGTTGCCTTCGCTGCTCGAGGCCTTTGCCATTCGCGATGGCTATGTCCTCCGGCGTCACGACAGCACCGGCGACGATCTGCGCCTGACGCTGCACGCGCGCGGCGACGGCGAGACGCTTCTGGCCGATTTCCGGTTCCGGCTGACCACCTCGGACGAGGGCCTCGCCGATCTTGTCGCGGGCGAGGCCGATATCGCGATGAGCCTCCGAGAGGCGCGGCCGGAGGAGCTGGCCCGCGCCCGCGAGGCGGGGCTGGGCGACCTGACGAAACCGGCGCGGATGCGGGTGCTGGCGCTCGATGCGCTGGTGCCGGTGGTGGCCCCCGCAAATCCGGTTCAGAGCCTGAGCCTGCGCGACCTGTCGCGCACCCTGAAGGGCGAGATTGCCAATTGGTCGGCCCTCGGCGGCCCGGATGCCCCCATCGACCTTCATCTCTGGGCGTCCGAGACCGGGATCGGGCAGGCCACCGCCGACCAGGCCATGCTGCCCGACGGCCGCGACCTGCGCGAGGCGGTCACGCCGCATCGTGACGGCGCGGCGCTGGCCCGGGCGGTCGCGGACAATCCGTTCGCCTTCGGTCTCACGCCGCGCTCGGAGCAGGGCGAGGCGTGGGAGCTGCCGCTGACCGGCCCGTGCGGCTTTGCGCTGCGGGCGGACCGGCGGACGGTCAAGACCGAGGATTACCCGCTGACGGCACCGCTGCTTCTCTATCTTCCCGCCCGCCGGTTCCCCAGGCTGATCCGTGATTTCATCTCATATATCGACGATCCGTCCGCGCAGCTCGTGATCCGGCGCGCCGGGTTCGTGGACCAGGCCCCCGAGGAGATCGGCATCGCGCGGCAGGGCGACCGCTTTGCCAACGCCATCGCCATGGCCGGGGACGAGACCTCGCTCGACGAACTCAAGCGCATGGTCGGGCTGCTGGCCCCGTTGCGTCGGCTGACCACGAGTTTTCGTTTCGAGGCCGGATCGGCGCGGCTCGACGTGCAGTCGCGCTCGAATGTCGAGCGGCTCGCCGACGCGCTGCAACTCGGGCTCTTCGACAACCGGCGGCTGGTGTTCGTCGGCTTCTCGGACAGCAAGGGGCCGGCGACGGCCAACCGCGATATCGCGCGGCGCCGCGCGCAGGCGGTGCGCGATGCGGTCGTGGCGATGGCCAAGACCGCCCGGCTCGACCGGGTCGACATCGCCGTCGATGCCTTTGGCGAGGCGATGCCGATGGCCTGTGACGACACTGCCTGGGGCCGACGGGTGAACCGCCGGGTCGAGGTCTGGGTGCGCTGAGCGCTCAGATGTAGCCCTCGGCGCGCAGGCTGGACTCAGTCGATTTGCCGATGATGACGTGATCGTGCAACACGAGGCCAAGCGCCCCGGCGGCGCGCGCCACCTCGGAGGTCATGGTGATGTCGGCCTGCGAGGGGGTGGGATCGCCGGAGGGATGGTTGTGCACGAGGATGAGCGCGCTCGCGTCGAGCAGCAGCGCCCGCTTGACCACCTCGCGGGGATACACCGGAACGTGATCGACGGTGCCGCGCGCTTGTTCCTCGTCGGCGATGAGCACGTTCTTGCGGTCGAGATAGAACACGCGGAACTGCTCGGTGCCGCGATGCGCCATGCTGGCGCGGCAATACGCGATCAGGGCGCTCCAGGACGAGATCGCCGGCCGCCCCATCACCCGCGCCTGCGCGAGCCGATGCGCGGCGGCCTCGACGATCCGCAACTCGGCGATGACGGCAGGGCCGATCCCGTCGATCTCGCCAAGCTGTTCCGACGGGGCCGAGAGCACACCCGCGAAATCGCCGAATCGCGTCAGCAGGGCATGGGCGATCGGCTTGACGTCGCGGCGGGGGATGGCGCGGAACAGCACCAGTTCGAGCATTTCGTAGTCCGGCACCGCCGCGGCCCCACCCGCGAGAAACCGCTCGCGCAGGCGGCGGCGGTGGTCGCGGATGTATGAGGGGTGCTGCGTGGCCGCACCCGGCGCCGCGACAGGGACGGGCGCACCCGCGAAGAGCGGCAGGCAGGCATCGGAAAAGGCGGGCGGGGTATGCATGCCCCACATCATCGCGCGCCCGCCTTACCACCGAGTTAACGACTGACGGAACCCGTCAGCTTTTCATCGAGTCCCAGAAATCCTTGACCGAAGACAGGAAGCTCTTGCTTTCGGGATTATTGTCCTCGCTCATCGCCTCGAACTCGCGCAGCACTTCCTTTTGACGGCTGGTCAGGTTCACCGGTGTTTCAACCGCGAGCTCGATGAACATGTCGCCATGGCCACCGCCGCGCAGCCCCGGCATCCCCTTGCCGCGCAGGCGCATCTGGCGACCGGATTGCGATCCGCCGGGGATCTTGACGCGGCTGCGGCCGCCGTCGATCGTCGGCACCTCGATGTCACCGCCAAGCGCGGCGCGCGTCATCGAGACCGGCACCCGGCAGTAGAGATTGTTCTCCTCGCGCTCGAATATCTCGTGCGGGGCCACCTCGATGAAGATGTAGAGATCGCCCGCCGGACCGCCGCGCATCCCGGCCTCGCCCTCGCCGGACAGGCGGATGCGCGTGCCGGTCTCGACGCCGGCGGGGATGTTGACGCTGAGCGCGCGTTCCTTGGGCACACGCCCCTGGCCCTGGCATTCCTTGCACGGGTTCTTGACGATCTGACCAAGCCCGCCGCAGGTGGGGCAGGTGCGCTCGACCGTGAAGAAGCCCTGTTGGGCACGCACCTTGCCCATGCCCGAACAGGTCGGGCAGGTGCTCGGCTGTGCGCCGCCCTCGGCACCGGAGCCATCGCAGGCCTCGCATGTCGCGGCGCTGGTGACCTTGATGGTCTTCTGTAGCCCGGCATAGGCCTCTTCGAGCGTCACGCGCATGTTGTAGCGCAGGTCCGCACCGCGCGCTGCGCGCTGCCGCCCGCCGCCGCGCCCGCCGCCCATGAAATCGCCGAACAGGTCGTCGAACACGTCCGAGAAGGCAGAGGCAAAATCGCCCTGCCCCGGCGCGCCGCCGAATCCGCCGCCGGGCCGCGGCCCGCCGCCACCGCCCATGCCCCCCTCGAAGGCGGCATGGCCGAACCGGTCATAGGCGGCCTTTTTTTCGGGGTCCTTGAGGACGTCATAGGCTTCGCCGGCTTCCTTGAACTGGCGTTCGGCGTCTGCGTTGTCCTTGTTGCGGTCCGGGTGCAGCTCCTTCGCCTTCTGGCGATAAGCCTTCTTGATCTCGTCCGCCGAGGCCCCCTTGGACAGGCCGAGCACCTCGTAATAGTCGCGTTTGGCCATCTGGGATCTCCTTCAAGCGCGGGCCGGGGCCGCGCGGGCCCCGGCGCAAGGCGTGTCGCCTCAGCGGCGCTTGTCGTCGTCGATGTCCTCGAAATCGGCATCGACGATGTCGTCCTCGCCGGGCCCGTCATCGGCGGACTTGACCTCGTCATCGGCCTCGTCCTGGCTGGCCTTGTAGATGGCTTCGCCAAGCTTCATCGAGGCCTCGGTGACGTTCTGGATGCCCGACTTGATCTTGTCGGCCGTCACGTCCTCCTTGCCGAGGTCTTCCTTGAGCGCGGAGATCGCAAGCTCGATCGCCTCGACGGTGGTCGGGTCGACCTTGTCGCCGTGCTCCTCGAGGGATTTCTCGGTCGCGTTGACGAGGCTCTCGGCCTGGTTGCGGGCCTCGACGAGTTCGCGGCGGGCCTTGTCGGCCTCGGCGTTCTCCTCGGCCTCCTTGACCATGCGCTCGATGTCCTCGTCGCTCAGGCCGCCGGACGCCTGGATGGTGATCTTCTGCTCCTTGTTGGTGCCCTTGTCCTTGGCACTGACATTGACGATGCCGTTGGCGTCAATGTCAAAGGTCACCTCGATCTGCGGCATGCCGCGCGGTGCCGGCGGGATGTTCTCGAGGTTGAACTGGCCAAGCATCTTGTTGTCGGCAGCCATCTCGCGCTCACCCTGGAAAACGCGGATCGTCACGGCGCTCTGGTTGTCCTCGGCGGTGGAAAAGATTTGCGACTTGTTGGTCGGGATCGTGGTGTTGCGGTCGATCAGGCGCGTGAACACGCCGCCCAATGTCTCGATCCCGAGGCTGAGCGGTGTCACGTCGAGCAGCACCACGTCCTTGACGTCGCCTTGCAACACGCCCGCCTGGATGGCGGCACCCATCGCCACCACCTCGTCGGGGTTGACGCCCTTGTGCGGCTCCTTGCCAAAGAACTTGGTCACTTCCTCCATGACCTTGGGCATCCGCGTCATGCCGCCGACGAGCACCACCTCGTCCACCTCCGACGCCGAGATGCCGGCATCCTTGAGCGCGGCCTTGCACGGCTTGATCGACGCAGTGATCAGATCGCTCACGAGGCTTTCGAGCTTGGCGCGGGTCAGTTTGACCACCATGTGCAGCGGCTGGCCGTTGGAGCCCATCGAGATGAACGGCTGGTTGATCTCGGTCTGGCTCGAGCTCGACAGCTCGATCTTGGCTTTCTCGGCGGCCTCCTTGAGGCGCTGGAGCGCCATCTTGTCCTGCGTCAGGTCAACGCCGTGCTCCTTCTGGAATTCCCCGGCGAGGTAGTTGACGATGCGCATGTCGAAATCCTCGCCGCCGAGGAACGTGTCCCCGTTGGTGGATTTTACCTCGAAGAGGCCATCGTCGATCTCGAGGATGGTCACGTCGAACGTGCCGCCGCCGAGGTCATAGACCGCGATCGTGTGTGTGTTTTCCTTGTCGAGCCCATAGGCGAGCGCGGCCGCGGTCGGCTCGTTGATGATACGCAGCACTTCGAGACCGGCGATCTTGCCGGCATCCTTGGTGGCCTGGCGCTGGGCGTCGTTGAAATAGGCCGGCACGGTGATGACGGCCTGCGTCACCTCCTCGCCGAGATAGCTCTCGGCGGTTTCCTTCATCTTGCCGAGGATGAAGGCGGAAATCTGCGACGGCGAATAATTTTCGCCGCGCGCCTCGACCCATGCGTCGCCGTTGCCGCCGTCGATCACGGAGAACGGCATGTTCTTCTTGTCCTTGGCGAGATCCGGGTCGTTCACCCGGCGTCCGATCAGGCGCTTGACGCCGAAGATCGTGTTTTCCGGGTTGGTCACGGCCTGCCGCTTGGCGGGCTGGCCGACGAGCCGCTCGCTCTCGGTAAAGGCGACGATGGAGGGGGTGGTGCGCGTCCCTTCGGAGTTCTCGATCACGCGCGCCTGGCTGCCATCCATGATGGCGACGCAGCTATTGGTGGTCCCGAGGTCGATACCGATCACTTTGGACATGTTTTCGATCCCTTCTGCTTTAGGCGATGTGGCGGAGACCAGACCCGTTGCGGCATCCGGCCCCCGGTTTTTACGACACGGGAAGCGACACCTGCCGCCTCCCGTTTCGAGCGCTATATAGGGAGGGTGGATCACCCCTGCAAGCATTCCGCCCCGCGCAGTCCGGTCAATTCGACCCGATTGCCACAGGGGCGGGTTGCGTGCGATGCCGGACAGCGGAATGACCGACCCGACCCTCACCCTGCGCGGTGCCGCGCTCTACCGAGGCTGGCTCGATCCGCGGGCACAGGCGCGGCTCGCCGACGAGGTGCGCGCGGTGGTCGCCGCGGCGCCGCTGTTCCGTCCGGTCACGCCCTCGGGCAAGGCGATGAGCGTGCGCATGACCTCGGCCGGGCGGCTGGGCTGGATCACCGACCGCAAGGGCTATCGCTACGAGCCGCGCCACCCCGGCGGCATGGCCTGGCCACCGCTGCCGGACACCGCGCTCGGCGTGTGGCGGGCGCTGGTGGAGGGCGGGCGCGATCCCGATTGCTGCCTGGTGAATTTCTACGAGCCGGAGGCGCGCATGGGCATGCATCAGGACCGTGACGAGGCGGATTTCGACTGGCCCGTGGTGTCGGTCTCGCTCGGTGACGAGGCGCTGTTTCGCGTCGGCAACACCACGCGCGGCGGCAAGACCGAATCGGTCTGGCTGCAATCGGGCGACGTGATCGTGCTGGGCGGCGCGGCGCGGCTGGCCTATCACGGGGTTGACCGGCTCCGCCCGGGATCGTCGCATGTGCTGCGCCGCGCCGGGCGCATCAACCTGACCATGCGCGTGGTCACCTGAGCGCACGCCTCAGCGCCGCGCGCTCCACGACAGCGAGGCGTGACGTCGCGTGTAGAATTCGCCGATCAGCCCGAGCACGACGAGGCAGATGCCGACATAGATCGGGTACATCAGCGATGTCTTGTGCGGGAAGTAATTGATGAACACAAACCCGCGCGCCTGGTCGATATTGTGAAACAGCGGGTTCCACGCGAACATGTTGTACATGGTGGGCGGCAGCATGTTGACCACGAACATCTTGCCCGAGGCGATCATGTTCGCGCGCTGGTAGATCGTGGTAAAGAGGCTGACGAAGGTCGGAAACCACGGCTTGAGCGCGAGCAGCACGAGCCCGGCACCGACGCCGGTGAACCACGCCAGAAGAACCATGCCATAGGCATAGGCCGGCTGGTAGATGGTGATCGGCTTGAAGCCGACATGGTAGACGAACAGCACGATGAACAGCGACAGCGTCTGGATATAGAGCGCCCCGAGCGCCGCCGAGGTTATGCTGATCGCGGTGTTCATCGGCGCGTGCTGCATCATCGGCGATGCGGGCCCCTCCGAGGCCACGACCGCGCCGACCGCCTTGATATGCGTGATGTAGAGAAAGATTCCCGACATCATGAACAGCAGGAAATCGCCGCGCAGCTTGACCGATTTGATCCCGAGCACGCTGAAGAACAGGTAGAAGGCCATCACCATGATGATGACCGTCAGGATGTTGAGCCCGAGCGCCACCACCGCGTTGCCGTGCTGCGCGCGGATGCTGCGCACGGTGTTGTGGTAGATCAACTCGAGGATCACGATTGCCGAACGCAGCGGAGACGAAGGACGAACGGTCTTGAACATGCGCTGTTGCCTCGTTCCCGGCGCGCCTGCGCCCGGCTCCTTGCCGATCCGCGGCGAAGCTAGCATAAGGGGTGTCGATTGATCCATCCACTAGTGCCTTAAAGTGGCGCAAATCAGGCAGGGGAACGACGATTTGGAGCAGGAACGTTTGATCGCGGAAATGCGTCGGCTGGCGATTGCCGCGGGCGCGCGGATCATGGAGATCTACGAGGGCCCGGATTTCGAGGTAAAGGTGAAATCGGATGCGAGCCCCGTCACCGAGGCCGACGAGGCGGCGGATGCGCTGATCTCGGCGGGGCTGCGCGCGGCGTTTCCCGATGTGGCGCTCGTGACCGAGGAACAGGCCGCCTCGCACGGGCAGAGCGTGACCAGTTTTCTCATTGTCGATCCGCTGGACGGGACCAGGGAATTCATCAACCGGCGGGGCGATTTCACTGTCAATATCGCCTGGGTCGAGGATTGCATGCCGGTGCGTGGCATCGTCTATGCGCCCGCGCGGGGCCGCATGTTCTATACCCTGCCCGATGGCCGCGCGGTCGAGGAGGCGGGGCCGTTCGATCCCGACACGCCCGGCGCACAGACCCCGCTGCGCGTTTCGCAGCCAGACAATGCCGCGCTGATGGTGGTGGCGTCCAAGTCGCATCGCGATCAGGCCACCGACGATTATATCTCGCGCTACAATGTGCGCGACATGACGAGCGCGGGGTCGTCGCTCAAGTTCTGTCTCGTGGCGAGCGGCGAGGCCGATCTCTACCCGCGGCTTGGCCGCACCATGGAATGGGACACCGCCGCCGGCCACGCCGTGCTGGCAGGCGCCGGGGGGCGCGTGCTGCGGTTTGACGACCTGACGCCGCTCGCCTATGGCAAGCCCGGTTTCGAGAACCCGTTCTTCATCGCCTGCGCGCCGGGCGTCGATCTGGTGGCGGGGCCGGAATGAGCACCCTCGTCGTCATCCCCGCGCGCTACGCCTCGACGCGCTATCCCGGCAAGCCGCTGGTGCCGCTGCGCGGGGCCACCGGCGAGTCGCGGACGCTGATCGAACGCTCCTGGCAGGCGGCGCGCGCCGTGCCGGGGGTGGACCGGGTGGTCGTGGCCACCGATGACGCGCGCATCCGCGACGCGGCCGAGGGGGTCGGCGCAGAGGTGGTCATGACACCAGAGACCTGCGCCAACGGCACCGAGCGCTGCGCTGCGGCCCATGCCGCGCTGGGCGGTGGATACGAGATTGTCGTCAACCTTCAGGGTGATGCGCCGCTTACCCCGCCGTGGTTCGTGTCGGACCTCGTGGCCGGGCTGCGCGCCGATGACGGCGCGGAGGCCGCGACGCCGGTGCTGCGCTGCGACGGGCGCGCGTTGAACGGCTTCCTTCAGGACCGCGCCGGGGGCCGCGTCGGCGGCACCACCGCCGTGTTCGATCGCTCCCGCCACGCGCTCTATTTCTCCAAGGAGGTGATCCCCTTCACGCCCGCGCGCTACGACGATACCGATGCCACGCCGGTGTTTCACCATGTCGGGGTCTATGCCTATCGTGCAGCGGCACTTGCGGCCTATCCGGGTTGGGCGCCGGGGCCGCTCGAGGGGCTGGAGGGGCTGGAACAGTTGCGCTTTCTCGAAAACGGACGCGCCATGCTCTGCGTCGAGGTGGAGGCGCGCGGGCGGCAGTTCTGGGAGCTCAACAACCCCGAGGACGTGCCGCGCCTCGAGGCGATGATGCAGGAGATGGATATCGCCTGAGCGCCGCGACGCGCCGGGCCAAGCGGGGGAGAGGCCACGCCATGACCGACCGGACCTATCACGCGCCCGGGGGCGGGCTGCCGCCGCAGACCCGGCTGATGACCGGGCGCGCGGTGTTCACCGAGGCTTATGCCGTGATCCCAGGCGGCTGCCTCAGCGATATCGTCACGAGCCTGCTGCCATTCTGGGAGGGCGCGCGGTTCTGGGTGCTGGCGCGGCCGATGTCGGGCTTTGCCGAGACCTTCTCGCAATATATCGCCGAAATCGCCCCCGGCGGCGGCAGCGACCGCCCCGAGACCGGGGCGGGCACGCAGGCGGCGCTTTTCGTGCTGGATGGTGCGATGCGGCTCGATATCGGCGGCAAGGCGCATGATCTCGGGCCGGGCGGCTACGCCCATATCCCGCCCGATACCGAATGGCGTCTGCGCAACGCGGGCGAAGTGCCGCTGCGCTTTCACTGGTTCCGCAAGCGCTACGTCGCGGTCGAGGGGCTGGACCCGCCGCCGCCCCTTGTGTGCAACGAGCGCGATATCCCACCCGACCCGATGCCCGACACCAATGGCGTCTGGGCGACCACCCGGTTCACCGACCCCGCCGATCTGCGCCACGACATGCACGTCAACATCGTCACCTTTCAGCCCGGCGGTGTGATCCCCTTCGAGGAAACGCATGTGATGGAGCACGGCATCTACATCCTCGAGGGCAAGGCGGTCTACCGGCTCAACCGCGATTGGGTCGAGGTGGAGGCGGGCGATTACATCCGGCTGCGCGCCTTCTGTCCGCAGGCCTGTTATGCCGCCGGGCCGGGGCCGTTCCGCTATCTCCTCTACAAGGATGTCAACCGCCACATGCCGCTGGCAGAGCCATGTCGCATCAGGTGACAAGAAATACCCACAGTTTCTCCTTAACCTGATGCAAATATGCGCGCAGTTATGTATTGTGGCGCAAAAATTCGAGTGGGAGCAGTTCATGCGTAAACGAGTGACCAAGGCGATCTTTCCGGTGGCCGGGCTCGGGACACGGTTTCTTCCGGCGACGAAATCGGTGCCCAAGGAAATCATGACGCTGGTCGATCGGCCGCTGGTGCAATACGCTATCGATGAGGCGCGTGCCGCCGGGATCAAGGAATTCATCTTCATCACCTCGCGCGGCAAGAACGCACTCGAGGATTATTTCGACTGTGCCCCGCAGCTCGAGCAGGAGCTGCGCAAGAAGGGCAAGGAAGAGCTTCTCGACATCCTCAAGTCCACCAACATGGACTCGGGCGAGATCGCCTACATGCGACAGCACAAGCCGCTGGGCCTTGGCCACGCGGTGTGGTGCGCGCGCCGCTTCATCGCCAACGAGCCGTTTGCCGTGATCCTGCCCGATGACGTGATCGCTGCGGAAAAGCCCTGCCTGCAACAGATGGTCGAGGCGTTCGAGGAGACCGGCGGCAACATGGTCGCCGCGATGGAGGTGCCCGACGAGCGGACCAATGCCTACGGTATCCTCGACGTGCGCGAGGACATGGGCAGCATCGTCTCGACCAAGGGCATGGTGGAAAAGCCCGAGGCAGGCACGGCCCCGTCCAACCTCGCGGTGATCGGGCGCTATATCCTCACACCGACGGTGCTTCAGAAACTCAACAGGAAACAGACCGGCGCGGGCGGCGAAATCCAGCTTACCGACGCGATCGACGCGGCGCGCGAGGATGGCGAGGATGTCTATGGCTTCCGCTTCCGCGGTCAGCGCTTCGATTGCGGGTCCAAGGCCGGGTTCCTGCAGGCGACGGTGGCCTTCGCGCTGGCGCGCGACGACCTGCGCGACGATCTGTGGAATTACATTTCCGACACGGTGCACGCCGACAAGGCCGCACAATAGGGCGTCCCCGGCGCTGCGTCCGTGCACGAAGGGCGGCAGGCCGTGCGCGCGAGCATGAGCGATCTTATCCTCGCCTACCGGCTGCGCCTGCGGCGGCGCAGGCTGCTGGCGCGGGCCGTGGCCAGGCGGCGGCAGTTGCGCACCCTCGCCGACAGAACCGCGGCCATCGGCGCGGGCGACATCCTGTGCTTTGCCACCATGCGCAACGAGGCGGCGCGGATCGGGCATTTCCTCGCCCACCACCGGCGTCTGGGTGTCGGTCACTTCATGATCGTCGACAATAACAGCGACGATGGCACGCGCGACCATCTCGCCGCGCAAGGCGACGTGTCGCTCTGGACCACCGGCCACAGCTACAAGCGGTCGCGCTTCGGCATGGACTGGCTGACATGGCTGATGATGCGGCACGGCCACGGGCACTGGTGCCTGACGCTCGATGCCGACGAATGCCTCGTCTATCCCTATCACGAGACGCGGCCACTGGCCGCGCTCTGCGACTGGCTGGAGCGGCAGGGCCGCGCCTCGATGGGCGCGCTGATGCTCGACATGTATCCCGGGGGGCGGCTCTCGGATCAGCCCTGCACGCAGGGAGAGGACCCCTTCAGGGCGCTATGCTGGTTCGACGCGGGCAATTACGCGATGCGCCGCAAGCGCGACTTGCAGAACCTCTGGATTCAGGGCGGGCCGCGCGCGCGCCTGTTCTTCGCCTCCGAGCCGCGCCGCGCGCCCACGATGGGCAAGGTGCCGCTGGTGAAATGGCACTGGCGCTATGCCTATGTCAGTTCCACCCACAGCCTGCTGCCCCGGTGTCTCAACCATGTCTATGCCACCGACGGGGGCGAGCTTACCTCCGGCGTGCTGCTGCACTCGAAATTCCTCGCCACGGCGGTGACCCACGCGGCCGAGGAAAAGCACCGGCAGGAGCATTTCGCCAACAGCGCGCTCTATGACGGCTACTACGACGCGCTCACCGCCGACCCGGACCTGTGGTGCCCGCGCTCCACCCGGCTCACTGGCTGGCGACAGCTCGAGGCGCTGGGCCTGATGTCGCGGGGGGGGTGGATCTAATCCAATTCCGCCATCAGCGCCGCGTGCCGCGCGAGATAGGCCGCGCGCGTCTCGACCGGCGGGCGCAGGGTCAGGGTCAGGCCCTCCATCACCGTCGCGTCGGGCTTGCCGAAGAAGCGGTCGGCCTCGGGGACCGTAAAGCCCGCGATCTGCGTGGCCTCCATCCAGGCGCTGATCCGGTCGGCGCGCTTGATCTGGCGCTTGACCTGCGCGGGCAGGGTGGCGGGCAGACCAAAGCGGATATGCACCGCCGCCGCGAGCCGCTTGTCGAGCTCGTCATAGCCCGGCCCGACCGCGGTCTTCACCGGTGAGATCATGTCGCCGATCACGTATTCGGGCGCATCGTGCAACAGCGCCGCGAGCCGCCATTTCGCGGGGGCACGCGGGCTCAGGCGGGCATGAAGCCGTTCGACCAGCAAGGAATGCTCGGCCACCGAATAGGGAAAATCCCCCTCCGTCTGCCCGTTCCAGCGCGCGACGAAGCTGAGACCGTGGGCGATATCCTCGATCTCGACATCGACGGGGGTCGGGTCGAGCAGGTCGAGCCGGCGACCCGAGAGCATCTTTTGCCAGGCGCGGGGTGTGGGCATTGGGTCTCCGGTCTCGTGACCGGCCCTGATTAGCCGGAGCTCGGGTGATTTGCAAAGCGTGTGGCGATTGCGCTCAGAAGCGGCGAGTCGGCCCGCGCGGCGACGAAATTGTAGCCCTTGCAGGGATCGCGCTTGAGGGCGCGGATGGTGGCCACATCGGGCATCGGCTGCAGCCCGTTTTCGCAGGAATAGAGCCGCATTTCCGGCATCGCCAGCAGATGCGCACTGACCGTGCAGGCCGGGTCATTGCCATGATCCTCGTAGATCAGCACCGCGCCGTCGGCAAGCGCGCGGGCCCCGCCGCGCATCGCCGCGATCTCGGCCCCTTCGACATCCAGCTTGACGAGTGCCGGGGGGCCCGCGGGCACAAGGTCGTCAATGGCCAGCGTGGTCACGGTCTCGGTGCGGTCCTGCGCGCGCAACGGCGCGTCGCCCGCCAGCCGCGCGGAGGCGTGGCTGAGATGCGTGTTGACGAAACCGAGCGCCTCACCGGTGCGCGCGTGGATCGCGGCGCGGTGCAGGGTGACATTGGCCAGATGCCCGGCATTGGCGTGCAATGCGGCGAAGGTCTCCGCCGACGCCTCCACCGCGATCACCCGGTCAATGAGCGGCGCGGCGCGGGTGGTCCAGTATCCCTTGTTGGCCCCGAGATCGCAAAAGAGCGGCGTCGCCCCGGTGGCGGCGCGCAGCACGGCGGCAACCTCCGGCTCATAAGGCGCGCGCCACAGCGCGAACCGCGTCCAGTACCCGTCGTCGAGCGCAATGCGATAGGGCGGCGCGCCGTCCTCGTGCAGCCAGACCGCGGTGCCGGACGGAAACAGCCGCCCCAGCCCCCGCGCAAAGCGGCCATAGAGACCGCGCGTCACCGCGACGCGAAACAGCGTCATCAGGAGCATGTATTGCAGCCGCGCGATGGGGCCGGAAAAGGTCAGGTGGCGTGTCATTCACCCGAGGTAGCGCCTGCGCGCGTGCGGCACCAGAGGCACACGCCGGCCTCGCGCGGTTGTGCGCCGAATTTTAGTGCCGGACCCCGCTGCCATCCCCGGATTCAGGGCAGAGGCGGCGCGCCCCCTGCGTCCCGCCCCGCATCAATGGAGGATACCATGTTCAAACGTCTTTGCTCCACTGCGCTCATCTTCGGTGCCGCGGCCCTCGCCCCGCCGCTTGCGGCGCAGGCGCAGGGCGTGGCCTGCCTGCCGCGCGACGCGCTCGTCGAGCGGCTCGAATCCCGCTACAAGGAGAGCCTCGCCGGAGGCGGATTGCAGAGCCCGCAGCAGATGATCGAGGTCTGGGCCTCGCCGGAGGCCGGCAGCTTTACCGTCTTCATCACCCGGCCCAATGGCGTGGGCTGTGTCGTGGCGACCGGCCGGCACTGGACCGGAGCCACCATTGCCAACGCCGAGGGTGTGGCCGGGTAATCGCACGTTGCCCATGTGGGGGCCGGGTGCTATCTGCCTTGCAAAATTCTCTCGCAAGGAGCCGCCTCCACATGGCACAGGATTACATCGTCAAGGACATCTCGCTCGCGGGTTATGGCCGCAAGGAACTCGATATCGCCGAAACCGAGATGCCCGGCCTGATGGCGCTCCGCGCCGAGTATGGCGAGGCCAGGCCGCTCAAGGGCGCACGCATCGCGGGCAGCCTGCACATGACCGTCCAGACCGCCGTGCTGATCGAGACGCTGGCCGAACTGGGCGCCGATGTGCGCTGGGCGTCCTGCAACATCTTCTCCACCCAGGATCACGCCGCGGCGGTCATCGCCGAGGGCGGCACGCCGGTCTTTGCCATCAAGGGCGAGACGCTGGAGGAATACTGGGACTACTGCGACCGGATCTTTCAGTTTCCCGAGGGCGGCGCAAACATGATCCTCGACGATGGCGGTGACGCCACGCTCTACATCCTGATGGGGGCCCGCGTCGAGGAGGGCGAGACCGACCTGATCGAGACGCCCACCTCGGATGAGGAAGTGGCGCTCTTTGCCCAGATCCGCAAACGCATGGCCCAAAGCCCCGGCTGGTTCGTGAAACAGCGTCACATGATCAAGGGTGTCAGCGAGGAAACCACCACCGGCGTGCACCGGCTCTACAAGATGATGGAAAAGGGCCACCTGCCGTTCCCGGCGATCAACGTCAACGACAGCGTGACCAAGTCGAAATTCGACAACAAGTACGGCTGCAAGGAAAGCCTCGTCGACGGCATCCGCCGCGCCACCGACACGATGATGGCGGGCAAGGTCGCCGTCGTGATGGGCTATGGCGACGTGGGCAAGGGCTCTGCGGCGTCATTGCGCGGCGCCGGTGCGCGCGTCAAGGTGACCGAGGTCGATCCGATCTGCGCGCTTCAGGCGGCGATGGACGGCTTCGAGGTGGTGACGCTCGAGGATGTGGTCGAGAGCGCCGACATCTTCATCACCACCACCGGCAACAAGGACGTGATCCGCATCGAGCATATGCGCGCGATGAAGGACATGGCGATCGTCGGCAATATCGGCCATTTCGACAACGAGATCCAAGTCGCCAACCTGAAGAACCACAAATGGACCAACATCAAGGATCAGGTGGACATGATCGAGATGCCCTCGGGCAACCGCATCATCCTGCTCAGCGAGGGGCGCCTGCTGAACCTCGGCAACGCCACCGGGCACCCCAGCTTCGTGATGTCGGCCAGCTTCACCAACCAGGTGCTGGCGCAGATCGAACTCTGGGTCAGGGGCGAGAACTACGGCAATGAGGTCTATGTCCTTCCCAAGCATCTCGATGAAAAGGTCGCGCGCCTGCATCTCGACCGCATCGGCGTCAAGCTGACCGAACTGCGCCCCGATCAGGCGGAGTATATCGGGGTGACACCGGAGGGGCCGTTCAAGCCCGAACATTACCGCTACTGAGCAACACCGCGCGCCGGCCCGCCCGGCGGCGGGCTTCTGGCAGGCCCGCCTTAGTTGGTCGTCGTGGTCGAACTGCTGCTGCCGCCACTCGCGGCGGCGGCCACGGCGGCGGCCGCGGCGATGCCAAGCCCGACCGCACCGGCCACGCCCAAACCACCGGCCAATCCTGCGGCTGTGCCTGCACCTGCCGCACCGGACCCCGCAGCACCTGCGGTGCCTGTCCCCGCGCTTGCGCTGCCCGTGCCGGTGCCTGCGGCACCTGTGTTCGCCGACCCGCTGCCGGAGGCCGGATCAGCCTGCGCCAGGACCGGCGATGCGAGCATCGTGGACATCGAGACCGCCGCGGCGATGGTTGCAATCTTTTTCATGGCAAACCCCGGGATTGTTACACACGTTCCAAAGACATCATACACGCTTTGGTTGTTTGTGAAAACGGTCGATTCACCGGCCCCGGCAGATCTCAACCGGCGTCGTAATAGCCCTGTCCATAGGCCCCGTAGGCCCCGTACTTGCCACCATAGCCATAGCGGCGCATCCCCTTGGGATCGATCTGCGCCAGGGCGATGCCGGTGATCCCAAGATTGGCCGATTCGAATTCGCGCAGGGCGGCCAGGACCTGGCCGCGCTGCGTGCTGTCCCATGCCACGCTGAACAGGATCGCGTCGGCATGCTGGCCGATGACCCGCGCGTCGGGCACCACGAGCACCGGCGGCGTGTCGATGATGACGAAGTCATAGGCTTCGCGCGCCCGCGCGAGGAACGCGCGGAACTTGTCCGAGGAAAACAGGTCGGCGGCGTTGGCGCGCGACTTCTCGCCCATCAGGATGTCGGCGCCAAGGCGCTCGTCGTGAAAGACAACCTCGTTGAGCGGCACCTCGCCCGACAGCGCGGTCAGCACGCCGCCCGCCGGCACATCGCTGAAATACTGCGCGAAGGTGCGCCGCCGGATATCGCCCTCGATCAGCAGCACACTCTTGTCGAGCCCCGCGAGGTTCTGGGCGAGGGCGACCGCCTGCGTGGTCTTGCCCTCGCCGGGCAGGGCCGAGGTGGACATGATGATCTGCGGCGGATGGTCGATATCCGACAGCAGGAGCGAGGTGCGCAGGTTGCGGATCGCCTCCGCCGGGGCCGAGGTGGGCCTGTCCTTCAGATACCCGATCAGGTCCTTGCGCTCCCGGACCGGCATTTTCGGGATCTGGCCCAGCACCGGAAGCCCGGTCGCGGCCTCGATGTCCGCGGCCGCGCGGAACGTGTCGTGCAGGAATTGCCGGACCAGCACGATCGCCGCCCCGGCCATCAGCCCAAGCACCATCGACAGCGCCAGGATGAGGCTCGTGCGCGGGGCCACCTTCTCGCCGGGGATGGCGTCCGACAGTACGCGGCTGTCGGCCTGCTGAAGCCCGCGCTGCACCGTGGTTTCCTTGAGACGGGTCAGGAATGTCTCGTAAAGGGTGCGCGTGGTTTCGACCTCGCGCCTCATCTGCTCGATCCGTACCAGATCGGCGGATTGCCGTTCGATCCGCTCCTGCAAGGTCCGGTAGGATTCGGCCAGCGCGTTGACCTGGCTGAGCTGCCGGTCATAGCCACTCGCGGCGCGGCTCACCAGCGCCTCCAGCCGCTGATCGAACATCCCGCCCGCGTCCGTTTCGCCCTCGCGCAGCGATTGCAGCAACCGCCGCAACGTGGCATCGCCCGTCGCCTCGACCGCGGCGGCACGGTTCCCCGCCGCGCGCAACTCTGTCAGCCGGTCGAGCTCGGCCTGCGCCGCCTCCACGCCCGCGCGCATCTCCTCAAGCCGCTCGCGCAGGGTCTTGGCCTGGAGGTTGAGACCCTCCAGCGCCTCGGGGCTGATCAGTTCGGTCTCGGCCCGCGCGGCCTTGAGCGTGTCCTCCTTCTCGCGCAGGTCGGCCTCGAGCTCGGTCACCCGCTTGGACAGCCACGCCACCGCCTGTTCGGTCGCCTCGAACTTCACCGCGATCTGTTCCTGAAGATAGAGATCGGCCAGCATGTTGAGGATGCGCGCCGATTTCTCCGCGTCCCCGGTCGTGGCGCTGATGTTGAACACGTAGGTGTCGCGCTGCACCGAGGCCGAGAGCCTTTCGCGCAGCGCGTCGATGGCCCTGTCACGCGGGGATTTTTCGTATCCGCCTTCCGCGGCCCCGGCCCCGTCCGCCCCGGTCAGCATCCCCGCGAGCGCGCCCTTGATCCGCGCCAGCGCCGATGGCGGCTCCAGCGCGGTGTTGAACTCCGGGTCCTGCGCCAGGTCGAGCGTGTCCACCAGCTTGCCCAGGATGCGGCGCGACGTGATGATCTCGATCTCGGTGTTGAGCGCGGCCTGCTCGGTCGAGACGCCGGTCATCACGCTCTCGAGATCGACCACCTGGCCGGTGCGAACCTCCAGCGTCAGTTGCGCGGTGGCACGGTATTGCGGCTCGGCCACGCCGACCGCGTAATACCCCCCGAGGACCAGCGCCACCAATGCCGACAGCGCAATGAGCCATTTGCCGCGCCACAGCGCGCGGAAAAGCTCCATGAGGTCGATCTCGTCATCGTCCCCGGCGGTCTGCGTGTGGTGTGCGGGCACGCGTGGCTGCAAGACGGCATCTTTCATGGTGACAATCCGGGATCACTGGTGCGCTCGGGGCCACTGCTTAGCCAAGAAAGCAAGCCGGGTAAATCGCCTAATGCGCGAGTTTCGCCCGTATCAGTCGCGCCCTGTCTGCAGGAACGCGGCCCCGTCGCGCGTGATCAGCGCGGCGCTCAGACGCCCGGTGGCGTAGGCACCGGTATCCACCGCGACGCGCCCCGCGCGGGCCTGCGGCTCCGCGACAACGGTATGCCCGTGCACCACCCATTGACCGTCGGCGCGCGGCTGCCGGTGGAACGCGGCATGCCCCCAGAGCAGCGTATCCGCGGTCTGCTCCGCCATCGGCAGGTCGGGGTCCGCCGCGGCATGGACCGCCCAGACGTTGCCGCTGCTCCACGTCAGGGGCCGCGCCCGCAGCCACGCGATCATCTCCCCCCCCATGGCCTGCGACAGCCTTTCGCGCAGCTCGCAAAGGGCCTCGCCGCCAGGGCGTTCCCGCATGGGCGGCGCGATGCCGAAACCGGCCAGCGTCTGCAGCCCGCCGTTGCGCAGCCATCGCGGCCCGGCCTGTTCGGGGCGGTCGAGGAAATCCAGCAGCATGCGTTCGTGATTGCCCATCAGGCAGGTCACCGGCGGCTCGCGGTCGGACGGCACCGACATCAGCAGCTCCAGCACCTCGCGGCTCTCCTCGCCACGGTCCACGTAATCGCCGAGGAACACCACCGGCCATTCCGCGCAGCTTGCGGAGACCAGCCCGTCGATCTCGCGCAACAGGTCGGCGCGGCCATGCACGTCGCCGATTGCAACAAACGACCGCTCCGGCCGCAGCGGTTCCTCCCGCACGCCCAACCGGTCCGGGGCCGGGTCGCGCCGGTTGAAAAACTTCTTCAAGACGGTCTTCATGGTTGCTATGTCGACCTTGCGGTGCCGGTTGGCAAGGCCCTCCGCGGGGCGCCTCCCGAATTCCGGGAACCCGGTTTCAGACGGCGGGGCAGGGCCGGTCGCGGGGTGCCGGATGGCGGCGCCGGGGTTGCCGGCCTGCATTGGAAGAACCGTCTTGACTGCTGCCTCAGCGCAACGAATCGAATGAAAACCGGGTCTTCCGCAACATTTCTGTTGACTGTACGGTCCTCACGTAACATTGAAGAGTTGAAAAGAAGTCTTCAGAGCCGGACGGATTCCGGGAGATTTCCAGTGGCGAGAGAACAGGAGCGGATTGTGGGCAATTCAGCAGCAGTGAGGTTCGCGGTGATCGTGGTGGCATTGACCGCATCGACCGGCGGAGTTTTCGCGAACGGACTCGGCGAGAACCGCTCGTGGCAGTTCGATACCAGCGCGGACAAGGCGAACAAGGCGTTTGTGGCGGATCTGATCGAGCGCCAGAAGGGCGGTTTCTTCGACGGGTTCGACAACAACTTTATCACGAACAACGACAACACGACCAACATCGGGACGCAGATCAACTGCACCAACGCGGCGAACGCCACCGGCAACATCGCCGACAATCAGCAGGCCGGGCCGACCACGGTCTCCAACAGCGACCCTGACGTGATCGCCGACAGCACCGGCAACATTGCCGACAATCAGGCGAATTCCGACGGCGCATCAAGCGGCGCCGACCCGAGCGTCGGCGGGTCGCAGGACAATTCCGGCAATGTCGACTCGTCGGTCTCCAACAGCGATATCAACAGCGGGGTGAGCGGTGTCTCGAACGGTGACACCGACCAGACGCTGACCAACAACCAGGACAACTCCGGCAACCAGAACGCCGGTGTCGATGGCAGCACGGCGTGTAACATGGACAACTCGACCATCACGGGGGAGGTTGCCACAGGCAGTGGCCCGCTGAACGCGGGTGACAACGGAACCCAGAATTAATCTTGAAGTCGAACGGGGCGGAGAGCTTTCATGTATATTAAATTCAAGGCGGCTTTGCTTATGGTGCCGTTCCTCGCGACGGCCTGTGCCATTCCGCCTGAGATGCGGCGCGAAGTGATCAACGAAGGGGACGTTCCCGTCGTGTTGTCGAGCGAGCCGACGCGAAACCGGACGCCGCTGACAGCCAAGCTGGAATGCTACGGCGACCGGCTCTACGCGCACGGCGATGGCAACACGTCCATCGCGGTGGGCAACATTCGTGACTACACCGGCAAGGCCTCCGATCTCGAGGGGCTCCTGATCACGCAGGGCGGTGCGCTCATGGCCTATACGGCGCTCGGCAACATGACGCCGGGCCTGACCATCTACGAGCGCTTCGACACCTCGGTCGCGGATGCCGAGCTCAACTATCTCAGCAAGCGGCAGCTCGGCGACGGGCGGATGCACGAGGCACCGGACGCGCAGGGCGGCAACTCCGAGCGGGTGCCGTGGAAGCCGTATTACGGCGGCAGCGTGCTGCAATCCGACTACTACATCGTCGGCGGCATCACCGAGGTGAACTACAATATCCAGTCCGGCGGTGCCGAGCTGTTCGTCGATCAGGTCGGCGGCAAGGGTCGTATCTTCACCATGAACGTGGGCATCGATCTGCGGATCGTGGGCACCCAGACGCTGAAGGTCTACGACACCGTTTCGATCCAGAAGCAGGTCAGCGGCTACGAAGTAGAGGCGAGCGTGTTCCGCTTCTTCGACAGCGACCTGTGGGATGTGAACGCCGGTGCCAAGAATCAGGAGCCGCTGCAACTCGCCGTGCGCATGGCCATCGAGGAAGCGGTCCTCGATCTGGTGCAGACGGTGACGGGCGTCTCCGAAGGGGATTGCCAGCCGTCGGTCCCGCTGGTCGAGGCGGACGAATATGTCGGCGGCAAGGGCGACAAGGTGGGCAAATCACCTGTCGCACCGGCAGGCGCGGTGCCGACGGCGGCACCTGCAGAGGGGGAACTGGGGGCAAAGGGAGACTCGGACGTGTGATGGACAAAGGATTTCCGGACCAACCGGCGCACAGCGCATTCGCAGCAAGCGACGCAGCGCGACGACGGTTTGAACCACAGGTGCGGCTTTGGGGCCTCATCGGCATGACAGAACTTTTCGACAGTATTTCACAAGGAGAACGGGCATGACCCTCAAGAACAATCTTCTCGGTACAGCAGCAGCAGTCGCCGTCTCGACGGCATTCGGCGCGGCGGTTGTCCACGCACAGGCCACGGCCGTCACCAATGTCGGGCCCACGCAGAACATGACGCTCACCGGTGACGTGGTCGGCGACAACACCCAGCTTGTGACCGCCAACCCGACGGCCACCACCACGGGCAGCACCGTCACGATCAACATGATCAACCTCGGCGCCGCCCCCGACACGCTGACCGGCGCGCTCTCGGGCACCGACAACCTGTTCTCGGCCTCGGCCACCGGCAACTCGGGGTCGACCTCGGCGATCCTCGCCTTCGCGCCCTCGACGCTGGGCGACACGGCGGTCGTCGGCAACCTTCAGTCGGTCGAGACCGATACCATCTCGGCCACCGCGTCGGGTGACACGCACTCGATCCTGATCGAGAATCCCAATGCAAGCGTGCGCACCTTCACCGGCACCGCGCTGCTCGACAACAACGACACCACGGCCTCGGCCACCGGCAATTCCGGCACCTCGGCGATCAATATCGATCCCGGCGTGAACGTGGCCGAGGAGGCTGCGGGTCAGGCCAGCGCCGACATCGACGCGACGCTCGCCGGGTCGCCGGACAATGATGCCTCGGGCGATCTCGTGGTCAGCTCGTCGCAGGAGATCGAATCCACCCCTGCGGCAACGACGATCAACATCACCGGCACCGTGACCAGTGCGGATACCACCGCCACCATCGAGGATCTCGCCAGCGGCACCGTCACCGTGTCGGACAGCGATCAGGCATCGACGGCCACCGGCAACGCGGCGTCGAACAGCATCGCCTCGAACGGCACCACCGCCTCGATCACCGGCTCCGCCGTGGTCTCGAACCTGCAGAGCATCGACCCGATCGAAGCGGTGATCATCACCGCCGACACCATCGACTCGACCGTCTCGGCAAGCGCCGGGGACGACTCGAACGGCAACCTCAGCGGTGCCGTGCTCGACAGCACCATCACGGTCTCGGGCAACGCCCAGAGCTCGGATGCCACCGGCAACGACAGCACGCAGACGATCGCGCTCGACGCCAGCAACATCACCGGCGAACCGGGTGGTGCCGCAACCAGCAGCGACAGCGACACCGTCACCGGCGGCGTGCAACTGAACGCCGAAGGCGACGCGGTCATCGCCAACGTCCAGCGTGAGGCCGACGGAACGACGGTTCGCGGTCGGACGACGAACAACTCGATTACCGGCTTCTCCGAAACCACCACCGACACCTCGACCATCGCGGTGGACGGCAACAGCCAGACCGCCTCGGCCACCGGCGCGACCACCAGCAACAGCCTGTCGCTGACCTCGGGCGCCGATCAGAGCGCGGCGGGCGTGGTTGCTTCGGTGCAGAACGCGGGCGCAGGTGCAGGCGTGCAAGCGTCGGCCACTGGCAACAGCACCACCGTTACCACTCCGCTGGCCGTGACCGACAGTTCGCTGCTGAACACCGGCAACGACATCGGCAGCACCGCCACCGGGGGTGACGCGACCAATGATCTGTCGGTGACCAACGGCACCAACAACCTGTCGGCGGGCACCAATTCCGGCGGCACCAACATCAACACCGGAGGTACCGGCGATCAGCCCACCGTGACCGCTGCGCAGGTCGTGACCAACGACCAATCGCGTGCCGGCGGTGTCTCTGCCACGTCCACCGATAACCAGGTCGCGACAGTGTTCGGAAGTGACAACTCAGCGGGCAGTACCACCGGTTCGACCATCGTTACCGACGGTAACAGCCTGTCGGCCTCGGCCACCGGGCAGACTGCCGATAATGGCATCAGCCTCGCGTTCAACGCGCTGAACGGCACCCTCTCGGGCACCGGCACCGGCACCGTCGCCTCGGTCGCCAACGAGCAGGACATGACCGACACCAGCACCGTCACGGCGCGCAATGTCGGAACGGATGGGAACCCGATCCTGACAGAGCAGACCGGGTTCGCTCCCGACGTACTCGACTCCAGTCTCTCGACCTCGGACAACACCGTGTCGGTGATTGCACGCGGCAACGTGACCACCGGCAATGATGTGTCCGCCGATGGCACCAACATCACCTCCGGCAGCGCGGCATCGCCGTTTGTCACCACGGGTGGCAGCGTTAGTGCGGGCGGAAGCTTTGTCTCGGCCTCGTCGCAGGTCTCGGGGGCCACGATCCTCGCGACCCAGAACAGTGACGAAACGGGGAGTGCGTTTTCCAACACCATCGAAACGGGCGTGGCCAACAGCCTGAGTGACTCGACGCTGGTGTCAGATGACAACCTGCTCAGCTCTTCGGCAACGGCCAACACCGCCGCCAACAGCGTCTCGCTCGGCGGCGCCGCCAGCGCCACCATCGGCGCCTCCGGCACCGTGGCCAACTACCAGGGCACGACCGGTCAGGGCAGCGTCACGGCGACCTTGGGTGTCGTGGGTCAAGACCCGACGGCTGGGTTTAACTCGAACAATTCTGGTCAGAGCAACCAAGGGTTCTTGGAGCAATTCGGTGACGACATCGTCAATTCAGACGCCAATCCGGTTGTTGTCACCTTCGGCACTCCGCTCACAACTGAAGAGCAGGCTATTCTCGCCGCAGCAGGGTTCGACAATGCTACTGTCGGAGACACTACTGCGGAGATTCCGGGGAATGGCACCGTCGACACTTCGCAGTTGGCGATCATTTTCCAGTCCAACGCCAGTGGCAATCCGGGGCAGTTTGGCTCTGACAACGGCGATGAAGTGCTCCAAATCAATGGCTTCTTCACACCGCCGTCCCAAGGCTCCTTCAACGGCGCGGGCGTGATCGCCCGGATCGACGCCGATGGGGCCGGTTTCGGTCAGATCAGCGGTTCCACCGTGTCCGTCTCCGACAACACCGTGGTCGGCGAGGCCACCGGCAACACCGCCACCAACGCCGCCTCAGCCGAGGCGACCTCGGTGACCGGCCCGGCGGCGGATGCGTCCACCGACCCGAGCGATGCGGATGTCGCGCCCGCCGATGCCGAACTGGCCACCGCCAACGTGCAGGTCAACGGCTCGGCGCTGCAAACCGACGTCGCGGCGACCTTCGGCATCATCGACGACGGCGACGATATCGAACCGACCCTGAACTCGAGCCAGACGCTGGACAGCAACCTGCAGCAGTCCTTCGCGACCGCGAACCGGGCCACCAACAGCGTTGACGTGACGGCCACCAACTCCGACGCGGCCACGGCGCTGGAAAGCAGCCAGCTCTCGAACGCCACGGTGGATACGACCTCGGATGTGCAGGTTCTGGCGAATGTCGGCTCGACGAACTCGTCGCTCGACATGACCAACAACCGCAACGAATCGGTCGCCAACGGCAACGTCGTCACCAACTCGGTCGATGCCTCCGCCACCAACCTCGACGCCGGAACCGGCGCCGATGCCACGGTTGATGTGGGCAACGTCTCGGCGGGCAACGTGCTGGCCTCGCGTCAGAACGTCACGGCCAGCATCTCGGCCGATGCTGACACCGATGTGTTCAACCAGGACGAGACGGCTACCGGCGACCCGATCATCTCGGGCAGCGTCGAGCAGAGCGGCAACGTCACCATCGCCCAGGCCACCGGCAACCAGACCACTCCGGCCAGCAACAGCCTGACCCTCGACGGCTCTGCCAACAACGACCGGACCGGTGCCCTTGCCAACGTGCAGACGGCAACGGGAAGCGGCACGATCACGGCGACAGTCGATCAGTCGGTGCGGGTCGAACTTGACCAGACCGCGACCGTACCGGTGCAGCAGAGCAGCATCGTGCAGGACGGCAACGTCACCTCGGCGCTGGCGCGCAGCAACGTGGCCACCAACTCGGTCACCGTGGACGGCGCCAACATCAACGGTGGTGCGGGCGGCGATGCCACCTTCGACGTCACGACGGACACCCTGACCGGGGCTCACGTTCTTGCCTCCAGCCAGGACAACCAGTTCGGCGTGTCGGCCACGACCAACCAGTCGCAGGTGCGCCTGTCGTCCACCAACTCGGACGGCAACGCGATCGACGGCTCCAGCGTGTCGCAAAGCGGCAACTCCTCGCTGGCAACGGCGCTGGCCAACTCGGCGGTCAACACCCTGTCGTCGGGGTCCGGCGCGGCCAACGTCAACGCATCGACCCAACTGGGCAACACCCAGACCAACATCGGTGCGGTGGCTGCCACCGGCAGCTCGTCGGTCGGGGTGGTCGCCGCGGCGAACGCCGCAACTGTGACCGATGCAACCGGCATCAACCTCTCGTCGGTGGATGTCTCGGGCAACGTCAGCAGCGCAAGCGCAGTGGGCAACCAGGCGCAGAACACGCTGGGCGCGACCGGGGCCAACATCCTCTCGGGTGATCAGGGTGCCTCCGGACCCAGCGCTACCAACGCCACGGTCGATGCCTCCGGTTTTGCTGGTGACGTCAACGCCAACGCCGGCAACCTGCTCCTGAGCAATCAGGCGAACGCCGGCACCATCTCCTCGGCCAACAACAGCAACATCGTGACGATCGACGCCTCGGCGGCGACCGGTACCGGTGCGGCGGCCTCCGGCAGCACGCTGTCGGTGGGTGGCAACGCGGTCGAGGCGCGGGCAACCGCCAACCTGGCGCTCAACAACAGCGTCAACGTCGGCGACATGGCGACCGCGACGACCGGGGCCACCGGCATTGTCGGGAACTTCCAGTTCAACGACACGACCGGTGCGGTCACGGCCTCGGCCTCGACCACGACCTCGGTCACCCTCAACGGGGCCGGAACGGCTGGTGCACTGGCAAACGGCACGGCGGATGTTTCGGGCAACAGCGTCCTGGCGCTGGCACGCGGCAACGTCTCGCAGAACGTGCTCAACGCCGAGGGCTCGAATGTCGGGACCGGATCGACCAACGCCACGACCACGTCGGTTCTCCCGGACAGCGGCGTCCTGAATGCCTCCTTCGGGGTGTTCAACGAGCAGGTGCAGCAGGCGAGTGTCAATGCCAGTTCCACCGGCGCGTCCTTCCGGGTCAACGCTACCTCGACGACCGGTCAGGCGCTCAACGGCGCATCGGCCAGCCTGTCGGGGAACTCGGTCCAGGCGTCCGGCTTCGGCAACGTCGCGACCAACAGCGTGACGCTGACGGCGCTCAACGGCACCGGGAACGACGCCACCGCGGCGATCTTCAACGGCCAGACCAACTCGGGGAACATCACCTCGACGGCCACCGGAGCGTCCATCGGGGTCTTCTCGACCGGTCTCGTCACCGCGTCCTCGGCCGCTGTCGGCGGCAACAGCATCGGCAGCACCGCGGTCGGGAACTTCTCGTCCAGCACCGTCACGCGCGCCAACCGCTAAGCGCGTAACAACAGGGGGGCCCTTGCCGAAAGGCGGGGGCCCTTCTTCCGTCAAGACCAATCACACCGAACGAGGGAATTCACTGGACATGCGTATTTTCCGCACCACCGCCGCAGCCCTTCTTCTCGGGGCCGGCACGGTTCCCGCGAACGCCGCCACAGAGAGCGGCGATTTTGCCGTCTATGGCTGGGGAGCGCGCGACTGCAACGCCATCGTCACGGTCCTCGGCGGAGAGCAGGCCGCACAGGCCCAGGGCCAGATGGCCGAATGGATCTCGGGCTATATCTCGGCCCGCAACCGCGTCGGGGACGGTATCTACGACCTGACCCCGATCAAGAGCCAGTATCCGCTCGTCGCCCTGGCACGCAATATCTGCACCAACAATCCCGATCAGCTTTTCGAGGCCGTGGTCGACGCGATGATGACCAGCTTCGAAAAGCTCGCGCTGTCCGCGGACAGCCCGATTTCGCAACTGTCGCGCAACGGCCGGTCGGCCACCGTCAACGAGTCCACCCTTCTGAAGGTTCAGCAGTTCCTTATCGGCGAGGGCATGCTCGAAGGGGGGTCGGCCGACGGCAAATACGGCCCGAAGACCGCCAGCGCCATCGAGGCATGGCAGGAACAGGCCGGCCTGACGACAACCGGCCTGCCGGATGTCGCGACGCTGTTCGTGATCGCGCAGCAGATCGAGTGATCCACACGGGTCCGGTGGCCCGCGCTTCCGGACCCGATTTTCCGGTCGCGCCGTCATCTCCCCTCACCGCCCGACCGCGCACGGGGAGCCAGGCAGCGGCAATTCTCATCATGATAGGGAAAGTTCCTTGTTCGAAAACGCCGTTATCCTCGACTCAAAAAAACACGCCGGGCTCGGGTATCACCCGGTCACCGATTTCAGCTACGCGCGCAATGTCCTGAGCGCGCCGCTCGCAGGCACCGAGATTCTGCTGGCCAGCCGCGAATTTCCCATCGTGTTCCCGACCACGGGACGCGGGGTGCCGGTGGCGCTGATGGGCTATGCCCCCGGCAACAACCTCTGGGTGGCCGAAGACGGAAGCTGGGCCGGGCGCTATGTCCCCGCGCATCTTCGCCGCTATCCGTTCGTCCTCGGCGAACAGTCCGAATCCGACCGGTTCGTGCTCATGGTTGAGCCGACCGCGATGAGCGATGACGGCACCGGCGAGCCGCTGTTCGAAAAGGACGAAGTCCCGGAAGGCGGCATTGTCGACCGTGCCCGCACTTTCCTGACGACGTTCCAGCGCGAGTTGACCGAGACCGAGGCCCTCTTCGAACCGCTGCGAAAGGCTGACGTTCTGGTGTCGCGCGTGTTCACCGTGCGCAAGGGCGAGGAGCAGATCGGGCAGGTTCGCGACTTGCAGATCGTTGATACCGACAAGCTTGCGGCGCTCGACGACGCCACGCTCGCCGCATGGGTGCGCAGCGGCCTCATGGCTATGGTGATGTCGCACCTGCACAGCCTGCAGCCCGATCTGTTCGCCAATGCCCCCGCGGCGCCGCGCCAGCAACCCTGAGCCGGATCGCACCGGCAGGGGACCGTCCCTGCCGGTGTCACCCACCCGGTGACGGCATCTCGGTCGCCGCCTCCATCGTCTCGCGCATCCGGTGGATCGACTGTTCCAGATGCCCGTACAGGGCCCGTGTCGTGAGCGACATCGTCGCGTATCCCGGCGTCAGGATCGACACGCTGTTGCGAATGACCGGGCGAAAGCGGCGGACCACGAGATGCCCTGCGGCGCGGTCCTGCACGATATAGCTGTAGGCCGTGAGCATGTCGCAGATCATGTAGCACATCCCCGCCGCGACAAACTGAAGACCGGGAAGCGACGTCCGCAACTCCACCCGCCTTGTCAGCGTGCAACCGGCCTCGTGAAAGACGGCAGCGGTCCGCCGCGTCGTCGTGTGATTATCGAACAGCACGGCCATGGGCCGGCCATCGAGCTGCTCCGGGCCGATCTCCTCCCGGGCCGCAAGTGGATCGTCGGCGCGCAGCACACAGACGCATTCGAGTTCGAAATCCGCCTGCTCGATCGACGCCCTCGGGGCCGGTGTCTCGGAGAAGCCGAGATCGTATTGCTGCGAGGCGATCAGGTCCTCGATGAGGCTCGAAGAGCGCATGATGAGCTCGACATCCAGCTCGTCCTTGTCGGCCAGAAACCCGGTCAGCAGCCGCGGCATGAATAGCCCCGACGCCGCCGGCAGGCAGGCGATGCGCAGCTTGCCCGCCTGAAGCGACCGGATCTGGTTGACGGTTCGCTCGGTCCGTTCGAGCCGGTCAAGGATCGCCTCGCATTCCTCAAGGAAGAACTGCGCCTCGGGCGTGGGGGACAGCTTGCCGTGCTCGCGCACGAACAGGCGAAACCCCAACTCGTCCTCCAGCGTCGCGACCATCGCGCTGACCGCGGGCTGCGTCCGCATCATCGTCCGCGCGGCCTGTGAAATCGACCCGCTGCGCATCACCTCCCGAAACGTCGTGATCTGGCGAAGCGAAATATTCATCCAGTCCATACACCCGATTTATCAACCCACAAGTATTTCTAAATTGATCTTATGACGTCCGTCCAGTGAAATGACGACCAACCGGCCGCGCAGCCCGCCGGATGGGAGGATACATGGACAGCTTCGCCAAATACCTGCTGACCGGGCTGATCATCCTCGTCGCCCTCGGCCAGTTCCTTCAGGTCATCACCCGCTACGTCCTGCAGGTTCCGGTCATGGGGCTTGAGGAGACGATGCTCTACCCCACCCTGTGGCTCTACATCCTCGGCGCGGTCAACGCCTCCCGCGAGGATACCCACATCCGCGCCAACGTCCTCGAAATCGCCATAAAAACCCGGCGGGGCCACACCATCCTCGCCATCGTCGGCGAGGTCATCAGCCTGTCCGTCGGCCTGTGGCTGATGAGCTGGGCATGGGACTATACCGGGTATGCGTGGCGTGTCTGGAAGGAAAGCCCGACCCTCTACATCCCCACCTTCTATTCCGACGTGGCGCTCGTCACCGGGCTCGGCCTGATGATGCTCTACACCGCCACGCACCTTGTGCGCCACGTCAACGCCCTGCGCGGCCACGGAGCCACCCGATGATCGAGATCGCCCTGCTTGCCATCGCCGTCCTCGTGGTCACGCTGACCCTCGGGGTGCCGCTGCCCTACTGCTTCGGCGGGGCGCTGATGGTGATGTATTTCCTCGGCGACGTGACCATGAAGGGCATGATGCTCTGGGGGTTCCAGCAGCTTGGCAACCCGGTGCTTCTGGCCATCCCGCTCTTCGTCCTCGCCGGCACGATCATGAGTGCGAGCGGCATCGCCGCGAGCCTCCTGCAATTCGTCAACGCCTTCATCGGCCACGTCCGCGGCGGGCTCGGCGTGGTCGCCGCCGTGAGCTGCGCCATCATCGGTGCGATCTCCGGCTCGGGGCTGACCGGGATCGCCGCCATCGGCCCGCTACTGATCCCCGAGATGGAAAAGCGCGGCTACCCGCGCGAATACGCCACCGCGCTGATCGCCAATTCCTCGATCCTCGGCCTGCTGATCCCGCCATCGGTCACCATGATCGTCTATGGCTGGGTGACCGATACCTCGATCCTCGCCTGTTTCCTCGCCACGCTGGGGCCGGGCCTGCTCATCATGGTGAATTTCTCGGCGATGAACCTGTGGATGAGCCGCAAGTTCGACCTCGTGCTCGACGACAAGCCCGACTTCCCGGAACTCGCCGCCAAGGTCGCGCGCAACGGCGTCCACGCGACCCCGGCGCTGCTGATGCCGATCATCATCCTCGGCGGCATATACGGCGGCATCATGACACCGACCGAGGCGGCGGCGATCTCGGTGATCTACGCGCTGCCCGTGGGGTTCTTCATCTATCGCGGGCTCAAGTGGGGCACGTTCCTCGACGCCGGCAAGGAGGCCGCCACCGCCGTCGGTGCGATCATGCTGATGATCCTGTTCTCGATGATCCTGAGCCAGATGTTCGTCTACGAGGCGATCCCGCAAAAGATGGTCAGCGCCATCTTCGAGGTGACAGAGAACAAGGTCCTGCTGCTGATCTTCATCAACATCCTGCTGTTTCTTGTCGGCATGGTCGTCAACGACGTCACCGCCATCATCCTGATCGCGCCGCTGCTGCTGCCCCTGATGAACGCGATCGGCGTCAGCCCGGTGCAATTCGCCGCCATCATGGGGGTCAACACGGCGATGGGGGGCGTGACGCCGCCCTATGCCTCGATCCTCTACCTCGGCGCGCGCATCGGCAACGTCAAGGTCACCAAGGTCATCCCGCCCGCGATGATGCTGATCGTGACCGGCTATGTGCCGGTGGTCTTTCTCACCTCGCTTTGGCCGGACCTGTCGCTCTTCCTGCCGCGGCTGTTCGGCTACTGATCCCGTCCACCCCGAAGCCAACCAATCCAACAGAGGAGTTCCAGAATGAAACGCTTCATGACAACCACCGCCGCAGTAGCGCTTGTCGCGCTCGGCACGATGGCCGGCGCCGCCGACCTCAAGATGAGCCATGTGCGCCCGCAGGGGGCCACCATCGACAAGGAGCTGCGCGCCTTCTCCGAACAGGTGGCCGAGGCCACCGGCGGCGACGTGAGCATCAACGTGTTCCCCGCCTCCGCGCTCGGCGATTATACCACCGTGCAGGAACGCATCAGCATCGGCGCGATCGAGATGGCAACGCAGCCCGCCGCCACCGGGGCCGAACGGCGGATGCAGATCAGCTCGTTCCCCTACCTTGCCAATAGCTGGGCCGACGCGCGCGCCATCTACGGCCCCGACGGGCCGGTGCGCGACGTGATGGCCGATCTCTACGCCGGCCAGGATATCACCATGCTCGCCGCCTACCCGGTCTATTTCGGGGGCATCTCGCTCAACACCGATCCGGTCAGCCCCGGCACCACCGCGGACAAGGGCATCAAGGTCCGCGTGCCGGGCATCAAGTCGTTCCAGCTCACCGGCGAGGCGCTCGGCTATATCCCGTCGCCGATCCCGTTCTCCGAGGCGTTCACCGCGATCCAGACCGGCGTGGTGGATGGCGTGATCGGCTCCGGGGCCGAGGGCTATTACGCCTCGTTCCGCGATGTGACCAGGACCTATATCCCGGCTAACACCCATTTCGAGGTCTGGTACATGATCATCTCGACCGAGTCGTTCAACGCGCTCGACGCCGGGGATCAGGCCGCGCTCAGGCAGGCGGCGCAGGAGTTCGAGGCAACCCGCTGGACCGTGGCCGAAGAGGACCAGGGCAAGTGGGAGCAGCGCCTCGCCGACGAGCTCGGCGCCAATGTCGTGGATCTGACCGACGATCAGCTCGCCGCCATGGCCGACAAGGTCCGGGCAGAGGTCTGGCCGGTCGTGCTCGAGGATGTCGGCGCCGACTGGGGCCAGGCGATTCTCGACCGCGTCGGCAAGTAAGCCGGCCGAGGCGGCAAGCGGCGCGCGCCGCCGCTTGCCGTGCCGACCGTTCCACGCAGGGAGACCGCAGGCATGGACGCAGATTATGCCATTATCGGTGGTGGCGTCGTCGGGCTGTCCATCGCCTGGGGCCTCCTGACGCGCGGCAAGCGTGTGATCGTGCTCGACGGCGATGACGGCGCGTTCCGCGCCAGCCGGGGCAATTTCGGGCTGGTCTGGGTGCAGTCCAAGGGGATGACACAGCCGCGCTACGCCCGCTGGTCGCAGCACTCGGCCGCCATCTGGGCCGATTTCGCCGCCACCCTCGGCGACGAGACGGGCCAGGCCGTGCCGCTGGAGCAAAAGGGCGGTTACGACTTTCACTTCTCCGAGCAAAGCCTCCACGCCAAGGTCGAGAAATACGAAAAGCTCAAGGCCGCGCTCGGCGGCGATTACCCCTATGATGTGCTGGGCCACAACGCCCTGCGCAAGGAAGAGCCGGGCATCGGGCCGCGGGTCGTCGGCGCGATCCTGCACCACCAGGATGGCCACGCCAACCCGCTGCGCCTGCTGATGGCGCTCGCCGCCGGGGTGCGTCAGCGTGGCGGCACCGTGCTCAACGGCAAGACGGTGGCCGAGGTGTCAAAGCCCGACAGCTTCCGCCTCCGCTGCACCGACGGGACCGAGGTGCGGGCGGACAAGATCGTCCTCGCCGCCGGGCTCGGTTCCGCGACGCTCGGGCCGAAACTGGGGTTTCGCGCCCCCGTGCGGCCGCAGCGCGGACAGGTCCTGATCACCGAGAAGCTGCCGAAGATGATCAACCGCCCGTCGCTCATCGCCCGTCAGGTGGACGAGGGCGGCGTGCAGATCGGCGTCACCAACGAGGAGGTCGGGCACGATGACGGCGTCACGCAGCCGGGCCTGTCGGGTCTCGCCGCCGAGGCGATCGCCACCTATCCAGGCCTCGCCCGCGCGCAGCTCGTGCGGAGCTGGGGCGCGTTGCGCGTGCTCACCCCCGACGGCCTGCCGATCTATCAGGAAAGCCCTGCGATGCCCGGTGCCTTCCTCGTCACCTGCCACAGCGGCATCACGCTTGCCGCGGCCCACGCCCGCCTCCTGCCCGACTGGCTGGAGCGGACCGGGGCCGCCCCCGATCTGGAGGTATTCAGTGAAGACCGCTTCGCCGTTTCTTGAGCTTGACGACGCGCCGCGCGTGCCGGTCACCTTCGATGGTCGGCGGCTCGACCTGCCCGACGGCGGCAACCTCGCCGCCGCCCTCCTCGCCGCCGGGGTCCACAGCTTTCGGCATACGCCGGTATCGGGCGCGCCGCGCGGCCCGTTCTGCATGATGGGGGCCTGCTTCGATTGCCTTGTCGAGATCGACGGCGTGGCGCGGCAGGCCTGCATGATCGAGGTCTCCCCCGGCCTCGAAATCGCGCGCCCCGGCACCCCGGCGGGGCAGGGGGCATCCGATGCGGCGGACTGACCTTCTGGTGATCGGGGCCGGGCCTGCCGGCATGGCCGCCGCCGCCACGGCGGCACGGCACGGGGCCGACGTCACCCTGCTCGACGAACAGCCCCGCCCCGGTGGGCAGATCTACCGCGATGTCGACCGCAGCGGCAAGCGGCGCGCCGCCATCCTCGGGGCCGATTACCTGCACGGCGCGCGGCTGACGGACGAGATGCGCGCCGCCGCCGTCACCCATATCGACGGGGCCGTGGTCTGGGCCATCGAGGACGGCTTTCGCGTCTCCTTCACCCGGCAGGGACGCGGCGCGCAGATCGGGGCGCGGATGGTGCTCCTCGCCACCGGCGCGCTGGAGCGTCCGATGCCGGTGCCGGGCTGGACGCTGCCGGGGGTGATGACCGCCGGGGCGGCGCAGATCCTGCTCAAGCAGTCGGGCGTGCTGCCGCGCCGCGCGGTGCTGGCGGGCTGCGGTCCGCTGCTCTACCTTATCGCGGCGCAGATGGTGCGCGCGGGCACCCCGCCCCTCGCGCTGGTCGAGACGCAGACCCGCGCCGACCTCGCGGGTGCGGCCCGGCACCTTCGCGGCGCGCTGCGCGGCTGGCGCTACCTTGTAAAGGGGGCCGGGCTCCTCAACGAGATCCGCCGCGCCCGCGTGCCCCGCTACACCGGCGCGACCGGGATCGCCATCGAGGGCGACACCCGCGCCGAGGCCGTCACCTTCGAGAGCGGCGGGGCATCGCACCGCATCGCCTGCGACACCGGCCTCCTACATCACGGCGTCGTCCCCAACACGCAGGCCGCGCGCTCCCTCGGCGTCGCGCATCGCTGGGATGCCGCGCAGCACTGTTTCTCTCCGGTGGTCGATGCCTGGGGCGCGACGGATGTCGATGGCGTCCTGATCGCGGGCGACGGGGCCGGGATCGGCGGTGCCGGGGTGGCCGAATATTCCGGCCGCCTCGCCGCGCTCCGGGCGGTGGAACAGCTTGGCCGGAACACAGCCGACGAGCGCGACCGCCTCGCCGCCCCGCTCATCCGCGCCCGCGACCGCGAGGCCGCCGTGCGCCCCTTCCTCGATGCCGCCTATCCGCCCTTCGCCGGGGCGCTGTCACCGGCGGACGGCACCATCATCTGCCGCTGCGAGGAGGTCACCGCCGGCGACATTCGCGGTTATGCAAGGCTCGGCTGCCTCGGGCCCAATCAGGCCAAGGCGTTCGGGCGGTCCGGCATGGGGCCGTGCCAGGGGCGGTATTGCGGCCTCACCGTCACCGCGCTTCTGGCGCAGGCCAACGCGCAGACCCCGGACCAGACCGGCTACTTTCGCATCCGCCCGCCGCTCAAGCCGGTGACGCTGGGCGAGTTGGCGGATATGGCGGATATGGCGGACGATGCCGCCAATGCCGCCGATACGCCCGCATAGCGGCCCGCCGGCACCCGGCTCAATGCGCCTCGGCCCAGTTCGCCCCCTGTCCCGCGTCCACCACAAGCGGCACATCCAGATGCACCGCCGGGTGCGCGGCCCCCTGCATGACCTCGCGGACCGCCCCGATCACGCGGTCCACGGCATCCTCCTGCACCTCGAAGATCAGTTCATCGTGCACCTGTAGCAGCATCCGGCACGGCAGGTCGGCGATGGCACCGGGCATGCGGATCATGGCGCGGCGGATGATGTCCGCCGCCGTCCCCTGAATCGGCGCGTTGATCGCGGCGCGGCGGGCAAACCCGGCGCGCGGGCCCTTGGCGGAAATCTCGGGCGTGTGGATCTTGCGCCCGAACAGCGTCTGCACATGCCCGTGTTCCCTGGCAAAGGCCACGGTCTCGTCCATGTAGCCCTTGATTCCCGGAAAGCGCTCGAAATACCGGTCGATAAATCCCTGCGCCTCGGACCGCGGGATCCGCAGGTTGCGCGCCAGGCCAAAGCCGGAAATGCCGTAGATCACGCCGAAATTGATCGCCTTGGCCTGCCGCCGCACCTCGGGCGTCATCTCGTCCATCGGCACGTTGAACATCTCGCTCGCGGTCATGGCGTGGATGTCGTGGCCGTCGCGGAACGCCTGTTTCAGCGCGTCGATCTGCGCCACATGCGCGAGGATACGCAGCTCGATCTGGGAATAATCGAGACTGACCAGCAGGTTGCCCTCCTCTGCGACGAACGCTTCGCGGATGCGGCGGCCCTCCTCGGTGCGCACGGGGATGTTTTGCAGGTTCGGATCGGTCGAGGCGAGCCGCCCCGTGTTGGCCCCGGTCTGCACATAGGAGGTGTGCACGCGTCCGGTCTCGGGGTCGATGTGATCCTGCAACGCGTCGGTATAGGTGGATTTGAGCTTCGATAGCTGCCGCCAGTCGAGCACGCGCGCCGGCAGCTCATGCTCGGTCGCCAGATCCTCCAGCACATCCGCGCCGGTGGCCCAGGCCCCGGTCTTGCCCTTCTTGCCGCCGTCCAGGCCCATCTCGTCGAACAGGATCTCACCCAGTTGCTTGGGGCTTCCGACGTTGAACGACCGCCCCGCCAGCGCGTGGATCTCCGCCTCCAACGCGCCCATCTTCTGCGCGAACTTGCCCGACATGGCGCGCAGCGTGGCGCGGTCCACCTTGACGCCGTGCCGCTCCATCCGCGCCAGCACCGGCACCAATGGCCGTTCCAGCGTCTCGTAGACGGTGGTGACGCGCGCGCGGTGCAGTTGCGGCTTGAAGACATGCCACAGCCGCAGCGTGATATCGGCATCCTCGGCGGCGTATTTCACCGCCTCCTCCACCGGCACCCGGTCGAAGGTGATCGCGGACTTGCCACTGCCCAGCAGCGTCTTGATCGGGATCGGCTCGTGGCTCAGGTAGCGCTCCGAGAGCGTGTCCATCCCGTGCCCGTGCTCGCCCGCATGGAGCGCGTAGGACATCAGCATCGTGTCGTCGATGGGCGCGATGGCGATATCATGGGCCGCGAGGATCTTGGCATCGTATTTCATGTTCTGCCCGATCTTGAGGATCGCATCGTCCTCCAGCACCGGCTTCAGCGCCGCCAGCGCGTTGGCCATCGGCACCTGCCCCTCTGCCAGGTCCTCCGAGCCAAAGAGATCGTCCGCCGCCCCTCCCTTGTGCGCCAGCGGGATGTAGCAGGCGGTGCCCGGCGCGGTCGCCAGCGAGATGCCCACCAGATCGGCCTGCATCTCGTTGAGCGAGGTGGTCTCGGTGTCGATAGCGACAAAGCCCTGCGCGCGAATCGCCGCGATCCACCGCTCCAGCGCCGCCATCTCGCCCACCCGCTCATAGCTCGCGGGGTCGATCGCGGGCCAGTCCGGCACCGCCGCCTCTGCCACCTCCTGCGCGGCGGGCTCGGGGATCACCGGCGCCTCGCGCCCCAGCGCCTCGGCGATCCGCTTCGACAGGGTGCGAAACTCCATCTCCGTCAGAAACCCAAGCAGTACCTCGGGATCGGGGTCGCGCACCTCCAGATCGTCGAGCGTGAACTCCAGCGGCGTGTCGCAGTCAAGCTGCACCAGCCGCTTCGACATCTCGATCTGCGCGCGCTTGCCGATCAGCGTCTCGCGGCGCTTGGGCTGCTTGATCTCTTCGGCGCGGTCCAGCAATTCGTCCAGCGAGCCGAACTCGTTGATCAGCAGCGCGGCGGTCTTGATCCCGATGCCGGGCGCGCCGGGGATGTTGTCCACGCTGTCCCCGGCCAGCGCCTGCACATCCACCACGCGGTCCGGGTCCACGCCGAATTTCTCGCGCACCCCGTCCACGTCGATGCGCCGGTTCTTCATCGCGTCTAGCATCTCGACACCGCCGCCGACAAGCTGCATCAGGTCCTTGTCGGAACTGATGATCGTCACCCGCCCGCCCAGATCGCGCGCCTGACAGGCCAGCGTCGCGATGATGTCGTCGGCCTCATAGCCCTCGATCTCCTCGCAGGCGATGTTGAACGCGCGGGTGGCATCGCGGGTGAGCGGGATCTGCGGGCGCATATCCTCGGGCATCGCCTCGCGGTTGGCCTTGTAGGCGTCATAGAGATCGTTGCGGAACGTGTGGCTGCCCTTGTCGAAGATCACCGCCACATGGGTGGGGGCGTCGGGGCCGTGATTGCCCTCGACATAGCGTTGCAGCATGTTGCAAAACCCCGCCACCGCCCCGATCGGCAGCCCGTCGGATTTCCGCGTCAGCGGCGGCAGCGCGTGATAGGCGCGGAATATGAACGACGACCCGTCGATCAGGTGCAGGTGACAGCCTTTTCCGAATGACATCGCGCGCCCTCCCGGTGAGGCTTCTTCTTGGCGGAAATACTCAAATCGCACCCGCCCCACGGGCGCAAGGCCGGTCGCTCAGACCTTGCCCTCGTAATCGCGATGGATCAGCTTGGCGTCGCAATAGGGGCATTCGACATAGCCCGTCTCGCGCGGGATCTGGAGCCACACGCGGGGGTGGCCAAGCGCCCCTTCGCCGCCGTCGCAGGCCACGCGATAGCTGTCGACGATACGGGTTTCCGGGGCCTGCGTTACCATCGGGGCGTTTCCTTTTGCGCTGCGTTGGACTAGGTCGGACTATGCTGGAACAAGAGCCGGGGGGCAAGAGCGGCATGGCGGCAGGTGCCATCGAAATCCGGGGTCTGGTCAAGACCTATGCGGGCGGGCGTCACGGCCCGGAGAAACATGCGCTCAAGGGCATCGACCTCGACATCCCGCAGGGCTCGGTCTTCGGCCTGCTCGGCCCCAACGGCGCGGGCAAGTCCACGCTCATCAACATCCTCGCCGGGCTGGTGGTCAAGACCGCCGGCCGGGTCACGATCTGGGGCTTCGACCAGGACCGCAACCCGAGGCAAAGCCGCGCCTCCATCGGCGTCATGCCGCAGGAATTGAACCTCGACCCGTTCTTCACCCCGCGCGAGGCGCTCGAAGTGCAGGCCGGGCTTTACGGCGTGCCGCGCGGCCAGCGCCGAAGCGACGAGATCCTCGCCCTCGTCGGGCTCGAGGACAAGGCCGGGGCCTACGCGCGCACCCTGTCGGGCGGCATGCGGCGCCGGCTCCTGCTGGCCAAGGCGCTGGTCCATCACCCCCATATCCTGGTGCTCGACGAGCCGACGGCGGGCGTCGATATCGAGCTGCGCGCGATGCTCTGGGAAAATGTCCGCCGCCTCAACCGGGCGGGGATGACCATCATCCTCACCACCCACTACCTCGAAGAGGCCGAGGAGATGTGCGACGAGATCGCCATCATCAACGAGGGCGCCGTGGTGGCGCGTGACAGCACCGCGCGGCTGCTCGACCGGCTCGACGGGCGGCGCATGATCCTCACCCCCGAGGCCCCGGGCACGACCCTGCCGCAGGGCAGCGGGATCGAGGCCGGGCAATGGGCCGACGGCACCATCGAGATCAGCTACCGCGCCCGCGAAACCCCCGCCGAGACGGTGCTCGAAGCGGTCCGCGCGGCAGGCATCCGCATCCGCGACCTGCGCATCGAACAGGCCGACCTCCAGGACGTGTTCCTCGACCTCACGCGCAGCAAGGCGGGCTGAGCCGCGCCCGCGCGCCGTGGCGCACCGCCGGTGATTGACGCCCCCCGCCAGCCTGCTACCAGTGCGCCATGCTCGGCGTATTCCTCCAGACCCTGCCCTTCTTTCTCGTCATCGGCCTCGGCTACGGGGCCGGGCGCAGCGGCTTTTTCTCCGCCGAGGGCACGCGCTGGCTCACCCGCTTCGTGTTCTACTTCGCGCTCTCGGCGATGCTGTTCCGGTTCTCCGCCAACCTGTCGCTCGCCGAGGTGCTCGACTGGCGTCTGGTGGCGGCCTACCTGTCGGCCACCTTCGTCGTCTACCTGCTGGCGACGCTGGTGGCGATGCTGCGCGGTCTCGGGGTCGAGACGGCGGCGATCGAGGCGCAATGCGCGGTGATCGGCAATGTCGGCTTTCTCGGCGTGCCGATGCTGGCGATGCTGATGGGCGAGGCGGCGATCGGCCCGGTGATGCTGGTGCTGGCGGTCGATCTCATGGTGTTCGGCTCGCTGGTGGTGATCCTCATCACCGGGGCGCGCGACGGGCGTATGTCGCCCGCGATCCTGCGCAGCATCGGCGGCGGCCTGATCCGCAACCCGATGATCGTTTCCATCGCCGCCGGGTTCGCGTGGTCGGCTTTGGGCCTGCCGATCCCCGACCCGATGAACGCCTTTCTCGCGCTGCTGGGCGGGGCGGCCACGCCCGGCGCGCTCTTCGCCATCGGCGCGTCGCTGGCGGAGAAATCCGCCGAGCGGCCGCATGTGGCGGGCTGGCTCAGCTTTTGCAAGCTGGTGCTGCACCCGGCGGCGGTGGCGGTCTCGGTGCTCTGGGTGTTCGGCCTGCCGGGCTTTCCGGCGGCGGTGGCGATCGCGGCGGCGGCCTTGCCGGTGGCGGGAAACGTGTTCATCATCGCGCAAAGCTACGGGGTGGCACCGCGCCGCGTCTCCTCGGCGATCTTCATCTCCACCGCCGCGGCGGTGGTCAGCGTCTCGGCGGTGATCGGCTGGACCGGCACGCTCTACTGACACGACATCGACGAAAGGACAGGATCAGAATGCAAACGGTTTCGGAAAACGCCTGCTTCGGCGGCACGCAAGGCGTCCATACCCACGCCTCCGATGTCTGCGGCTGCGACATGACCTTCGGGCTCTTCCTCCCCGAGGAGGCCCGGATCGGCCCGGTGCCGGTGCTGTGGTATCTCTCGGGGCTGACCTGCACCCACGAGAACGCGATGGTCAAGGCCGGCGCGCAGGGCTGGGCCGCCGAGCAGGGCATCGCGCTGGTGTTCCCCGACACCTCGCCGCGCGGCGACGGCGTGGCCAATGACGGGGCGTTCGACCTCGGTCAGGGGGCGGGCTTCTACGTCAACGCCACGCAGGCCCCATGGGCGCCACATTTCCGCATGTGGGATTACGTGGCCACCGAATTGCCCGCGCTCCTCGGGGCCGAATTCCCGCTCGACATGGACCGGCAGGCGATCACCGGACACTCGATGGGCGGGCACGGGGCGCTCACCCTCGCGATGTCGCTGCCGGGGCGGTTCCGCTCGGTCTCGGCCTTCTCGCCGATCTGCAACCCGACGGGCGGCGATTGGGGCCGCAAGCAGTTCGCCGCCTATCTCGGTCCCGACGAGAGCGCCTGGGAAGCCCATGATGCAAGCCTGCTGATGGCCGACCGCGGCTTCGACGGGCCGATGCTCGTCGATACCGGCACCTCCGATCAGTTCCTCGACCTGCTGCGCCCCGAGACGCTCGCCGCCGCCGCATTCGCCCGCCGTCAGCAGGGCAGCGTCCGGATGCAGCCGGGCTATGACCACAGCTACTTCTTCATCTCGACCTTCATGGAGGACCACGTCGCCTTCCACGCCGAGGCGCTCTGGCGGGATTGAAAGGGGGTAACCGGGCCGCGCGCCGCGCGGGGCCGAACCGTGCGGTTCGCGCCCTGAACCTACAGGTTCGGGGTCACTCGATCTGCCGTCCGGGCACCACGCGGAACGGCTCCAGCCGGTCGCCGTTGATCCACGCGTGATTGCCATCCGCGGTGCGCGCCAGCGCGTAGGGCGTCCAGCCGGTGCTGCGCCACCAGCTCTCGTATTCGTCCGTCTCGGCATTGACGCGCCACTGCCCCTCGTCCGCGCGCCCGTCCTGGGGCACATAGAGCGTGGTGCCGTCCGGCCCGTAATACTGGCGGTAGGGCGTGCCCGACCAGGTGCCGACGATGGTGTTGCCGCTGAGCAGCGCCTCGATCTCCGGGGCGGTCAGCGTTTCCTGTACGGTCTGCGCCGCGGCTGTCCCGAGCGCGGGCAGCGACAGCAGCAAGCCCATGAAAAGACGGCGTTTCATTGCGAAACCTCCTTTTGCGGGCCATCAGTATGCCAGAAAAATCCCGCCCGCGCGACCCGTGTGCGCGCCGACGCCGCGTCACGCAGGGGCAATCAGGATGGCGCGGAAATCGTTGACATTGGTCAGCGTCGGGCCGGTGATCACCTGATCGCCGATGGCGGCAAAGAAACCATGCGCATCGTTGCGCGCCAGCGCTTCCGCCGGGTCGACGCCCGCCGCCCGTGCCCGCGCCAGCGTGTCGGGCGCAACGGTCGCCCCGGCCACCTCAGCAGCTCCGTCCACCCCGTCGGTATCGCAAGCGACGGCATGAATCCCCGCCGCCCCCTCCAGATGTAGTGCCAGCGCCAACGCATATTCCGCGTTCGGCCCGCCCACCCCGTCGCCCCGCCGGGTGACGGTCAATTCCCCGCCCGACATCAGCAGCACCGGCGCAGCTCCGGGCGCCAGCCGTGCCTGCGTCTCGCGCGCCAATGCCGCATGCGCGCGCGCCACTTCGCGCGCCTCGCCTTCGAGGTCGTCGCCAAGTGTCTCCACCCGGATGCCCGCGTCCCGAGCCACCCCGGCAGCGGCGTCAAGTGATTGAGAAGGCGCGGCAAATACCACGTTCTCGACCCTCGAAAGGCGCGGATCGCCGGGCGGGATGACGCCGCTTTCCCCGTCCAGAACCGCCCGCGCCGAGGCGGGCAAGGCGATGCCGTAGCGTGCCACCAGCTCGCGCGCCTGTGCCGCCGTGCCCGGCTCGCCCACGGTCGGGCCCGAGCCGATCATCGCCGGATCGTCCCCCGGCACGTCCGAAATCATGAGCGCCCGCATCCGCGCCGGATACGCGGCGGCGGCAAGCTGCCCGCCCTTGACCGATGACAGGTGCTTGCGGATCAGGTTCATGTGTCCGATCGGCGCGCCCGAGGCCAGCAAGCCTTCGTTGACCGCCCGCTTGTCCGCCAGCGTCATCGCACCCGCCGGCTGCACCAGAAGCGACGACGCCCCGCCCGAGATGAGCGCCAGCACCGTGTCGTCCTCTCCCAGCCCTTCTAGCAGCCGCAGCATCCGCCCGGTGGCCGCGCGCCCCGCCTCGTCCGGCACCGGGTGCGCCGCCTCGACGATCTCGACACCGTCGCAGGGCCGTCCATAGCCGTAGCGCGTGATCACCAGCCCCTCGCAGGGGCCCCATTCCGCCTCGACCGCCTCGGCCATGCGCGCGCTCGCCTTGCCCGCGCCCACGACCACACAGCGCCCCCGGGGTCTTGGCGGCAGGTGCGCGGCAAGGCTGCGCATCGGGTCGGCGGCGGCGACGGCCTCATCAAAGAGGCGGCGCAGCAGTGGAAGGGGGAGGAGGGTCATCAGGCGGGCTCCTGCATGAGTGGGTGTGCGGACCGGATCATCCGGCGACGCCTGCGAGATAGCTGCCATAGGCATTCCTGGCAAATGCCTCGGCGCGCGCGCGCAGCGCCGCCGCATCAATCCAGCCCGCGCGAAAGGCGATCTCGTCGGGAGAGCCCACCTGAAGCCCCTGCCGCTCGGTCAGGGTGCGCACGAAATTGCCCGCGTCCAGCAGGCTGCCATGCGTCCCGGTATCGAGCCAGGCAAAGCCGCGTCCCATCTTTTGAACGTCGAGCGCCCCGTCCCGGAGGTAGCCCTGCAGGAGGGTGGTGATCTCGAGTTCACCACGATCCGACGGGGTGACGGCACGGGCGCGTTCCGGGGCGGTGCCGTCGAGGAAATAGAGCCCGGTTACCGCGTAATGCGACGGCGGCGTCTCGGGTTTTTCGATGATCGCGCGAACGACGCCCTCCGCGTCGAAATCCACCACGCCATAACGTTCGGGGTCGGCCACGCGATAGCCGAAGACGGTGCCGCCGGTATCTTGTGCCGTAGCGCGTGCCAACATCTCGGGCAGGCCATGACCGAAAAAGATGTTGTCGCCCAGCACCATGGCCGAAGGGTCGCCGTCCAGGAAATCTTCGGCCAGCAGGTAGGCCTGCGCCAGCCCATCGGGTGAGGGTTGTTCGATATACGTGAACGCGACACCCCATTGGCTGCCATCGCCCAGGAGCCGCGTGAACTGCTCGCGGTCCTGCGGCGTCGTGATGATCGCGATGTCGCGTATGCCCGCCAGCATCAGCACCGACAGCGGGTAATAGATCATTGGCTTGTCATAGAGCGGCAGGAGCTGCTTCGACACCGCGATGGTGATGGGAAAAAGCCGCGTGCCGGAACCGCCCGCGAGGATGATGCCCTTGCGTGTCGTCATCGTGAAATGTCTCCAAGCTCTGTCAGGATGTCGCGCAGCCCGTCTCGCCAGTCGGGCTGTTCGAGGCCAAAGGCGTCGCGCGTCGCGCGGCAATCGAGCCGCGAATTGAGTGGACGTCGCGCCGGGGTGGGGTAGTCGGCGGTCGGGATGTCCTCGACCGGGCAGGCGATGCACGCCATGTCGAAAATCGCGCGGGCGAACCCGGCGCGGGAGGTCTCGGGTGCGCCCGAGAAATGGTAGGTGCCGGTCTTGCCCGGCTCGGCGCGCAATGACGCGGCGATGCGCAGGCAGGCATCGGCCAGGGCGTTCGCGGGCGTCGGCCCGCCGACCTGATCGGCGACGACGCGCAGGCTGTCCCGCTCGCGCGCCAGCCGCAGCATGGTGCGCACGAAATTGCTGCCATGCGCCGAGACCACCCAGGACGTGCGCAGGATCGCGTGCGCCGCGCCGCTCTCGCGCACCGCCATCTCGCCCGTCAGTTTGCTGCGCCCGTAGGCCCCGAGCGGGGCGGGGATGTCGCCCGGCTGCCACGGTTCGCTGCCTGCCCCGTCAAAAACGTAATCGGTCGAGATGTGAACGAGCGGGATGCCGAGCACCGCACATTCGGCGGCCATCGCGCCGGGGGCGGCAGCATTGACGCGAGTGGCGCGGTCCTCTTCTTCCTCGGCGCGGTCGACGGCGGTGTAGGCGGCGGCGTTGATGACGGCGTCGGGGACGGTTTCACGGATGAGTGCGGCACAGGTCTCCGGCGCTTCGAGATCGGCCCGGTCGCGCCCGGACATGTCGAGCCTCACGCCGCGCGGCACCCGGCGCGCGATCCCGGTGCCAAGCTGCCCGGTGCGGCCAAGGACCAGGATCCTCATGCCGTCACGCCCAGCCGTGTGCCCACGCCCTCGCGATCCAGAAGCGCGCGCCACCACGGCTCGTTGTCGAGATACCACTGCACTGTGCGTTTCAGCCCCTCTTCAAGGGTTACCGAGGGCCGCCAGCCAAGCTCGTCGCGGATGCGGCTGGGGTCGATGGCATAGCGCGCGTCATGGCCCGGGCGGTCGGTGACGAAGGTGATCCGATCGGCGTGAGAGCCGCGCACCTTCGGCCGCAACGCATCGAGAATGCCGCAAAGCGTCCGCACCAGTTCGAGATTGCTGCGCTCGCTCTCGCCGCCGATATTGTAGCTGCGCCCGACGGTGCCCTTTTCCACCACCAGCAAAAGCGCGTCGGCGTGGTCCTCGACATAGAGCCAGTCGCGCACGTTGGCACCGTCCCCGTAGATCGGCAGCGGCGTGCCCGCCAGCGCGTTGAGGATCACCACCGGGATGAGCTTTTCGGGGAATTGGCAGGGGCCGTAATTGTTGGAACAGTTGCTGAGTACCACCGGCAGGCCATAGGTCTCGTGCCACGCGCGCACGAGGTGATCGGAGGCCGCCTTGGACGCCGCATAGGGGCTGTGCGGGTCATAGGGGGTGTCTTCGGTGAATTGCCCCTCGGCCCCGAGCGAGCCGTAGACCTCGTCGGTGGAGATATGGTGAAAGCGGAACGCCCCGGGTGTGCCCGCGTTCGTCCAATGCGCGCGCGCGGCCTCGAGCATGTTGTAGGTGCCGGTGATATTGGTCTCGACAAAGGTGCCGGGCCCGTCGATCGAGCGGTCGACATGGCTCTCGGCGGCGAGGTGCATCACCGCGTCCGGCGCGTGGGCGGCAAAGATGCGGTCGAGCGCCGCGCGGTCGCGGATATCGGCGTGCTCGAAGGTATAGAGCGGGCTCGCGGCGACTTCGGCAACGTTCTCGGGGCAGGCGGCATAGGTGAGCGCGTCCAGGTTGATCACCTCGTGCCCGCGCGCCACGGCCAGCCGCACCACCGCCGAGCCGATGAACCCGCAGCCGCCGGTGACCAGGATACGCATGGCCTACCCTTTCCACTCGAACGGCGAGTTGAGTTCGGCGAAGGCCGGGGCTGCGGCGTCCTTGTCCGACAGGATCGGGGTCACGTCATCCAAGCCCCAGTCGATCCCGATATCGGGATCGTCGAAGCGCACCGTGCCGTCGCACTCGGGCGCGTAGTGATCGCTGCACTTGTAGATGATCTCGGTCTCCGGCTCGCGCGTGACAAAGCCGTGCAGGAACCCCTCGGGGATCAGTATCTGCCGTCCGTTCCCGAAGCTAAGCTCCACCCCGAACCAGCGCCCGCAGGTCGGGCTGCCCCGACGGATATCCACCGCCACGTCGAATAGCCGCCCGCGCCCGCAGCGCACCAGCTTGGCCTGTGCGCGGGGCGGGGATTGGTAGTGCAGGCCCCGCATCGTGCCCATCCGTGGCGAGAACGAGTGGTTATCCTGCACGAAATCAATGTCGAACCCCGCCTCTGCCATGCGTCTGCGATTCCACGTCTCGGAAAAGAAGCCGCGGCTGTCGCCGAACCGCGCGGGGGTGAGCACCACCACACCGGAAAGCGGGGTCTGTTCGATTTTCATGCGGGGTCCATCACGCTCCTCACCGACGCGTGCAGCATTTCAGAAATGCCGCCAGACGACAATCGCGACGATGCGGGGGATACAACAAGACCCCGGCCTGGGAGCCGGGGTCTTTCCGTTGGTCAGCCTCGCGCGCGACGCCGGTTACACCACCCGCTCGACCATCATCTTCTTGATCTCTGCGATCGCCTTGGCGGGGTTGAGGCCCTTGGGGCAGGTTTTGGTGCAGTTCATGATCGTGTGGCAGCGATAGAGTTTGAACGGATCCTCAAGATCATCCAGGCGCTCGCCCGTCGCCTCGTCGCGTGAATCGATGATCCAGCGATAGGCGTGCAGCAGGGCGGCGGGCCCCAGATACTTGTCGCCATTCCACCAGTAGGACGGGCAGGAGGTCGAGCAGCAGGCGCACATCACGCATTCGTAAAGCCCGTCAAGCTTTTCGCGATCCTCGATGGACTGCTTCCACTCCTTCGCGGGCCGGTTGGTCTTGGTTTCAAGCCACGGCATGATGCTCTCGTGCTGCGCGTAGAAATGCGTGAGATCCGGGATCAGGTCCTTGACCACCGGCATATGCGGCAGCGGGTAGATCTTCACGTCACCCTTGATTTCGTCCATGCCGTAGATGCACGCGAGCGTGTTGATCCCGTCGATATTCATCGCGCACGACCCGCAAATCCCCTCGCGGCAGGACCGGCGGAAGGTCAGTGTCGGGTCGATCTTGTTCTTGATGTAAATCAGCGCATCCAGAACCATCGGACCACAATCGTCGAGATCGACGAAATAGGTATCCACCCGCGGGTTCTGCGCGTCATCCGGGTTCCAGCGGTAGATCGTGAATTTGCGCGGGTCGGAGGCCCCTTCGGGCTTGGGCCACGTCTTGCCGGTGGTGATCTTGGAATTCTTGGGCAGGGTGAATTGAACCATGATCCGTCTCCTTAGAACGTGCGCTCTTTGGGCGCGATCTTCTTGAGGCTGATGCCGCCGGCGTCCTCGGGGGTGATCGGGTCCTCTATGATCGGGCGATAGCTCAGATCGACATTCGTCTCGCCGATCCGTGCGATGGTGTGCACGCGCCATTTCTTGTCGTCGCGCTTGGGGTGATCCTCATGCGCGTGGGCACCGCGGCTTTCGTGCCGCGCCTCGGCGCCAAAGATCGTGGCGAGCGCGCAGGGCATAAGGTTGGTCAGCTCCAGCGTTTCCATAAGGTCCGAGTTCCAGACGAGGCTGCGGTCGGTGACCTTGAGATCGGCCACCTTGGCGGCCACGCCCTTCATCTTGTCGACGCCGTTGGCCAGCGTTTCGGAGGTGCGGAAGACGGCGGCGTCTTCCTGCATGGTCTTTTGCATCTCCAGCCGCAGGTCGGCGGTGGGCACCGCGCCATCCGCATGGCGCAGCTTGTCGAACCGGTCGAGCGCCTTGTCGACTTCGGCCTTGTTGGTTGCCGGAACGGCGCTTTCGGCATCCACCACCTTGCCCGCGCGAATCGCGGCGGCACGACCGAACACCACGAGGTCGATCAGAGAATTCGACCCAAGCCGGTTCGCGCCATGCACCGATGCACAGGCGGCCTCGCCCACGGCCATCAGGCCGGGGACCACGGCGTGCGGGTCGTCCTTGGCGGGGTTGATCACCTCGCCCCAGTAATTCGCCGGTATGCCACCCATGTTGTAGTGCACCGTGGGCAGCACCGGGATCGGCTCCTTGGTGACGTCGACGCCGGCAAAGATCTTGGCGGTTTCCGAAATTCCCGGCAGGCGCAGGTTCAGCGCTTCGGGCGGCAAGTGGCTCAGATTCAGGTGGATATGATCCCCGTCGCGACCAACGCCACGCCCTTCGCGGATTTCCATGGTCATGCAGCGACTGACATAGTCTCGTGGGGCCAGATCCTTGTAGTTGGGCGCATAACGCTCCATGAACCGTTCGCCCTCGGAATTTGTCAGATACCCGCCCTCGCCGCGCGCGCCCTCGGTGATCAGCATTCCGGGGCCAAACACACCCGTGGGATGGAACTGCACGAACTCCATGTCTTGTAGCGGCAGCCCGGCGCGGGCCACCATACCATTGCCGTCACCGGTACATGTATGCGCTGACGTGCAATTGAAAAACGCCCGGCCATAGCCGCCCGTCGCCAGAACCACCATCTTGGCGTTGAAAACATGCATCGTGCCATCATCCAGCTTCCAGCACACCACGCCGGTGCAGGCGCCATCGGTCATGATCAGGTCGATGGCGAAATACTCGATGTAGAACTCGGCTTTTTCCTTCAGGCTCTGCCCATAAAGCGTGTGCAGGATCGCGTGGCCGGTCCGGTCGGCGGCGGCGCAGGTGCGCTGCACCGGCGGCCCCTCACCGAATTCGGTGGTGTGGCCGCCAAAGGGACGCTGATAGATCTTGCCCTCCTCGGTCCGCGAGAACGGCACACCGTAATGCTCCAACTCGTAGACGGCCTTGGGGGCCTCGCGCGCGAGGTATTCCATCGCGTCGGTATCGCCCAGCCAATCCGACCCCTTGATGGTGTCATACATATGCCACTGCCAGCTATCGGGGCCCATGTTGCCCAGGCTCGCGGCAATGCCGCCTTGTGCGGCCACGGTGTGTGAGCGGGTCGGGAACACCTTGGTCACGCAGGCGGTGCGCAGCCCCTGTTCGGCCATGCCGAGTGTTGCGCGCAGCCCGGCTCCCCCGGCCCCCACAACCACGACATCGTAATCATGCGTCTCGTATTCGTATGCGGCCATAGTGTCAGTCCCTCACAGCGCGATCTTGGCAAGGGCAAAGAGCCCGGTGGCGATCAGCCCGTAACTTAGAATGGTGGTGAAGATAACAAGCGCGCGGCGGGTGCTGCCGTGGGCGTAATCCTCGATCATGGTCTGTGCCCCTGATGCGAAATGGCGCAGCCCGAAGAAGATCACGAGGCCGGTCAGGAGGGCCATTGCGGGATGCGCGAAGGTGGCGAGCACCTCCTCCCGGGTGCCGCCGACGGCACGCCCGAAGGCCACGAGGAAGACGGGGATGATCAGCGCTAGGCCCACGCCGCTCATCTTCATGTACCAGAAATGCTCGGTCCCGGTGCCGGCCGCGCCCTTGCCTTCGGCGCGTTTGCGTGCGGTGAGATAGCGCATGTTTCCCTCCTCAGACCAGAAGCAGAGTGATGACGGTGAGAACGACCGAGCCGATGATGCAGGCCCAGCCGAGCCGCTCCGCCGTCTCGATGTCGAGCCCCTTGCCCGCGTCGAAATAGAGATGCCGCAGCCCGGCAAGGTAGTGGTACCACACCGCCCAGAGCGACAGCGTCATCACCAGGTCGCCGAACCAGGAGGTCATAACCGCGTCGGCAGTGGTGAAATAGCTCTCGGATGTCGCCGCGGCGAGCAGCCACCAGACGATCAGCGCGGCGGCCACGATCAACGCGTTGCCGGTGATCCGCGTCAGGATCGAACTGATCGAGGTCATCTGAGGGCGGTAGATCTGCAAATGGGGGGAAAGCGGGCGTTCAACCTCTGTGGTCTCGGCCATGGAGAACCTCCTTGATGTTCGGCGGCGGCACAGGGCCTGCTCTGGCTGTCCCCGTTCTGACGGGTTTTGTCGCCCCTGTCACCTGTTACGAGGAGGAAATAGGCCGATACGGGCGATTCGCCGCAATAAACGCTCATTTGTGATCACGTAAAATTCCGTGTGATCACAATATATGATGCCAGCGGCCGCGACTCACGATGTGGGCAAGCCCTTGGAATCGCCTTGCCCTCCGCAGGTAATGCCTGCCAGGGCGCGCTTTTGTGATCACAAAAGGCCCGCCCTCAAACGTCGCGCTTTTCCAGCGCTTCGATGCGTGCCCTGAGCGCCTCGTTCTCCTCGCGCGCCTTCTGCGCCATCGCGCGCACCGCGTCAAATTCCTCGCGGGTTACAAAGTCCTGCTCGGCCAGCCACCGGTCGATCAGCGATTTCATCGCTGTCTCGGCCTCGGTACGCGCGCCCTGCGCCACGCCCATCGCGTTGGTCATCAATTGGCTCAGATCGTCGAGCACCTTGTTTCGCGTCTGCATCGCTTGTCTCCGGCATTTTCACTCTCCCGTGTATATGGCTCGCATACCCCTGATCACAAGGTTGACTTTCCCCGCGCGCGAGAGGCACAGACACGCTTATGCAGGCGTCAATCACCTTTCCCGAGATCAGCCCCGAGATCGTGTCGGTCACGCTTTTCGGCATGGAATTCGCCCTGCGCTGGTACGCGCTGGCGTATATCGCGGGGATTGTCATAGGCTGGCGCATCGTGGTGGCCGCCATGCGCCGCCCGGCGCTCTGGCCCGGTGATCGCGCGCCGATGGAACCCAAGGACGTGGAGGATCTGCTCTCATGGGTGATCCTCGGTGTGATCTTCGGCGGGCGGCTGGGCTATGTGCTGTTCTACCAGCCGGGCTATTATCTCGCCAATCCGGGCCAGGTCCTGCAGGTCTGGCAGGGGGGCATGGCGTTTCACGGCGGGCTTCTGGGTGTCGTGCTTGCGGTGATCCTGTTTTCGCGGGCGCGCGGGATCAACTGGATCTCGGTCGCCGACGCGCTCTGCATGGTGACGCCCGTGGGCCTCCTGCTGGGCCGGATCGCGAATTTCATCAATGCCGAGCTTTGGGGGCGGCCCACGGACCTGCCCTGGGGCGTGATCTTTCCGGGCGCGGCGGCGCAGGATTGCGCAGGCGTTGCGGGGCTCTGTGCGCGGCACCCCTCGCAGCTCTACGAGGCGGCGCTCGAGGGGTTGATCCTCGGGGCGGTGCTGCTGTGGCTGGGTTGGCGGCGCGGGGCGCTGCGCTTTCCCGGCACGCTCACGGGCGTGTTCTTCGCGGGCTACGGCGCCGCGCGCTTCGTCGTCGAGTTCGTGCGCCAGCCGGACGCACAGTTCGTCTCTCCGGGTAACCCGTTGGGGCTCGCCTTTCACGTGGAAGGTTATGGCCTGACCATGGGGCAGACGCTGTCGCTGCCGATGATCGCTTTCGGTCTCGGCATGGTGTTCTGGGCGCGGCACAGTGGTCGGACACTCGCATGACGCCGCTTGCCGAGAAGCTTGCCACCCGGATCGCCGCCACCGGCCCGATGAACCTCGGCGATTACATGTCCGCGTGCCTCATGCACCCCGAGCACGGCTATTACACCCGCCGCGATCCGCTCGGTGTCTCGGGCGATTTCACCACCGCGCCGGAAATGAGCCAGATGTTCGGCGAGCTTGTGGGCCTCAGCCTCGCGCAATGCTGGCTGGACCAGGGCGCGCCCACGCCCTTCGTGCTGGCCGAGCTTGGCCCTGGCCGCGGCACGCTGATGACCGACCTGCTGCGCGCCACCCGCGGCGTGCCGGGCTTTCACGGTGCGCTCCGCCTCCATCTAGTCGAGACGTCACCCGCCTTGCGTGAGGTGCAGGCGGTCACGCTGGCGCGCGATGACGTGACGTGGTGCGACCAGGTGACGGATCTGCCGGACTCTCCCCTCTACCTCGTCGCCAACGAGTTCTTCGACGCGCTGCCGATCCGGCAGTTCCAGCGTGCGGGCAATGGCTGGCGCGAGCGGGTGGTGGGGCTTGACGGTGACGCCCTGACGCTCGGCCTCGGCCCCGAGGGCAAGCGCCCGGAGCTCGCGCATCGGCTGGAGGATACACGCGAGGACGACGTCGTCGAGACCTGCGCGCCCGGCACCGTCATCGCCGCCGAAATCGGCGCGCGGATCGCCGCGCGCGGCGGCGCGGCGCTGATCGTGGATTACGGCGATTGGCGCTCGCTGGGCGACACGTTTCAGGCGGTGGCGTGCCATGCGCCCGCCGATCCGCTCGCCGCCCCAGGCGAGGCCGATCTCACGGCTCATGTGGATTTCGAGGCGCTTGCCCTTGCCGCCGCCCCCGCCGCACACGCCCGCCTCTGCCGGCAGGGCGCGTTCCTCGCCCGGCTAGGGATTGGCGCGCGGGCCGAGGCGCTGGCGAGTGGGCTGTCGGGGGCGGCGCTCGAGAGCCACATGTCCGCATTTCGCCGCTTGACCGGGGCAGGGGAAATGGGGACGCTCTTCAAGGTGCTGGGCCTCATGCCACCCGGCGCGGCACCGCCACCCGGACTGGAGCCATGACGCTGGAAATCATCACCGCTGACGCGCTCGCGCCGCTGAAGCACGGGTTCTTTACCCGGCGGGGCGGGGCGTCGTCGGGGATTTTCTCGGGGCTCAATTGTGGGCCGGGCTCGTCGGACCAGAGCGAGATCGTCAGCATCAACCGCAGCCGCGTTGCCTGCGCCATGCAGGTCGTGCCGGACCATCTCGTGACCGTCCACCAGGTGCATTCCGCAGACGTGGTGAGCGTTACCGCCCCGCTCGACACGCGCCCGCGCGCCGATGCCATCGTCACCGCCACCCCGGGCCTCGCGCTCGCGGTCCTGACCGCCGATTGCCAGCCGGTGCTGATTGCCGATGGAGAGGCGGGCGTGATCGGGGTCGCCCACGCGGGCTGGCGCGGGGCGCGCGATGGCGTTCTGGAGGCGACGCTCGACGCGATGGAGGCGTTGGGCGCGGAGCGCGCCCGCATCGTCGCGGTCATCGGGCCGTCGATCAGCCAGCGCAACTACGAGGTCGGCCCCGAACTTCTAGAGGATTTCCTCGCCGACGATCCCGATAGCGCGCGATTCTTCGCCAACGGCGAGGCAGATCGTTATCTGTTCGACCTGCCGGGATACGGGCTCTCGCGATTGCGGCGGGCGGGTGTGGGGCACGCGGAATGGACACGCCACTGCACATATGCCGACCCGGAACGGTTCTATTCCTTCCGCCGCGCCACCCATGCCGGCGAGGCGGATTACGGACGGCTCATCTCCGCGATCCGCCTGTAACGGTACCGGTAGCCCTGCATAGATCTGAAATCTGAAAATAATTATCTAGGTCAGTGCTTTAGAGAGCGCCTTGCAGCCATGAAACTTTCATCTGGATGGACAGGATCAACCGCCTGAATTCAGAGCAGACCACAGTTCCCGACGCATGGATCTGCAAACCAAGCTGGTCCAGCAATGACCTGATCTGCGAAACGCTCAGCGTGTGCTGCCGCGCGGACTACGCCTCAGGGGTGCGTAGGTCCCCTGACAGCTGCTTCGGCAAAGCGGCTTCCCTATTTCGCAACCCTACTACACGCCACGGCGAGTTTGATTCTACCTTGCGCCCGAGCGTCCCCAGACAAGCCGTTGCCGTGAACAAACCAAGCATCTGACGCGTTGTGAGGCAACCGACTGAAAAGGGGAAAACAAGCCGAGGCATTGCCCCACCGGGTGGTGTAGGAGGCCGCGCGGGTTTCGTCCGCCTCGTTCACGGGTTTTCGCAAAGGTAGGTAGAAGCGCGGGCACCACAGGTCGGGGTTGGAAATTACATGTTCAAAACATGCATTCAGGATGGAAATGGCGGAGACGAAGTCCGACAACCTGATAATCTTATGAACGTAAATATCTGATTTACAGTAACTTTCAATTTTATTGTCAAGCAAATTGTATAGCACAATGTATAGCAAAATTCAGCTAGGGTCGGCCTTGCTCGACTGACCTATGAGGCAACCTGGGTGCTTTCGGGGATGATCTGGCAATCAATCCCCGAACGCGCTGGACCAGGTGGACCACCTGGACCGCTCTTGACGCGCGGCGCATATGCGCGTCCCGTTGGTCCGGGTGGTCCGGGTGGTCCGGGTGGTCCGGGTGGTCCGGGTGGTCCGGGACCTTACGTTGACCCGGACTGTCCAACTGGTCCGACCGGTCCCCAATTGTTCGAGAAACATGCTCCAACAGGGAATAGGCGCCAGGCGCTCGTGCTGCCAGCAGCGCTTTCGTCCACGAACAGCATTTCCGTCATGTGCCCCAGAGAACTGTGGCGCTGTGGGATTAAATTTGTTTCCCGCCCGTTCCCCGTCAGACCGTTGCTATGAATAAAGCAAGCAGCTGATGCGCTGTGAGACAATTGACTGAAAAGGGGAGAAAATGCCGAAGAAACCTTACTCAAACACCAGGCTCGCGAAATACATCGAGAAGCGCGTATTGGAGCTCAAGCCCCGGAAGTCGCAGATCGAGATCGCCGTCGAGGCCGGGTTCGTCAGCGTCAACATGCTCTCGATGCTGAAGAACGGCTCCAGCAAGCTGCCGCTCGATCGCGTGCCCAGCCTGGCGCGCGCACTCGAATGCGATCCGGCCTATTTGTTGCGCCTGACGCTCGAGCAGATCGAAGGCGATACCGCCGCGCACGCGCTCGTGGAGATCATGGGCACGCCGGTCACCGGCAACGAGCTCGGCTGGCTGCAGGAGATCCGCGACGCCTCGGATCATAGCGATCCGCGCATGACCAGCCGCGGCCGCGCGGCGATCCGGGCGATCTTTGGACGGTAGACGCATGAAGGCATCCGTCAGCACGTCCACGAAGGAAGGACCGTCCTGCGCGCGTCGGCTTTCGGTCGGCCCCGAAGGCCTGACCGACAACGAGGTCGCTTGGGTGGAGTTCCCGCGGATGATCGGCAACAGGCGCGATCCGATAGTGCCCCAGGAAATGGTGTAGGAACTGGCGTCCACCCGGTGGGGCACTACCCGCGATCCGCGCCCGACGCTTCGTCGCGTGCAACTGCTCCGGCGCGTCTGCAGGAAGGTCTGACGGCATCGCGCGTGGCCCGTGATACATGATACAGATGGGCCGCGCGTGATGTCTTGCGGATGCCTGTTCCTGAACTCTTCTTCCTGCGAAGCTGCGAGACAATACGGGAATATGATGCCGTCGCTCACGCTGTGAGAAGCGATGCCTCATAGCTCCGGGCGACCCGCCGTGCGACAAGCTCGAGGTCGGTCCCATCGGCGAGTTCGGGAAACAGCGCCAGCAACTCCTGCATACTCTCGCGCGGAAGTGTGCTCAGACCCTCGCGTCCGAAATAGAGGCTTTCGGACAGCACACCATTGCCATCGATGATTTCATGCCGGTCAAACCTGAGATGGAAATAGCGCACACGCCCCCCGGGGACGCGTCGCGCCATACCGGCGTCGGCGAGGTGACAAGCCGCCACGAGGACCTGATCGGTTCCGAGAAGCAGTTCTGCCCGCCATCCTTGTATCAGGATGCGGTGCTGTGGCGACACGCACAGGCGTTCCGTGTTTCCAAGACTTCCAGGGGAGAACTCGATCGGCGCGAGCGTTCCAAGGGCGGCCACTTCAGCTCCTCCCACCCAGCGAACCGGCTGAAACCCATGATCGAGGGTCCAGACCTCGTCGCCCACCTCGATCTCTTCGACGGCCTTTGTGCCTTGACGCATCCGGATGCGCGTCCCCGCGACGAAACAGGGCACGCCCGGGAACTGTGTCGGTGACGTTCCGTCGAGGTCTGCCACCTGCAGCTTCGTGTTCCCGTTTTGCAGATTTGGATAGTCTGGATCGCCCGGCTGACCGGTGAGGTCGATGGCGAAGGTTTCGCCCACTGCGATCGGCGCACCGGCTTCCGTAGTCGTGACACGGATGAACGCCGCCGGCTGGCCCGGGTCTCCCCTGACATCACCCGACCCGAGATAGTCGTAGGAATAGGTGAACCCGCCAATGGTCACCGAGTCATTGAGAAGCACTGTATCCAGCGAAACCGACCCGGAGGTTTCGTTGAATACCGCACCGAGAGTGATCCCGGTGGTTATGTTGATATTGCCTCCGTCCGCGAACGGATCGCCGTTCACGTTCTGAAGCGTCAGAGAAATTGTCGCCATATGCCTGTTCCGGCCGCCTCAACCGACTTTTTAGTTTAGCCGCATTTGTGAAAGCGGCTTTCAGAAACGCTGAACTGGCACGTCTGCCAACTCTACCGGACGTGCTTCGGCAATCTATCAGCCCGGCACCGATCCATGTTCATCCTCAGAGAAAAAGCTTCGAGGTATGGTTGACCAAGGGTCCGCGATCTGGGCAAAGACCTGACTGGCTTTAAACCATTACGTATTTTCTACGAAATGACATTTACACTCAATGGTGTCAACTTCGACTTGATGCCGGCCCCTCTTGGTGGCTTTGTTGATGGTGTGCACAAATCATTTGAGGGATTCGCCTCGTGAATCCAGCGTGATAGCTGGACTGCATGACTAGACCGACGCTGTCGCGCAGGCGCAAGAGCGATCACGCGTTCGGAGCACCACCTCTTGGGCGAAAATAATCCGGCCCGGGGATAGGAATGGCTCACTCCTTACGGAGACGCATCGCGCCGGATCCCGATACGCACTCGAAGTCCTAGATTCTTTGCCAATTTTAATTGGGGATGCGTTTTGGTTCCAGTATTCATCCAATGCCTATCCTCCGATACACGACCCTATCCCAGATAGACCTTGCTTGACGGATAGCTAAGCCGCGGTTTCGACCGTGTGGCGAGGAAAAACCCCAGCGTCAGTGGGCCGACGCGACCGACGAACATCACTGCGATGATCACCGCGCGACCGAACCCGTCCAACTCGCTCGTCGCCCCGCGCGACAGGCCGACGGTGCCGAAGGCCGAGGTCACCTCAAAGGCCAAGTCCAGGAAATCCCCGTCATGCGAGATCGTGATCAGGAAAATCGCCATGAAGACAGTCAGCATACTGACCATGGTCAGGGCGAGCACCTTCATCACCTCGTCCGGCCCGAGGCTGCGGCCGAAGACGTGAAACTGCGTGCGCCGCCGGAAGAACGCGATCGTGGCCAGAAGCAGGACGATGAAGGTCGTCACCTTGATGCCCCCCGCCGTCGAGGTGCTGCCACCGCCGATCACCATCAGCGACATGAACATCATCGCCGTGCTGTCGTGAATCCCGCCGACATCCACCGTGTTGAACCCGGCGGTGCGCGTCGTCACCCCCTGGAACCAGCTCGCCCAGAGCCGCGCCCCGGTGCCATCGAGCCCGCCAAGCGTGGCCGGATTTGTCCATTCCAGGGCCGCGAATGCCATCACCGACCAGACGATCAGCGCGAGGGTGCCCACCACCATCAGCTTGGTGTGTAGCGAGAATCCGTGCCAGCTGCGCCTGCTGTAAAGTTCCGTGACGACGATGAAGCCAAGCCCGCCGAAGATGAAAAGCGCCGGCACGGTTAGGTTAATGATCGGGTCACCGACCCATTGCGACAGGCTGTCCGGAAAAAGCGCGAAGCCTGCGTTGTTGAAGGCCGAGACAGTATGAAACAGCGCCTGCCACAGACCCATCTGCCAGCCGAATTCCGGCACGAACACAAACGATAACAGGATGACTCCCACAAGCTCGCAGGCCAGCACCACTTTCAGGATGCCGCGCACCAGTTTCATCAGGTCGGTGATCGAGGTCTGGTTCAGATCCTCCCGCAAGAAAATACGGTGTGACATGCTCAGCGGCAGCCCCAGCATCGACAGCACAAGCACCGCAAACGTCATCAACCCGAGCCCGCCCAGCTGGATCAGCGCCATCACGACCGCCTGCCCAAAGATCGTCAGCTGGCTGCCGGTGTCGATCACCACCAGCCCGGTCACGGTCACAGCCGAGGTGGCGGTGAAGATCGCATCCGACCATGTGATCGGCTCAGGCGTCGCGACGGGCAGTTTCAGCAACACCGCGCCGGTGGTGATCAACACCGCGTAAAGCGCCGCGAGGATTGCGGGAGGCGGGATCCGAAGGCGGCCGCCCCGCCGGCTCCAGGTAACACGTGCCACGTCTCAGAGCCCGTCCGCGAAGCGACGCAGGTTCTCTCTCCGGCCAAGCAGCAGCAATTTGTCGTCGGTCTGAAGTTCGGCCGCGCCCGACTCGCAGGATATGAATTCGCTGCCCCGCATCAGGCCAAGCGACCGCAGCTCGAACCCATCCGCAAGCCCGACCGCATCGACACGTTTGCCGTCGAGGCCCTCCGGCACGCGGAAATCAACGACGTGAAAGCCGTTGCCGAGGCTGACGTAGTCTCGCACCAGCGGGTTGTGCAACATCTGCGCGATGTGCCGTCCGATCTCTTGCTCCGGCTGGATGACGCGGTCGGCCCCCAGCTTCGTGAGGATGCGATGATGCGTGCGGCTCATCGCCTTGACCCAGATCGTCGGCACGCCGAGCAGCTTGACGTTCATCGTGCACAGGATATTGGCCTCGAGCTCTTCGCCGATTGCCACGACGGCCACGTCGTAAGTGCCCACACCGGCCTCGCGCAACGCCTGCTCGTCACGCCCGTCGGCGATCACGGCTTCTGCCAGCGTGTCGGCGACACGTGACACATTGCGCTCGACGGTGTCGATGCCAAGCACGTGATTGCCGAAACGCGCCAGTTCCGAGGCCACGGTCGTGCCGAAGGTGCCAAGCCCGATCACGGCGACACTGCGATTTTTCTGTCTGGGCATGCAGGCCTCTTCTGCTGCTACTGGCCTAGTGCCTGGCGCTATGCAGTTCAACAAGACAGCTTTCACGCACCCTGTCACGCTGTTTATGGCGTATTCTTTCTGCTGCACAAATTTGGCTCACACGGTGCGAGCATAATGACAGACGAGTTCTCTAGTCTTCTCGCGCCAACTTCGCTATCTGAATAATAACGAACCGTGCCCTTCATTTCAGTGGCTGCAGATTGGTCTCAGCTGACGTCCCGCCACACACTCGCCTTAGTGCGATACAGGCGTGTAGATTCGCCCACTGTAGAAATGTTCAAAGTTGCCACCAAGTGGTGAGACCGGCGATCCATCATCCAGTGTGAATTGTCTCGCGCAGCATTGGCTGTGGATACTGGATGAGCCGATCTTCCACTCGACGACCGTTGCCGCTCGACCTGCGTCGTCTCTACAGGAAATTTCGTCAACTTTCGAACGCATCAGTTGATCTCCGCACAGATGAGTCTGATCCGGACCGTCTACTGACTTTCAACTGAGCAGTAAAGTCAATCTGGGTAGTGTCCCAACGCTTGGTGTAACAGGCCGTGCGCGGAGCCTCCGGCGTAGCGCAGCGCGCGGCCGGGCTGGCGGCCACCGCGCTTCTTCGTAGTCTTCCGTAATGGGGCGTTGTAGGTCAAGTGCCCGGCATTCACGCTTAGTCAGCGCGATCGAGTTATCTGATCGCGAAGGGCGCCCCACGTGCTCCAGCCGATCCGACCGGTCCACGCAGCCAAGACTGCATTGTGACTTTACACACGACGTTGGCCGCACCTCGCCAGAGTAGCCTTTCGCGCGCGCCTCTGGAGGTTCGGATACGAGCCCATTTGCAACGCCCGGCGAAATACTGGACGCAATGCCGGCGTAGCGCCTGAGCGTCTGAATCGTCGGCGCAGGCTGATGCTGGACGGAGCGAGTGTTGCAATGGCAGGTGTCGGCCTCGCAGCGCTCCGGCGAAGCGGCATCGGCCTATCGGACGCAAACGCGCTCGTGCGCTGAGCCCGTATCAGCAGAGCCGATCCGCGACCAGCACAACGACGGCCAGTGCATCCGCTGTTCCATTAGCTTCGCCCTTCTCAAAGTCGCCCTCGATGGTCCCCATCTGGTTGGTGACATGGGCGAGGCAGAGCACGTCGCGCCCGCGCGCCGCCGCGAAGGCGTAAAGCCCCGCCGCCTCCATCTCGACGGCGAGGATGCCGCGCGTGCGGGCCGCGGCAATCGCCGCCTCAGTCTCGCGGAACGGCGCGTCGGTGGTCCATGTCGGACCGGTAAACACGCGGGGGCCGCCGTCTTCCATACCCTCCAGCCTTGACAGGAGATGGTCGGGCGCGGCGCTCCAATCGCCGGGCGGCAGGTAGTGATAGCTGGTGCCCTCGTCGCGCCACGCCCGGTCGATCACGATGAAATAGGGCGGCGCGCCCTGCGGCGTGATCTGTCCGGACGAGGTGACGCTGATCAGCAACCGGCAGCCCGAGGCGAACATCTCTTCCGCCACCAGCACCGCGAAGGGCGCGCCCACGGCGCAGCCCACGACGCCGATCTCGTGGCCCTCCAGGTCGAACACCCACATCTCGGTGTGGTAGCAGACCCACCCCTCGTGCCTCCGGATGCGCCCCTGCGCACGGAGCGCACGAACGATATCGCCATCGGGATCGAGCAGGCATATTTCGGGCACCGCGACGGACTCCGCCCCTTTCTGCCGCCGCGCCTCGCGCAAGAGGCTCTCGGGTGTGAAGGCCGAGGGTGCGGCGCGATCCTTGTCGCGCAGGAGGGGCGGACGGTTATCTCCGCTCATGCCCGCCCGCCGCGCCAATCGGCCCAGGTTCCGAGGCACAGGAGCGCGAAGCCGCCCAACTCAGTGGGCAGAGAATAGCTGACATACATCGCAAAGGCGATCAGCGCCAATCCGGCAAAGGCCAGCACAACCGGCAGCACGCGCCCGTGCCGCCGCCACCGCAGCGCCAGTGCCGCCACCGCTAGCGCCGCAAAGAGCACGATGGCCCCGGCCCAGACCGCCTCATTGAGCGCGATACCCACCCCGAGCGCACCGAGGAGCGCCACCGCTGCCAGCGTGCCGTAGCAGGCGGCAAGGGACAGGGCGGTCGCCAGCGGAGCCAGGCCGCGTCTCGATGTCTTGTCGGTCATGGCCTTGTCCTTTCAAGCAGATGCGCCTTCCCTGTGGCAGGCGCGAGGCTGTGGCCAATCGACCGCCCTGACAAGCCCTGTTGCGATCAACCCGGCGTGAGCCACGCGCGCGACCGTTGACAGGGGCCACCGGCCGCGCACAGGCAGAGGCACGCCATCGCCAGAGGAGCCTTGCCCGATGACCGCCACCGACACGCCCGATCTGCCCTATCCGTCGCATTACGCCGAGGTCTTGGGGGCAAAGATGCACTACATGGCCCACGGCAAGGGCGACACGGTGCTGTTCCTGCATGGCCAGCCGACATGGTCCTACCTGTGGCGCAATATCATGCCCCGGCTGGAGGGCTGCGGGCGGCTGATCGCCGTCGATCTGATCGGCTACGGCCTGTCGGACAAGCCCGTTCTGGACTACGGGATCGAGGATCACATCCGCTACCTCGACGCCTTCATCGACACGCTGGGGCCAGACCCGATCACGCTTGTGACCCATGACTGGGGCTCGTTCCTGGGCTTTCACTATGCGCATCGTTTCCCTGACCGCATCAAGGGCCTCGCCTTCATGGAGGCGCTGCTCGATCCGGTGCCGGGCTATGAGGCGTTCGACCCGGCGACGCGCGACTTTTTCCAGACGCTGCGCGCCTCGCAGGAGAATGCCGAGCGGATGATGATCGAGGACAACCAGTTCGTCGAGGGTATCCTGCCCGCCATGATCCGGCGCGAGCTGAGCGCGGCGGAGATGGACGCCTACCGGATGCCATGGGCCGACAAGGCCACGCGCCACATCCTCTGCCGGTTCCCGCAGCTTCTGTGCATCGGCGGCGCGCCTGCGCATGTCCATGCGATGCAGACCGCCTATATGCGCTGGCTCGAGCAGAGCGACCTGCCCAAGCTCTTGTTGCAGGCCGAGCCGGGGCTGATGTTGCCGCGCGCGGTGGCCGAGGGCTATCGAGCACGGCTGCCCAATCTGGAAACGGCCGAGATTGGCGCGGGGCTGCATTACGTGCAGGAGGATCAGCCGCAGGCCATCGGCGACGCCATCGCGGCCTGGATACATCGGCACGGACTGGTGCCGGGCGGCTGAACCGGGGGCGCTCAGAACACCAGCACCTTGTCGGCGGCGAGCGTCGCCTCGGCCAATTCGTCCATGGTCGAGCGCGCGGCGCCCTCCGTCATCTCGGCCTCGGTCAGCCCCCGCGCATCCATGCAGGTGCCGCAGATCAGCACCCGGCCGCCCGCCGACAGCACCCGGCGCAGCATCCGCTCGATATTGTAGAAGCCTTCGGGCGTCGTCTGCCCCGCCTTGGCGCAGAGCGCGGCATCGGCCATCAGGAACACGGTGATCTCGGCCTCCGCGTCATGTTTGGCCAGCGCGTGCGCCATGCGCAGCCCGTTGAAGCTGCGCTCGGTGCCGTAGGGCGGATCATTGAGCAGGATCAGGTGTTTCATTTCGTTGCCTCCTTCGTCGTGATCCGGGGGTCGAGGGCACCGCCGCTCGCCGGGCCGCGCAGCGGCTGCACCAGCATCCGGTCAAGCCACAGATCGCGCCGCGTGCGGAACTGCTCGATCCCGATGTCCATGCCGCGATGCCCCTTGGCGGGCTGCGCCACATAGGTGCCGAGCAGCCGGTCCCACCACGACAGGTTGAAGCCATAGTTGGAATTGGTCTCGCGTGGATCGGTGGAATGATGCACCCGGTGCATGTCGGGCGTCACCACGATGAGGCGCAACCAGCGATCCACCCGACGCGGCAGGTCGATATTGGCGTGGTTGAACAGCGCCGTGCCGTTGAGCAGCACCTCGAAGATCAGCACCGCCACCGCAGGCGGCCCAAGCGCCGCCACCACTGCCAGCTTGATGCCCATCGACATCACGATCTCGACCGGGTGAAAGCGCAGACCGGTGGTGGCGTCGAATTCCAGATCGGCATGATGCATCCGGTGCAGCCGCCACAGCCCCGGCACCGCGTGGAACAAGACATGCTGCAGGTAGATTGCCAGGTCGAGCACCAGCACCGAGACGGCGATCGCCACCCAGCCGGGCGCGTCGATCGTGTTGAACAGACCCCAGCCCCGTTCCGCCCCGATCACCGCCAGCCCGACCGCGAGGACCGGAAAGGTCAGCCGCAGGATCACGGTATCCAGCACCACGAGCCCGAGATTGTTGGTCCAGCGGATCACGCGCGGGATGTCCTGCCGCCGGCGCGGCGCGGAGAGTTCCCAGAGCATCATGGCCATGAGAATGCCGAGAAAGGCCGCGAGGCGGATCGCAGCCTCTGCATTCAGGAGCATGTCGGACATGGGCGGGTCCTTCGGGGGGTTGCGCGGCGGCGCGGAAAGGGTATGATTCAAGAGATCACTTGAATGATTAGAGTCAGCCCACCCCCATGTCAACCAGCCCGAAACAGGCCCTGCTGAAGGAATACGCCCTCGTCGCGCAGGCGCTTGCCGCCCCCGCGCGCCTCATGCTGCTGGAGCAATTGGCGCAGGCGGAGGCGGCGGTCGAGGGGCTGGCGGGCAAGACCGGGCTCACGGTCGCCAACGCCTCGCAACATCTGCAACAGCTGCGCCGCGCCGGGCTCGTCACCAGCCGCCGCGCGGGCAAGGCGGTGATCTACCGCTTGCAGGACGCGCGCAGCATCGCGCTCATGGGGCTTCTGAGCGAGGTCGCCGAGGCCAATTTGGCGCAGGTCACGGATATTCTCGACGGGCTCTCCGGGGATGCCCCCGCGCCCGAGCCGATCACCCGCGCCGATCTTGCCGAACGTCTGGCGCAGGGCGCCGTCACGCTGCTCGACATCCGCCCCGGGGACGAGTTCGCCGCCGGCCACATCCCCGGCGCGCAGAACGCCACGCTGGCCGATCTCGACCGGCTCCTGCCCGCGCTCGACCCCGAGGCCGAGATCGTCGCCTATTGCCGGGGACCCTATTGCCTTTTCGCCCACCAGGCCGTCGCCCGCCTCCGCCACCACGGCTTCAACGCGCGACGAATGGCAGGCGGTTTGCCCGAATGGCGCGAGGACGGGCGTGAAGTCCGGAACTGCACCATGTGAACCTGATGTTGACTTCCATTCAACACCCCGCCGCATGTCAGGTTATGGGCAAATGGATCCGGCCATCGCGGAGCGCCGCTGCCTGATCCCGCCACCGCGTTCTGCGAGCCCAAGGGACACCAACTCGCCACCTACTACTGGTTCGCGCTCAAGGGCGACGAGGCACGACCACCCTTCGCCTTTGCCGATATCTGGCGGTCATAGTCCGGCGAATGCAAGGGGCACAGATCGAGCTCGAGACCTTCTCGATAGTCACGACCACGCCGAATGCCCTTATCAGGCTGATCACACCACGCGCATGTCGGTGATCTGCCTCTGGCGCACCACGAGACCGGGCTGACCGGGAACGTGCCCGAGGATCAGAATTGCCTGAAGGACTACCCAGCCGAGGATATGCGCATCGTGCGGCAGGCCACGGATGAAAAGCAGGATCCGCCACCGGAGACGTGAGACATCCTGGGCCGCCAAGGTGCCGATACCCAACCTCGGGCTCAGGAATGGCTCGATGTCCCGGCACAGGCACACCGACGGTTCCCAACGTGAGAGCGAAGTCCTAGGAAAATCCGGTTCGAGAGACGGGGATGCCATTTGTCGCCACCAACACCCCCGGCGCCGGAATCTCCCATATCGCACCATGCTCCCGATGATCTCATCAGAATCGCGACCACGCCAAGCGCGGTCGTCGTGGTTTACTTGAGGGTGAAATTTGTTTCCCTTTTGGTTTCCATAGCAGTGAAATGTGCCTCGAGAATCCCGGTTTCTGGTTTACATCAGCCGAAAATCCGGACGCGTCTGTTTCCCTATGTAAACTCGCCAAGTCAGTAAAATAAGGGATCTGCGCTCGATTCGGTTTACATGGAACGCCGAAATCGACGTTTTTTACCTGTAACGATGGCGATTCTGGCCCCGGTGCAGACAGGTGAGACGCTCACATCTTAAAAGAGGAAGGACGATTGGAATGGACCGGATCCCTGAACTGTCCGGAGAACCGGGACCACTTCAGTCTTGTCCTTGCCGCACACCGGTAACGAAGCTCCCCAAGATCGCGCTTTCGGTCTAGTCCGATGATATCTCGATCGTCCTGTTTGGAAGCGGTGCAAAGACGCATCCAGATACTTCAAGGATGCGTTGCCAGGTCACTCTGCACAAACTTCTACCGCAAGACTGTAGCCTGCGCCATGCACGGTGCGGATCGGTGTATTCCCGTTTGCAGGGCATAGGATCTTCTTGCGTAACCGGGCGATATGGGCGTCTATCGCGCGGTCAGTCACGGTGATGGCGTGGCCGTAGATCGTCTGCATGATCTTGTCGCGGCTGACCACGTCGCCAGCATTCTCCGCCAAGAGCTTCAGCAAACTGAATTCCATCCCCGTTAACGCCACCTCGCGTGCGTCAGGCCCAGAAAGTTGCCGTTTCGGCAAATCGAGCACGAACCCCATGAACCGCAACACGCGAATCTCCGGCAGCGCCTCATGCGCGGTGCCCATGGCCTTGGAGCGGCGCAGCACCGAACGCACCCTTGCCAGAAGCTCGCGTGGCTCGAATGGCTTGGAGACATAGTCGTCCGCACCAAGCTCCAGATCGATGATCTTGTCGAACACGTCCTCGCGCGCGGTGAGCAGGATGATCGGCAGGCGTGAGGAGCGGCGCAACTCGCGCGTCACCTCGAAACCGTCGATATCGGGCAGGCCGACGTCGAGCTGGACGAGGTCAAACTCGGCGTGCTCCATGGCAAGACCCATGCGTGTGGCCGACCCGACGCAATGCACGTCAAAGCCCTGCTTGGTCAGGAAACGATCCAGGAAACCCGTCATCTGACGGTCGTCATCCACGACAAGTATCCGCTCGGTCATCTCAGGTGCATCCCCGCACAAAATCTTGCCACGGCATGGCAATGGCGTGATTGTAGCGGGAGTCTGAAAGGGCCGACATGACCTCGATCAAACACACCTACAAGCTCGCCGTAGCCGCCGCGCTCCTGGTGTTGGTGACCGTCGCGACCGGCCTATACCTCGGCGCGCAGACCCGCGCACAATTCGACGATATCGCGGAGAGCTGGAAGGATTACGCCGAGGACCCCGAGAAGAAGGGCGTCTGGATAAGCTCCCTGCGCGGCTATCTCGGCTATGGCAGAATCATCCACAATTTCAAGAACTACGTCATCCGCAAGGACGAGAGCTATCGCATGCGGATGATGGATCAGCTCACGCAGTTCGACGCGGTTATGGCCAGTTACCTGTCCGAGCCGCTGCCCGAGGCCGAGCGCCGCGCGCTGGAAACCATAAAGGAAACCATCGAAGAATATCGCGGGAAAATCGAAATCGCGGATCGCGCGGTGGCGGGCAATTGGCCGGCCGAACGCACCGACCGTCTGGTCAAGGTGGATGACACCGAGGCGATCCTGGCGCTGCGCAACCTGGAAATACTGTGGATGGACAGCCGCGCACGCAGCACCGAGCGAATAATCGCGGCCGTGATGCGGGGCGAGACGCTGATCGGTTTCGGCTTTCTGGCGATGGTCCTGCTGGTGGCGGCGGCGCTGAGCATCGCATTCCTGATCGGGCTCTTGATCCGTGACATGCGCGGCACGAATACCCGGCTGGTGTGCCACGATCACGCCGCCCGCAGCGGGCCTATCCCACCGCTACCGTGGCCGAGTTTCGCACCGCCGTTCTCAGCCGGGGTTAGGAATGGCTCGCTTCCTGTCAATACACAGCCCGCCAGCTCCCGATACGCACGCGAAGTCCTAGGGAAATCGAGATCGTGCCATGGGGATGCGTTCTGGTGCCACCGACATCCCATGACCCAAAGCTCCCATAGCCGGAGACGACGAGGTCGTTCGCGCCAGCGCTGCCGTGAGGGTCCAGAGCGCGCGCTTCGGTCTCGTGTCGCCATCGAGCTAACAGGTGCTCATCGCGCCGAGAGCGGTTCAGTTGGCCTGAGATGTCGTTCGTCAAAGGTCTTCGATTTCCTTCACATATTCACCACAACATGTTATCGAAATCATAATTCTTTAACATATGATGCGTGTCATGTTAACGCCGACCTACCAGATCCCCGTGCTTCCACCGCCTGTGGAGCTGGAGACCATCGCGGTCCTGAAGGCGCTGGCGCGCGCGAACCGTTCCCTTGCCGAGCTCAAGGGACGTGCGGCGACGATACCGAACCAGGGCATCCTCATCGACACCCTGGCGCTGCAGGAGGCCAAGGCCTCCTCGGAAATCGAGAATATCGTCACGACGCAGGACGAACTCTTTCAGGCTGACCTGTTCCCGGAGGGTCCGCGATCCGGGGCCGCCAAGGAGGTTGCGCTCTACCGGGATGCCGTGAAGCTCGGGTTCCAGCACCTTGTTGAAAGCGACGGTCTCATCACCAACCGCACGCTCATCGAGATGTTCCGGTTGCTGAAAGGCCGCTCGGATGGATTTCGATCCACGCCCGGCACCGCCCTGCGAAATGAGGCGACGCAGGACATGGTCTATGTGCCGCCGCAGGACTTACGTGAAATCGAATCCCGGATGTCGGCGCTGGAGCGGTTCGTGAACGACGACGCGCTTTGCGATCTCGATCCGCTCATCAAGATGGCGCTGATCCATCACCAGTTCGAAAGCATCCACCCCTTTCCGGATGGAAACGGGCGCGTCGGGCGCATCTTGAATGTGCTCTACCTGACGCGCACCGGCTTGCTGGATATCCCGATCCTCTATCTCAGCCGATACATCACCCGGCGCAAGGCAGATTACTATCGCCATCTGCAGGCGGTTCGTGATCATGGAGACTGGGAAGGTTGGCTGCTCTACATGCTTGAGGGGGTCTCGGAAACCTCGCAGACGACGCTCTTGCTGGTCGAGGCCATCCGTCGTCAGATGGCCGAGGCCAAGCACCGGCTGAGGAGCGAGCTGCCGAAGATCTACAGCCAGGATTTGCTGAATAACCTTTTCCGGCACCCCTATACCCGGATCGAGTTTGTCGTGAACGATCTCAAGGTCACACGGCAGACCGCCTCGAAATACCTCGACGCACTCGCCGAGCACGGCTTCGTCGAGAAGCATCAGTCGGGCCGCAGCAATTACTACATCAATGTGCCGCTCGTCGCGCTGTTCATGGAGAACGGGCCATAGGGAAAAGTCATGTCGCACTCTGGCCGTGCCGAGCCCGATGAGAATGTTTACATAGCCGCGCACGGACGTTTACATATGTAAACATGAGCCTCGAAAAAGGTTTACATTTCGCCGGAAAAACACGCTCGAAAATGTTTACATTTGCCAGTCTTGCGGCGCGCATGTTTACATATGTAAACGCTCAATCCTATAAAAATCAATAACTTAGCTTTCCAAGCATAGCGAAAATCACTTTTTTACCTGTAACGGACCAGTTTCAACCGGCCTCGCAAACCGTGAAGGAGCCGCGTCCGAGCCGCGGCACAGCCCGTCCGGAACGTGAGGATCAGCGCTGTGAACGGGGCGGTAAACTCGCAGACGATGGTGGTTCATGACGAACATGATCAGGATGGCTGGGCGTGGCTGACTATGGCGAATACCGTCTTGAGCTTGCGCCGCTCTCCATTGCCGTCTGATGGCACGGCGCAGTCCTCCCCTTGATCGCACTGACCGAGTGTCCAAAAGAGGTGCGGTGCCGCCACAGCCGCTGAGAGCAGCCAGGGCGAGCGCTATGCCTGGCGCGCTGCCCAACGTCGCGACATCTCTCCATCGAATCCTGTGACGCGCTCAGCCAGCCTCAGGCGCATCCTGCCGGACGGGTGACGCCAGACAGTGAGTGCCGGGAGTGCTCGCAGCGCGCGGCTGGTGGGTCACGTCCCTGCGATCGGTTGATCGGGGTGGATGACTGCTTGACCGAGCTTACGTGTGCCCAAGACCAGAAAAGGAGCTCCGCATGACCGATCGAAAAACACTCTTCATCACCGGCGCGTCCAGTGGCATCGGCGCAGCCACGGCGCGCGCTGCGGTGGACGCAGGTTGGAACGTCGGGCTCATGGCCCGGTCGGAGGACAAGCTCGCCGCTCTTCACACCGAACTGGGCACAGCCAGTCATGTCATACCCGGCGACGCGACCGACCTTGCAGCGCAGCAGGAGGCGATCAGGACCACGTCGGAGCGTTTCGGCGGTGTGCACGCGGCCTTTGCCAATGCAGGCACGGGGCTGGATACGCCGGGCACGGAGAACGGCGACCCGGACGAATGGCGCAAGCTGATCGACCTGAACATCATGGCCCTGCTCTATACGGCTCGGGCGAGTCTTCCGGAGTTGCGCAAGACGCGCGGCCACCTCGTGCTGACCGGGTCGGTCGCGGGAAAGGTGCATATCCCCGGCTCGATCTACGGCGCATCGAAATGGTTCGTGCACGGCTATGGCGGGAACATGGCGCAGGAGATGCGCGAATGGGGCGGGCGCTGCACCGTCATCGCACCCGGCATGGTGGACACGCCCTTCTTCTCGGAACCCAAGCCGGACAAGCTGCAGGCGGAGGACGTGGCGGAAGCGGTGATGTTCGCGCTGCAGCAGCCGGAGCGTGCGAACGTGCCGGAGTTGACGGTTATGCCGACCGGCTGAGACGCATCGCGAAGGCTGCTCGGTTAGTCAAGAGCGCGAGCTCGTCTCGATGAAATCCCGCACACGGCTTCGGAAGCCATCTTCGAGCGGACCCGTCCAATCACCCCGATGAATGGCGCAGCGCGGTCGGTCTTGGCAGTCTCGGTCATGGCGTAATCTCCTTCGGCGGTGCCAGCCGCAGTTCATGGTTGCTTCAACACCTGGAGATTACGCCGCCCTCCCAATTTCCACCAACCCAGCGACAGGACCCTTCTGGCTCAGTTCGGGGCGCGCCCGCCACACCACGAATGTCTCAAAAGGTATCGCGATTGACTTCTCTCTCGTAGTATCGGTCTGCACCTGCAGGAGGTGCCCAAGGTTCCGGCGAGAAAAATCGGAAAAGTCGTCAAGCCGGCGCGCTCTTTGCTATATGTAAACTCGGCACGCACAAAAGGTAGGAGGCAGGCCTATGGTAAGCTCGACGGTCGAAGCTCGCATGCCGCGCGCGCAGCGCCTTCAGATGCAAGATGAGCTACGACAAAGGCTGCGGGATTACCGTTTCTCGCACTTCATCACGCTGGCCTCTAACTTCCAGCCGCTTAGCTATCAGCGCATGCGCGATGTGCTGAAAGCTTGGGACGCCCAGGTGAACCGTGAGATCAATGGGCCGAAATGGGCGAAGCGACCGGATGAGCGTCTGTTGTGGTTTGCATTCCCCGAGAAGCTCGACGTCAATCCTCATTGGCACCTGATCGCACAAGTTGACTCGCCCATTGAGGAACAGGCTCGGGCTGAGCGGACGAAGCGACTTCCTCAGATCGGTGAGAAGCATTGGCTCCGCCTCGTGCCGCGAGGTTCTTATGATTGCCAGGATGTTGAAAGTCCAAGGGTGATCGATTATGTAACAAAGGTGGCGATGCGTGAAGATCTCCTCGCACGTTTCATCGTATGTCGCGAGTTCATGAATATCTAGGTGACAGCCAGAGACCTGTCTGCGACGCTACGGGCACTCGGCAACTTCCTATTCATCAGCCTTTCATGTGGCCAAGGACAGGCCGCAATTGGTTTCTATTGCCTGATCCAAGAGAACCGAAAAGATCTTCCTCAAGACAATATCACATAATGATCGCCGAGCGCCGACCGAAGGGAGGTGCTCGCCGGACTGAGTGAGGCCGAAAGCCGAACGAAGGAGGGGATCAACATGGATTTCTCTTACGCTCGGCTTCCTCGTTTAACGCTCTGATGAGGCACACAGCCACACCCGCTGTCCTACAAGCTTCACGTTCAGCCCGCCGCCCCTCTGGATTTCGTCACGAACAATTAAAAGTTCTACTTGAATCAAATTGACAACCTACAGATTTTTCAAGGCCTCAAGTTCAGGAAAGTCATTCCAAGCTGGACACGGTGCGATGTGGGCTTTGTTGCGCAAAGAGGGTGAAGCCTGGACCTCCCCTTTCCCCGGACGGACTTATCCCACGGGCTCTGTGACGGGTATGCCGAGCGCGGTGTAGCGGTTGAGCACGGCGGCGCGGACCTGGAGTTCGGCGACCTGGTGATCGAAGTCGCGTGCCATGAGACTCCCCATTGCCAGCCGGTTGACAAACAAGCTCATCTCTGGAGGATTAGACTTCATCCGGCGGGCGACGACATTTATCAGACTTGGCTGTCTCTGCTGGGTTCTCCCGGCCCTTCTCGGGGGGGGGCAATCCCGTTCGGATTCTTCAGGTCGAGCGCGAGAGCCGCACCCTCGAAGACCTTGCTGCCAATGGCGCCAACGGATCCAGTCGAAACGACGGCGATAAGCCCAAGCAGGAGTCTGTAATCGATGGAGACTGATTTGCGCTTGCTCGACTTCAGTGCGGCTTTCAAGTGCTAGGTCTTGAGTTTTGTGCTCATAGTGCTTGTTTTCCGAGGTTTAGGAACCCGGGGAAATGGTTCCTAGGTCCACCGTCTGGAAGCCGCGACAGGGCGCAACACGCATCCGAAGGAGGGCATGATAACCACGATGCGACATACAAGCCCCAAACAAGGCTGACGTTTCCTTTCACCGATGGCATCCTGTCCAACATCTCCGTCGTGTAGCCGAGTCGGGAACCGAAACGTTTCTCGGGCAAATCCTCTTCTTCGGCAGGATAGGCAGAGGCAAAGAGAGCGGACTTTACATGGAAGATAATGCCGAGACCCCCAAGATGACCCCCGAGGATCGTCAGAAACTCGCCGGACTTCTCGGCTTCGCCGAAGGCGTTCTGCGCGCCCGCGAGAAAGTCCAGATGGAAATGCAGGCGGGCCTCGGGGTCTTTCACGAAAGCGATTTTCACGAAGCGCCGGGCGTTCATCTCGACTGCGACGACGGTGCCTGGATGCGGATCGACCGGCAGCGCGAAACCGCGCCGCCGGACCCCTCGGCGTATGTCGTCGCGTTCCTGGTCTCTAAACCCAGAGACCCGACAAAGGCGCCGCAGATGCGCTCTGCGATCTCCGTCGAGGTCACCATCGAGGAGGCGTCCGATCTCTGCGAGGGCGGCCTCCTCGACCCGGATGATGTGCGCCCGATCATCGAGAATGGCATCACGACCGAAAGCCGCGTGAAGGCGATACTGCACGCCGAAAATCTCCCCGAGATGAGGCGGGACTTCGAAAAATATGTCGGTGGCCCCTGGGCGGAATGGGCCGAGCACGAAAAGCCGGTTCGCCACACCATCGAACTCTATAACAATCTCTTCTCCATCCACTCCGCGATCCACACCTCCGAGGGCGCGCCCCCGGAGCTCGTTTGGGGCATCGGCGTAGGCCGCTGGAAACATCGCGGCACGAAGATAGACATGCCGGTCATCGAGCAGCTCGTGGACATAGATCTCGAACCGGGCGGCGTGATCGTCATGCGGCCACGAGATCTTGCGCCGAGCCTGTCCCTGAAGCCGTATATCGAAATCGAGGTCGACAACTCCCACAAGCTGCAACACAGCCTCCAGGCGCAGCTCTCGGTCTTTCTCGATGGCAATCTCGAGTTCACGCCCTTCTCGGGCGCACTTTGGGAGCCCCTTCTCGACACGGTGGCCAGCGAGATCGCCAGCGACGGCGAGCACGTGACCCGCGAGACGATGGAAGATGGCAAGGCGCTGCCTCCCGCGGAAGAACAGTTCCGCGTCACCTCAAGCTGGGCCATTTTCGGCCGCCCGCGCTCCAACGAGGCACGGCTCAACGATCTCGGGGCGCTGCGCAAGCAGATCGACGACGACACGGCAGAGACGCCTGCCTCGCTGCGGGGATACGCGGTCACGCCACCGGACGCACCCAAGCGCGCAACCAGCTCCTTTGGCCTCGACATGGCAGTGCTGCGCGGAGAGACCGATGGCGCCGGATCGACCTACGCCACCGCGGAGCCACGACCGACACCCGAAGCCGCAGGCGCGGCCCGCGCCGGCTCGGGCCAAGCCACCGCGACCGATGACGGAAACGCTCAACCAGTGCATTTCTTCCCGCTCCCCTTCAATCACGAGCAGGGCCGAATTTCCGACCTGCTCGACGATTCGAAGGTGGCCGTCGCCTGCGTCTCCGGTCCTCCAGGCACCGGCAAATCGCATTCCATCGCCAACATCATCAGCCACCAGATGGCGCTCGGAAAACGCGTGCTGGTCACCGCACGAACACCTGAGGCGATCGCGGCCGTCCGTGAAAAGCTCCCGGACTCCCTGCGGCCCCTCGCCATCGCCTCCGTGGGCACCGACCGCGACAGCGCCCAGCAACTCCAGGACGCGGTAAAGGAGTTGTCGCACGAGGTCGTCACCCTCGACACCGCCGCCGCTGTGGCCCGAAAGGGAAAACTCGAGCAGCAGATCATCGACTGCGACGAGACGGCCAGAAAGGCGGACGAGACGCTTGCGCGCATCGCCCAGGCCAATCTCGACCGGCTCGAGTGGAAAGGCGACACGCCCACACCGATGGATCTCGTCGATCTGCTTGAGGAGGAAGCCCCCGCGCATGGCTGGTTTTCCGACGCACCGGATCGCCAGCCACCGGCGCAACTCGACGCAGTGCTCGCGCGCCTCAAGAGCAATCTTCCGGAGCTCGCGACCGACATCGTCTATGCCGGCGCCACGCTCCCCGATCCATCCGAACTGCCCGGCACCGCTGACCTCATCGCAGCCCACAAGGCCGAGCTCGCTTGGAACAACCGCGAGATCGTCGACTACTCTACCGCTCCGCGCATGGCGCGCGACAATGCCGGTGCCGATGAGCAGGCCGCTCGGGTCCTCGCCGAAGCCGAGGCGCTCTCCCGCGGCATCGATCAGCAGTCCGAAGCAGTGCGCGCCCTTACCCGGCGCGCGCTGAGCAAGAAAGACGGGATCGACCGGACAGACTTGAAATCGTTGCTGGGGGTTCTCTCTCAGTTCAAGGATCTCGATGCCATCATCGACGTGCGATACGACCTTGGAAACTGCAAGGAAGATGAGTTCGTTGCTGCCGTCAATCGCGGCGCGGCCGGCCAGAAGCCGGTGGGATTTGGCCTCTTCAACGGAGCTCTCAAATCGGCCATTGGCTCGGTCCGCGTAAAGGATGCGGCCCCTGCCTCCGTCGCCCACTGGAAATCCGTGCTCGACGCCTACCACCTACGGCGCCACCGGGAGGATATTTTTCTGGCGGTGCGTCCCATTATCGGTGAAAAACTTGTTCCCGTTTTACCAGATCAGCCGCACGAAATCGCCCACTACCTGAAAGACAGACAGGCGGAACTCGGCACGGCCCTCGCGACCGCGGAACGTCTGTCTCATGTCTGCACTGCCCTGGAGGCGCTCTTTCCCTTTGGCCTCGATCTCGACGGCCTGCGCAACTCGCTCGACTGCACGGACATCCTCTTCGCGCTCCGCGGCAATCTTCCGGACGGATATGCCGCGCATCCCGCCCTCGAACAGCTTCAGACGCTTTCCGAGGGTGCGACGCTTCCGGTCATGGTCGAACTCGGCAATCTCGCCGGCGCGCTGGGCCGGGAAGAGACCAGTCCCAACGACATCATCGATGCCCGCGCCGCGATCACCACCGAGCTCGGCCGCCTCGCGGAGGTCTCCATGCGGCTTCAAGACCTGGGCGCCGATCTCGACGCACTCTCGGAGGCCGGCGCTCCGGAGTGGCGCGCGCGGCTCGAGGACCGCCCAGATGCCGCGGCAGATCTAATACCCGATACCTGGAAGGAGGCCTGGGCCTGGGCCGAGATGCGTGCCCGCGTCAATCGCATCATCGATCTCGGCAACGGGGACGATCACCGCAGGGCCAAGGCCGATGCCATGAAGCGCCGGCGCAGTCTCTTCGAGGAACTCATCCGGACACGCACGCTTCTGGGCCTTAAGGAGCGGATGACGCCCTCCATCCGGCAGGCCATGGAGACCTTCACTCAGGCCGTGGCCAAGATCGGCACCGGCAAGGGCAAGAAAGCCCCGCGGTTCATTCGTGCCGCACGGGACGCTGCCAAGCGCGCCTCCGCGGCCGCCCCTGTCTGGATTATGCCGGAATATAAGATCCCCGAACAGCTCCCTGCCGATTTCGGCGACTTCGACCTGGTGATCCTCGACGAGGCGTCGCAGAGCGATATCACCGCGCTGGCCGCCCTTGCGCGTGGCAAGAAGATCCTTGTCGTGGGTGACGAGGAACAGGTGAGCCCGTCCGTGGTCGGCATCTCAATGCAGAAGATCAACGGGTTGCGCGCCGAGTTCCTCGAGGGCCTGCCGGGCAAAGACCTCATCGACGAGAACTCGTCGATTTTCGAGATCACCAAGCGCATGCACCCGGACAGCCACGTGATGCTGCGCGAGCACTTCCGCTGTGTGGCACCGATCATCCAGTTCTCGACACGTTATTACAACAACGAGCTGGTGCCGCTGCGTGTGCCCAAGGCCTCCGAGCGCTTCGACCCGCCGCTCGCGGATGTCTACATTCCGGGCGCCGCGCGCCAAGGCAAGACCAACGCTTCCGAGGCCCGCTGGATCGTCGACGAGATAGCCCGCCTGATCCAGGATCCGGCACATGACGGGCGTGATATCGGGGTCATCTCCCTGATCGGAAGCGAACAGGCCGAAAAGATCGGCCGGATGCTCGTCGAAGACGACCGGATCGGCCCCGAGAAGATCGAAGAGAGGCACATCATCTACGGCGATGCCCGCACCATGCAGGGGCAGGAGCGCTCCATCGTGTTCCTGTCGATGGTCGCCACGCCGGGCCACGCACGCTCCCAGACGAAAAGAGAAGACCAGCAGCGCATCAACGTGGCGATGAGCCGGGCGCGCGACCGGCTCTATCTCGTGCGCTCGGTCCAGCTCGAGGACCTTAGGCCAACCGACATCAAGGCACAGATCCTCCAGCACTTTGCCAATCCGATGCCCAACGGGCGGGCCGCGACCGGCTGCGAGATCGACAGGTTGCTCGATCGCTGCGACAGCGGGTTCGAACGCGAAGTGCTCCTGATGCTGCTCGACGCCAACTACCGAGTCCGCCCGCAAGTGGCGGCCGGCGGCTTCAGCATCGACCTTGTGGTCGAGGGAGCCGATGACCGTCGCCTCGCCATCGAGCTCGACGGCGACCAGTTCCACGGACCCGAAGTCTGGGAGCACGACATGATTCGGCAGGCGGCACTCGAGCGCGCAGGCTGGGTGTTCTGGCGAGTCTTCGGCAGCCAGTGGAAGGCCAATCGCGACTACTGGTGGGCGAACCTGCGCGAGACGCTAAACCGGCTGAAGATCGAGCCGATCGGCGCCACCTCTATCGACGACCGGTTCACCGAGGTTATCCTCGTCGATGCATTCGCGGAGGCTGGCGGAGTCACCAGCGAGGCACCCGCGGCAGGCGAGCTTGTCAACGAGTCGCAAGCGCCCGCCTCAGAGGGGGCCTCGGCGACGACCCTGGGAAAAGGTCTAGCCGATACGAGTCCGAAGCCGACCCCGTCCTCCACCGAGTCCGAGCCGCAAGACGCAGATCCCGGCAGCTCCGATCCCCCGGCAGCTACTGACACCTCTGGGACGCCCCACCGCGAAGACCCGGCGAGGCCGAACTCGCCCCGCGACCTCTTCGGCGTCCCGGAGACGGCCCGGCCCGCCCGCAAGCCGGCACGCCACGCGCCCCCTCAGCCTGAACTCGCGCTCGGCGGCACAGCGACGACTAATGGCGCCACGCCGCCCGAAGAGCGGGCGATGCCGTCCAGGGCCGATGACAGGCGCGCTGTGGTTGCCATCGGTTCAACCGTGCGGCTGGAGAAACGCGGCAATCGCGGGGGTAAGATGGAGATCACGCTGGTCGAGGACGGGCACGACGCCGACCTCGGCATGATCGGTGTGCACACGCCGCTGGGGCAGGCGCTTCTCGATGCCGAAGTCGGCGACGACATAGAATACCGCGCCGGCACCTATCTGCACGAGGTCCGGGTGCTTCAGGTGAGTTGAGGCGCCGGACGTTCAGCGGCAAGAAGGTCAGGCACGCCCGCCCGGCGGCCCGACTACATGCCTCGGCGGCGACGCGGCTGGGCTGATCTGGGAGTTCCTGGGGGGAAGACGCGCTGGACGAGGTCGCCCTGAATGACAGCACCAACCAGCGCGTCGTCTTCATCGCGGCGAATTTCCGGCGCGAGGTGACGGCCACGGTGCTCTGGCTGCGCGAGCACCAGATCGAAGCCCGCTGCGTCAAGGTGGTGCACTACCGGTTCGGCGAGGAGATCTTCGTCGATCTCCAGCAGGTGATCCCCACGCCGGAGGCGGCCGATTACATGATCAGGATGGCCGAGAAGGACAGTGAGGAGAAGTCGGCCAACCCCGAGCATTCGAGTTTCACCTGACCTGCCACTGGCGGCGCATGTCGCTCTCATCGCTGAGAGCTACCGGGCGAGCTTCCATTGACCGAGCTTGCGAGCACCAATCGTTTTGACCGCACCGCCGGCATCGCCCACCCCAGAAAGCGCGCCGCCTGAAGGCCGGCATCTCGTTATGCGGCCCTTGCACTATCGAGGCGCACCGCACATCCTGAACGAGAAAAGGTCAGGGACGGTGATGAGCAATAACGATATCAAAAGCCTCGGGAGTTTCGTCTGGTCGATCGCCGAGCTTCTCCGGGGTGATTTCAAGCAGTCGGAATATGGCAAGGTGGTGCTGCCCTTCGTGGTCCTGCGGCGACTCGACTGCATCCTGGAAACGACCAAGCAGGACGTTCTCGAAATGGCGGCCTCGCTGCCCAGGGACATGGACGACGAGGCGCGCGATGCGCTGCTGTCAGGTGTCGTCGGCTCGAACATCCGTCTCTACAACGAGTCGCGCTTCACATTCGCCACGCTCAAGGGGCAGGACCCCAAGGACATCCACCGCAACCTGATTGACTACATCACGAATTTCTCCGGCAATGTCCGCGACGTGTTCCTCGACAAGTTCCTGTTCACCGATCAGCTCAAGCGGCTCAACGACGCCGGGCTGCTCTATCAGGTCTTCGACCGGTTCACCCAGATCGATCTGCATCCCGATACCATCTCCAACCTGGAGATGGGCTATCTCTTCGAGGACCTGATCCGCCGCTTCTCGGAAATCTCGAACGAAACGGCCGGCGAACATTACACCCCGCGCGAGGTGATCCGGCTGATCGTCTCGCTCTTGCTGATCAACGACCGTGATGCCCTGACCGGCACCGGCGTCATCCGCCAGATCTATGACCCGGCGGCGGGCACGGGCGGCATGCTGTCGATCGCCGAGATGGAGATGAAGGCGCTCAACGACCGCATCCGCGTCGAACTCTTCGGCCAGGAGCTGAACCCCGAGTCCTTCGCGATCTGCAAATCCGACATGCTGGTCACCGGCCACAACCCGGAGAACATCGCCTATGGCAACACGCTGACCCAGGACGCGCATGCCGACCGGCGGTTCCACTACATGCTCTCCAATCCGCCCTACGGCGTGGACTGGAAGAAATACGCCGACCCGATCAAGGACGAGGCCGCCGAGCAGGGCATGTCCGGGCGCTTCGGGGCCGGGCTGCCGCGCATCTCGGACGGGCAGTTGCTGTTTCTCCAGCACATGATCTCCAAGATGCGCCACGACGAGCAGGGCTCGCGCATCGGCATCGTCATGAACGGCTCGCCGCTCTTCACCGGCGGGGCCGGGTCGGGCGAGAGCGAGATACGCCGCTGGATGCTGGAGAACGACTGGGTCGAGGCGATCATCGCGCTGCCCACCGATCTCTTCTACAACACCGGCATCCAGACCTATGTCTGGCTGCTCACCAACCGCAAGGACAAGGCCCGGCGCGGCAAGGTGCAGTTGATCGACGCCAGCGGCGAGCGGTTCTGGAAATCCATGCGCAAGTCGCTCGGCTCCAAGCGTCGGGAAATTCCGCCCGAGGCCTGCGATCAGATCACCCGGCTCTACGCCGAGATGCTGAACGGCGATGGTGACTGGAGCGACGTGTCCAAGATCTTCGCCACCACCGATTTCGGCTATCGCGAAATCCGCGTCGAGCGTCCATTGAAACTGGCCTTCGCTGTCACGCCAGAGGGGCTGGAGGCGCTGCGTGAGGCCAAGCCCTTTGCCAGGCTCGACGAGGAGGAGCAGAGCGCCATTCTGGAGTCGCTGGAGCAGCATCTGGCGGGGGGGCGGTGGGTGAGCCGCAGCGCATTCGACGCCGCACTCAGTGACGCGCTCCAGGCCGCTGGCGTCAAGATCGGCGCGCCGGTGCGCAAGGCCATCCTGGGGGCGCTGTCGGAGCGCGACGAGGCGGCGGAGGTCTGCACCGACGCCAAGGGCAATCCCGAGCCCGACACCGATCTGCGCGATCACGAACTGGTGCCGCTGAACGAGGACTGGCGCACCTACGTGCAGCGCGAGGTGCTGCCCTTCGTCCCCGACGCCTGGGTGGACAAGAGCCACATCGACGCCCAGGACGGCGGCGTCGGCCGCATCGGCTACGAGATCAACTTCAACCGCTATTTCTACAAATACGTCCCGCCCCGCCCGCTCGAGGAGATCGACGCCGAGTTGAAGGCGCTGGAAGCCGAGATCGCAGGGCTGCTGAAGGAGGTGGTTGAGTGATGCTTGACGCCTCGCAGCACGAAACACCTACATCTTGGGACCGCAGAAAGATCAAGTTCCACCTCTCCGGGTTCTTCGGGGGTGGAACGCCAAGTAAATACAACCTGGACTACTGGACCGATGGGACTGTTCCATGGGTCACGCCCAAGGATATGAAACGCCGGATGATCGACACGGCGGAAGACCTGATCACGGTAGATGCCGTCAAGAACAGCGCTACGAACATGGTGCCACCAAGTTCAGTCTTGATGGTGGTTCGGTCGGGTATCCTGAAGCATTCGTTGCCAATCGCTTTGAATACTGTGCCAGTCGCGCTGAACCAAGACATAAAAGCGTTTCGCTTTCGCCGTTCCCTGCTGCCCGAGTTCTTCGCGTATTGGATCGAGGGGCAACAAAAAAAGAAGCTGCTCGAATGGTGCCAAATCGGTGCAACGGTAGACAACATCGACATGGATGCGATGTTGAATGGTCAGATCGCTGTCCCCGACCTCGCAACCCAACGCCAGATCGCCGACTTTCTGGACCGTGAGACCGCAAGAATAGACCTGCTGATCGAGAAAAAGCAGCGGTTGGTGGCTTTGTGGAACGAGCGCATCAATGCTGAGGTTTCGGGCATCGTATTTCAAACCGACCGATTAGATGGCGACCTTGTTGAAACTGGCGTGGATTGGTTGGGTCGCATCCCGTCATCGTGGCAACTCAGTCGCATCGGTTGGGAACTGCAAAGGATCACTTACGGGTTCACGAACCCGATGCCGACCGAAGACGAAGGTCCATTTCTGCTCACTGCGAACGATGTGAACTACGGTCGCATATTGTGGGAAAGCGCACGTCACACGTCTCAACACGCCTTTGACCACGATCTGACCGACAAGAGTCGCCCGAGAAAGGGCGATGTGCTTCTGACAAAGGACGGAACACTGGGACGCGTCGCCATCCACGACGGTCGCCCTGTTTGCATAAATCAATCAGTCGCTCTGCTTCGACCGCGGAAGAACCGCGTCACCAGCGAGTTCCTTGCAAATGTCCTGCTTTCTCGTCGTTACCAAGATCGAATGGTGTTTGAAGCAGGTGGCACCACGATCAAGCACATCTACATCACGCGACTTCAGAAGATGCCGTTCCCTGTTCCGACAATGGACGAGCAGCGCGCGATCAACGCGAAGATCAATTTAACACGACAGCGGGTGGCTCTGCTGGATGACAAGATCAACGCCTCCATCGACCGCCTCAAAGAATACCGCTCCGCCCTGATCACCGCCGCTGTCACGGGGCAGATCAACGTGGAGACCTACACCAAATCCGGAACCCCCGCCCGCCGTCTCGACGCCATTCAAGAGGAGATGGGCTCGTGATTCCAAGCTATGAAAAACGTCAAATCTCACCCGATTGGAGGCAGCGTCTGGCACCACCTACCGTTTGGGAGTTCCAGAACTATTCGGGATGGAAATCTTCCATTTTATACCTTCTTAATGACGTGATCGACGAAGACGTTCGGGCTAAATTCCTCGATGAGCCGCCAGAGTATATCGTTGGAGATAACCTCGATTGGCTCGATGGAATCATTGAGGCAGTTCATGGTTGCAAAAGTGACATCGGAGAACTCCTTGTAAATCGCCTGCGCACGCATTATCGCGCTTTCCGCGCGACCCATGGCACTCGGACGGCCGACCTGGCGTCATTTTATGAGAAAGGTCTATTGCCTCTCGACCCGAACCGAATCCACGATGAGTTGCGTTCTAGGTTCTTGAATGGGCGCTTTCGCGATGTGGGAGAAGCACAACTTGAGGCGGCAATGGAGGATATGGGAGACGTTGATGGTGGGGGCAGGGAAGGTCGTCTTTACTTTGAGGCGAATCAAGATTTTCTGATACAATTCTGTGCTCACTACATGATCCACGGGAGCGAATACCTACACTGTCTCGCTATTCGCTTGGGCAATCCTGACCGATTTCGAGCGGAGCTGCGTAAAGAGGGCAAACCAGTCGTATTCGTCTGCGATGTGCCAATGGCATTTATTTCCTCAAGATCCCTAAGGGATTTTGCGGGAACCACGCTTGAGTATATTTTTAAGGATTTCTTTTTCGACGGAGATTTTGAGCCAGAGCCTTACCAAGGCGCAGGGTTCTCCATCCTGCAACCGCTTTGTCCGCAGGCGATAGTGGGGCATTTTTTTCCAGCGAAGATGCGGGACCCTCATCGTGGAGGAATTGTAACGGACGGATTCTCATGACCGACACCCACACCACCGCCGACATTCACCAGGAGAAGGTCTTCGAGGCCCATATCGTCGCCTGCCTGACCGCTGACCAGGGATACATCGAGCGCGATTGTGCGGCGCATTATGACGTGGCCCACGCGCTCGACACCGAGCTGCTGTTCCGCTTCCTCAGGACCACGCAGCCCGAGGCATGGCAGACGCTCGAGGACCACTACAGCGCGCAGGCCGAGGCGGAGGTGCTCAAGCGGCTCGACAAGGCGCTCAAGGATAACCCGACCCACGTGGTGCTGCGCGACGGCATCAAGCTGGTGCCCAACATCCGCTTCGCGCTGTGCTTCTTCAAGCCCGCCTCGAATCTGAACCCCGATCTGACGCGGCTCTATGAGGCGAACATCCTGTCGGTGATGCGCCAGGTGCATTACAGCGCCAAGGACCCGAAGAAATCCATCGACATCGTGACCTTCGTCAACGGCATCCCGGTCGCGACGCTGGAGGTCAAGAACCTGCTGACCGGGCAAAACGTGCGCCACGCCGAGAAGCAGTATCGGCAGGACCGCTCCCCGGCGGGCGAGCCGCTCCTGACATTCAAGCGCGGCGCGATCGTGCATTTCGCGGTGGACCAGGACAACGTGTCGATGACCACGCGCCTGATGAATGGCAAGACCCGGTTCCTGCCCTTCAACCGCGGCCGCGACGGCGGGGCTGGCAACCCCGATGTGCCGGACGAGAACCGCGTCGCCTATCTCTACAAGGACCTGCCCGAGGGGCGCGCGGTGTTCTCGCGCGAGGTGCTGCTCGACCTGATCGGCCGGTTCATCCACCTCGAACGCAGCAATGGCAAGGAGGTGCTGATCTTCCCGCGCTTCCAGCAGTTCGACGCGGTGCGCAAGCTCTTGGTCGATGCGAGGGGGCAGGGGGCCGGGCAGAACTACCTCATCCAGCACAGCGCCGGGTCGGGCAAGTCCAACACCATCGCCTGGACCGCGCACCAGATCATCAACCTGCATGACGAGGACGACAAACCGCTCTTTGACACCGCCATCATCGTGACCGACCGCCTGGTGCTGGACCGGCAGTTGCAGAACACCATCGGCGGCTTTGCCCAGACCGAGGGCGTGGTGAAGAAGATCGACGGAACGTCCCGCGATCTGAAGGACGCGATCCTCAGGGGCGCGCGGATCATCATCACGACGATCCAGAAATTCGGCACCGAACATCTAGCGACGATCTCGGGCCAGGCCGGGCGCAATTTCGCGGTGATCATCGACGAGGCCCATTCCTCGCAATCCGGCAAGGCCGCACAGGCGATGAGCGACGCGCTGACGCGCGACGCCACCAGCTCGGACGACATCGAGGACCTGGTGCTGGCCTTCCAGAAGGCGCGTGGCCCGCAGAAGAACATCTCGTTCCTGGCCTTCACCGCGACGCCGCGCAACGTGACGCTGGAGCGCTTCGGGCGCATCGGCGCGGATGGCAAGCCGCACCCGTTCCACCTCTACTCGATGCGCCAGGCGATCGAGGAGGAGTTCATCGTCGATGTCCTCAAGAATTACATGACCTACAAGGCCTATTACCAGCTTGAGAAGACCATCGAGGACGACCCCGCCTTCAAGGGCCGCAAGGCGCAGGCCCGGGTCGCGCGCTACGCCTCCCTGCACCCCACGGCGATCGACCAGAAGGTCGAGGTGATCGTCGAGCACTTCCGCCGCCATGTCGCCAAGGAGCTGTCCGGTCAGGCCAAGGCGATGATTGTCACCCAGAGCCGCGAACACGCGCTGCGCTACTGGCAGCAGCTGACCCGCTACATCGAGGACAAGGGCTATACCGGCCTAAAGGCCCTGGTGGCCTTCTCGGGTGACCTGACCATCGACGGAAATGTCTGGACCGAGGCCACCGCGAATGGTTTCGCCGAGACCGAGCTGCCCAAGAAATTCGACACGGACGACTATCAGGTCCTGGTGGTGGCCGAGAAATACCAGACCGGGTTCGACCAGCCGAAGCTGGTGGCGATGTATGTCGACAAGAAGCTGGCGGGCCTGCAGGCGGTGCAGACGCTGGCCCGGCTGAACCGCAGCTATGGCAAGGACAAGCCGACCTTTGTGCTCGACTTCCAGAACACGATGGAAGAGATCCGCGAGGCGTTTGCGCCGTTCTTCGAGGCGACGGCTCTGGAGGAGCGCACCGATCTCAACCAGATTTACGACCTGGAACAGCGCATCACGAACGCGACCTATATCCATAAGGACGAGGTCGCGCGGTTCGCGGATCAGTTCTTCAAGGGTGACCTGACGACCCAGGACCGCCTGGCGCTCGAAGGCACCGTGCGTCTCGCCTTGGAGCGGTTCATCCTCGATGAGGACGAGACCCAGCAGGAGGAGTTCCGACAGCTCCTCAAGAGCTTCCTGCGCTTCTACGCGTTCGTCGCGCAGGTCGTGTCGCTCAACGACGCCTGGCTGGAGAAGCTCTACGCCTATTCCGCCTGGCTCTCGCGCCTTCTACCGTCACGCGATGTGCCCGCCGACATCACCATCACCGACGACATGCTGACCCTGTCGGCCTTCAAGCTCCAGAAGGGCGAGGAAGGCAGCGCGTCTCTCGCGGCCGGTGAGACCGCGACGCTCGATCCGATCACCGAGTTCGGTGCGAACGCCTATACCGAGGAGGAGGAGCGGTCGCTCTCGGAAATCATCGACTCCTTCAACGAGCGGCACGGGACGAGCTTCTCACGCGACGATTTCCTCCGCTTTGAGCGCGTCACCCGCGAGATCATGGACGAGGACATGACCGAGATGGTCCGCAACAATCCCGCCGACGTGGTCTACAACGCGTTCTCGCAGGCATTCTTCGAGGGTATGGTCAAAATGTTCCAGAACGACAACGAGATGCGCAACATCGTCATGACCGACAAGGACGCTCGCGAGCAGGCCACGCGGCACTTTTTCAAGCGTGCGCAGAGAGCGGCGCGAGAGGGGTAAGAGTCACAGAGAGACTCGTGGAGGGCGTCTGCGTTCACAGGCACCCACGCCGTCGGCAACAACGTTGCGCGACTCCAGGGGCCGTTTTGGGCGCCCTACAAGTGCAGATTGATGCTGTCGGAGTTCGAGCGGTTCAGGCCAAATGTCGAATGCTTTTCAGAGATTATTTAACTCTTTTTCGCTGACACGTTGAACAGGCGCGTCACGATCACGAAGAAGAGAGGCACGAAGATTACCCCCAGAACTGTGCCCGAGATCGTCCCGCCAAGCACCCCCGATCCGATGGCGTTGCGACCGCCCGAGCCTGCGCCGGAACTGAGCACCAGCGGCAGCACTCCAAGCGAAAACGCCATCGAGGTCATAATGATCGGCCGGAACCGCTGACTTGCGGCCACGGCCACGGCCTCGATCACCCGATCGCCGGCCTCGTAGCGGTCTCGGGCAAACTCCACGATCAGGATCGCGTTCTTGCCGGTGAGGCCAATCACCGTGAGAAGGCCCACCTGAAAGAACACCCCGTTCTCGAAGCCGCCCAGCCATGCCCCGGTCAGCGCACCGACGATGCCGATGGGCATCGCCAGCATGACCGCGAAGGGGATCGACCAACTTTCGTAAAGTGCTGCGAGCGACAGGAACACGGCGGCCAGTGACAGCGCGTAAAGCAGCGGTGCCAGATTGCCAGACTCGCGCTCCTCTAACGACAGGCCGGTCCAGGAAAGCTGGAATCCGGAACCAAGCTCTCCGGCGAGGCGCTCCATCTCGGCCATTGCTTCGCCGGTAGTCACGCCCGGCGCCGGGGAGCCCTGCACCTGCACCGACGGAATACCGTTGTAGCGGTAAAGCCCCTGCGCGCCGTAATCCCACGTGCCTTCGGCGAAATTCGAAAACGGCACCAGCCCGCCGCTGCCGTTGCGCACCCGCCATTTCTCGATATCCGAAGGCGTGGCGCGTGCCTCGGCCTCGCCCTGGACATAGACGCGTTTGATCCGGCCCTGATCAAGGAAATCGTTTACATAGGTCCCGGCCCAGGCGAATTGCAGCAACTGGCCGACATCATCGGGGGTCAGACCCATGGCCCCGGCCTTGCGCCAGTCGATATCGAGGTTGAACTGCGCCGCGTCCTCCAGCCCGCTGGGGCGCGCCGAGGCGATCATGTCGCTTTGCGCCGCCGCCCCGAGAAGCTGATTGCGCGCCGCGACGAGATCTTCGTGGCTCTGGCCGCTGCGCGCCTGAAGGTAGAAATCGAAGCCCGAGACGTTGCCCAACTCGATCACCGATGGCGGGACGACCGGGAAGACCTGTGCATCGCGGATCTGGCTGAATGCGCCGAAGGCTCGACCGGCAAGGGCCTGCACGCTTTGTCCCGGCTCGGTGCGCTCGCCCCAGTCCTTGAGCTGCACGAACGCAAGACCCATGTTCTGCCCGTTGCCCGAAAAGCTGAACCCGACCACACCAAACATCGACTCTACGACCTCCGATTCCTCGTTCAGATAATAGTTTTCTACCTGCCTGAGCACGTCGAGCGTGCGCTCGGCGGTCGATCCCGTCGGGGTCTGGATCAGGGTAAAGAGGATGCCCTGATCCTCTTCGGGCAGAAATCCCGTGGGCGTGCGCACAAACAGGAAGGCCATGCAGACCGCAAGCGCAATATACATGCCAAATACGCGCATCGGACGGCGCACAGACCAGCGCACCGTGCCGGCATATCCGCCGGTGAGCGCGTCGAATACGCGGTTGAACCACGCGAAGGGACCGCGTTTCGCGCCACGACCCGTCTTTGGCCTGAGCAGCGAGGCACACAGCGCCGGCGTCAACGTGATCGCCACCACGACCGACAGCGCCATGGCCGACACGATGGTGATCGCGAATTGCTGATAGATCACGCCGGTCGAGCCAGGAAAGAAGGCCATCGGCACGAAGACCGCCGACAGCACCATCGCGATACCCACCAGAGCGCCGGTGATCTGGCCCATGGATTTGTGCGTGGCCTCGCGCGGGGGCAGGCCCTCTGCCTCCATGATCCGTTCGACATTCTCGACCACCACGATGGCGTCGTCGACCAGCAGACCGATGGCCAGAACCATGGCCAGCATGGTCAGCGTATTGATCGAGAATCCGGCCACGGCCAGCACCCCGAACGTGCCCAGAAGGACCACCGGCACGGCCAGCGTCGGAATGAGCGTCGCGCGCAGGTTCTGCAGGAAAAGGAACATCACCAGAAACACCAGGCCGATCGCCTCGAACAGGGTCTTGACCACCTCTTTGATCGAAATTTCGACGAAGGGCGTGGTGTCGTAGGGGACGACGTATTCCACGTTGTCGGGAAAGAATTTTTGGAACTCGGCCATCCGGTCCTTGACCGCACGGGCGGTATCCAGCGCGTTGGCACCCGGTGCGAGAGTGATCGCCATCCCTGACGCCGGGTCGGTGTTGAACCGCGCCGTGGTGGCATAGTTCTGCGCGCCGATCTCGACACGCGCGACATCGTCCAGGAGCACTAGCCCGCCATCGGTTTCGGCTCGCAGCACGATCTGGCGGAAATCCTCGGGGGTGCTCAGCAGCGATTGCGCGGTGATCGTGGCGTTGAGTTGCTGGCCCTCAACGGCGGGACGCGCCCCGAACGCGCCGGCGGTGATCTGCGCGTTCTGCGCAGAAACGGCGGCCACGACATCCGACGGCGTCATCTGGAAAGCGGCCAGCTTGGCCGGATCGAGCCAGATACGCATCGCGTATTCCGCGCCGAAAACCTGAACCGATCCGACACCCTCGACACGGCTCAATTCGTCGACGAGGTTGGTCGTCATGTAGTCCGACAGATCCACCTGATTGAGGCTGCCATCGGTCGAGATCAGGCCGATGACCATCAGGAACCCGGCCGAGGATTTCTCGACAGTGATGCCCTGCCTCTGGACGACTTCGGGCAGCAGGGGCGTGGCCTGTCCCAGCTTGTTCTGCACCTGCACCTGCGCGATATCGGCATCGGTGCCGGTCTCGAAGGTCAGGGTGATCTCGGCATTGCCCTGCGAGGTCGAGCGCGACGAGAGGTAGCGCAATCCGTCCAGCCCGGTCATTTGCTGTTCGATCACCTGGGTGACGGTATTGGCCACCGTCTCGGCGGCCGCACCGGGATAATTGGCCGAAACGCTGATCGAGGGCGGCGCGATCGCGGGGTATTGCGACACTGGCAGCAGTCGGATCGCCAGCACCCCGATGCCCATGATGAGAATCGAGATGACCCAGGCGAAGACCGGCCGGTCGATGAAGAAACTTGCCATACGCCTGTGGTCCTTCGCCTGATTATTCTTCGCGGGGTTCGGGGGCAACGGTCGCGCCCGGTCCGGTCTTCTGGAATCCGGCCACGACGATACGGTCACCGGGGGTCAATCCCTCGTCTACGACCCAGTTGCTGCCTTGATCCTGCACGATGTTGAGTTCGCGCTCCTCGATCACGTTCTCGGCGTTCACGACCCACGCCCTGGGGCGTCCGCGCCGATCGCGGATGACACCTTCCTGCGGGACGAGGAACACCGCCTCGGCCACCTCGACGGGCATGTCGACCTGCACATACATGCCGGGCAGAAGCAGAAGGTCAGGATTGTCGAACTGCATGCGCAGAGTGACGACGCCGGTTTGCGGATCGACGTTCGGCTCGGCGGCCTTGAGCTGACCGGTCTCGGAATAGTCCGAGCCATCCGCAAGGATGAGCCGCACCGTTGCATCCGCCCCCCGCAGGGCCTCTTCGGTCTCGCCTCGCCGCCAACGAAGCAGGTCGGCGGCAGATTGGGTGACATCCACATAGACTGGATCAATATTCCGGATCACAGCCAATGGCTGTGCCTGACTGGCGGTCACAAGCACGCCTTGCGAGGTCTGCGACAAACCGATCAGTCCCGAGAGTCGCGCGCGAATGGTGGTTCGCGATAGCTCGATCTCGGCGGAGTTGAGCCGCGCGCGGGCAAGTTCCAGACCGGCCTCGGCGCTGTCGCGTGCCGATGTCGCCTCGTCGAGCGCCTGCTCACTGGCCACGTTGCGCGATTGCAGTTCAAACAGTCGTCTCGCCTCGCGTTCCGCGGCGCGCAACTGCGCCTCCGCCTGGGCCACACTGGCGCGAGCCTGGCGGACCGTCGCCTCGTAAGTCGCTCGGTCGATCTGGTAGAGCGGGTCGCCCTCGGCCACTTCCGCCCCTTCTTCGAACAAACGTTCGGTGATGATCCCATTGACCTGTGGACGAACTTCAGCCTCTGCCGAGGCGACCACGCGGCCCGGTAGGAGCGAGGTTAGCGTCACGTCTTCTGGAGTCAGGGTGATCACGGTGACCGGAACCGGTTCCTGCTGTGCCTGTGCGGCACTCATCAGGGGGCACACACAGGCCGTGAGGGTCAGAAGGAAGCTTCGGAGATCGGCCATCGCAAATCCTTTTAATGTCGACATTAACGGCTGCACTCTTTATAAATTTTCCGGTTGGAAATGGCTAGCGCGCGACTAATGGCAAGCGGGCAAGAAGAGAGGCGGTTAGGTTTCTGGCCGCAGGGGGTCATCCTTGATGCCAAACCGCGCAACCGGATGGTGCTTGACGCGGTAGATCGCGCCCAATTCCTGTCGATCTGAGCCTGACAGCCAGTCTTCACGTTCAGTGCTGTCGAGGATCACCGGCATGCGGTCGTGGATCGGGGTTACGGTGTCATTCGCCGCACGCGTCAGGATCGCGCAGGTGCGCAGGTCGTTCCAGACCGACAGCAGCCCGGCGAACCACATTGTCTCCTCGTTGCCGGCGCTAGAGAAGAAATGCGGCTGCTTGGGGCTCATGGTGCCGGTCCACTCGTAGTAGCCACCAGCAGGGATCAGGTAGCGGCCATAGCGCCACGCCCCTCGAAAACTGGGCTTGGTTGCCGCGTCTTCAATCCGGGCGTTGATCGTGCTGGCGCGCCAGTCCTTCAGATCGCCCTTGTGCCAGCTTGGGATCAGGCCCCATCGTGCGCAGGTCAGCTCCTGGCCCACGAGCACATAGACCTCCTGCGTCGGCTTGACGTTGAACCAGCGCGGGAAGGGCGTGATCTTGAGCTCGGAGAACTCGAACTCGGTGCCGCGCAGGTTGGGGTCTATGAAGCGTCCGCCCATAGGCAAAGGATGAGGGGTCCTGTGCCGATTCTACAAGCATTTGCACTTTCGACATCGGCCCGCTGATCCGCCGATATCTCAAGGCCACCCTCGAGGCCATCGCTGCCGGTCACCCCGAAAGCGGAATCGACGACCTGCTGCCCTAAAACTTCCAGCCGTCAAGCTGAAAGGCCCGCGGGACGCGGCCGGCGCTTACGTAAGCCTGAACCGAGGGCCGTCTGATCGCGGCTGTGATCCGATGGTAAGTCCGAATTTATGTCCGACTTTATCCACCGCCCGAAAATTGAAGTTCTGTCCGCATCCGATGGCGGTCGCCGCCGGTATTGGTCCGATGATGACAAACTGCGCATCGTGGAGGAGAGCTTCGTCGGCCACCGCCAGGCGGCAGCCACGGCGCGGCGGCATGGCATTTGCCGATCGCCGCTGACCACGTGGCGGCGGCAGTATCGCAACGGTGAGCTTGGGTCTTCTCACCCAAGATCGTTCGCGCCGGTGACCGTGACGAAGGAAGCTCCAGCGTCCCAGGCAGGTCGCGGTGACCCCTGTCGACCTCCGGATTGTCAGGTTGAGATCGCCTTGTCGAATGGGCGACAACTCATCGTTCCGTCTGGTGTGGATGCAGATGCGCTTGCCGGGATCCTGTCAGTGGTGGACGGGCCATGATCGCGTTTCCGCCCGGTGCGAAGGTCTGGATCGCGGGCGGCGTGACGGACATGCGGCGGGGCATGAACACGCTGGCGCTACAGGTGCAGGAAGGGCTCGGCCGCGACCCCCATGCAGGCGAGATCTTCTGCTTCCGCGGCCGTCCCCGCCATGCGAATGTCCGCGATGAGTTGATCGTCTAGATTGGCAACGCGGCGCATCGAAAGTCTGTTTTCCGCCCGACATGTCGAGCAGGCTAAGAATTTTGCACCAATACTGCATCGCGATTATCCCTTTTCGGATGAGCCGCACACGAAGCACGCCCAGTCCTCCATCATCTCCCGCCGCTTCTCGACCATGTCGGTTCGCCTGTAGGCCCGCTCCACGTCGCTGCCGACCGTATGCGCGAGGGCGATCTCGGCCATGTCGCGCGGGTAGTTCGTGCGCTCCGCGGCCGGGTCAATTTTATATCGGCGCTAAGAATGGCACACCAGGTCGCCATGAACGATGGTCGAGGAAATCTGGGCGCGCCTTTTTTCTTCGGGATCCTGCATCCTACGCATGATGGTCGGGGCCGACAATTTTTTTCGAGAAAAGCGTAATCGCCGGGCGACTGATTGCTATACAGAAGGTATGAGCCGCACTGACCTGAAATCCCTGCAATCTGCGCACCGGAAACTGGCGGTGCTGGTGCTGCACGATCCGGTCTATCTACCGATCTTCGAGCGGATCGAGAAAGAGATTGCCTTGTTGAGCGATCAGGACGACGCCATCAGCCGCGCCCGTGCTGCCGCTGCCCTTCAGAAGCAGGTTGGTTGAAGGATCGCCTGCAGGTTTTCCAGCGAGGCACCTTTGCCGTAGCGCTCGCGGTTCAGGGCATGCCCCATCAGATCACGCCGCACGCGCTCGTCAACATCCGCTGCAAGCAGCCGATCCTCGAACGAGTGCCGCAAGCCGTAGAGGGTATGTGCAGGCGTCTCCAGCAGGCCGTGTGTGCGCAGATACTTGTTAACGGTAGCACTTAGACTTGCAGATGTGCGGCGATACCTTGGAAAGCCTTCAGGATTGCCGCGCATCGCCTCAAGCGACACACCGATCAGAGGAATCACGCGCCTTGCATTCCTGCTCTTCAGCTGACGTTCGTGTGGCTCGATCTTGATATACGGAACGTTGCTATCCAGAACGATCTGATCGGCGGTCAGTGATGCCAGCTCGGACGGCCGCGCACCTGTGTTGATCATAGCGAGCAAGATCGCCTTCGCTTCATCGTTCAGCCCGTCCAGCGCACCGGGCGCGAGTAACTCGTTCCGAATCCAGCCGGTAGAGAACGGTGGCCGCTGCCTGGCTTCCCCCTCTTTGAACGAGAGATCGGAGAGCGGCAGAACCAGGTTCAGCCGCTTCATCTTGTTGACCGTCTTCAGGACGTTGCCAAGATGGATCAGATCCTTGTTGGCACTGTTCGCAGTCAAGTCCTGAGCTTCCATCCTTTCCAGCCACCATCCGCGAAAGTCGAGCATGTCGTCGCCGGTGATATCGGCGAGAGGCTTGTCGCCGATGACAGCGACAAAGTTCTTGATCGCCTTAATTCTCGGATTTTTCCAGCGGCGCACCTGATCGTCGCTTTTGCCGCGGAGTTGATCGGCCGTAAGATCCCAATACAATTCAAGCGCGCGACTGACGGTTATTGCTGGTTGTTGCGCGCCCCTAGCAGCGCCTCGGCATCGCGAACGTCCGGATCTGCATCGGTTCCACCCACGGCTGTGATACGCTCCAGCAGTTCATCCCTGGGCAGCCTGGCCACCTGTTCTGCACGCAGGTATCGGAAGCCCCGGGCCGCGGCCAGGTCACGCGCCGCAGCAAACCTTTGTTCAGCATCCGAGGTGTCACCGGCGAGCTTGGCTTCCCAGGCTTCTACAAGCGCCTCCCAGGCAGGTCCGGCCTTGCGTTCGGCGACTGTGGGGCTGTCGGTGTGAAGGGCCAGCCATATGAACTTGCGCGACTCGACCGACTCATACCGCTTCGGAACCCGCTTATAGAGCGACAGTGTTTTTCCGCGCTTCTTGATGGCCATGCCTCAATATCCCCTGACTACGGGGCCAAGTATTACAAAATGTATAGCAAATTGTATAGCGCAAACAGCTGCACTGGAAGAGATCAGAGTGGGATGCCTCTAAAATGGATTTAAAATCAGATATTTATTTTAAATTATCGATGAGGTTGGTGGCGGAGACGAAGGGATTCGAACCCTCGAGACCCTTCCGGGCCTACTCCCTTAGCAGGGGAGCGCCTTCGACCACTCGGCCACGTCTCCGCCGACGGGTATAACCGCGCAAGCTCACGATATACAAGGCGAAATTCCACTTCATGCCCAAATACGGATTCGGTGCCTCAAACCCTTGAAATGGCACGGGAAGGCACCGGAAAGCACCGGGTTTGGGAAAGATCTGGTCAATTCCCTCACGCGGGTTCGCGCCTTCGGACACCGATTGTTTCAGCGGTCACAGCCGATCTCTCCCGACTCGGAAGTTGGGCGCATTGTTTTTCCCAACTGCGTCTAACGAACCGATCTCTTCTCCACGAGGAGATTGATGTATGACAGCTCAGGTTACAGACCCCGGCTCCGCCACGTTGGAAGAGCTTACAGCCTACTGGCGAATGCCGTCCAAGCGCGCCACCCGGGAACTCGCCCGAAAGCTTGGTCTTCGCCGGGTCCGCGGCAATTACCCTTGGTTTGCGATCTGGCAGATTGAAAGGCTTGCACTGCCCTCCCGCAGACGGTGGGAGGAACTCAAGCGCCCCCACCTCACCACAGCGGATCTTGGCGAACTGCTCGGCGAGTCCGAACGGTCCGCCCGCAGAAGGGATGCCGCGAAGCCGGATGCGAGTTTTCCTGATCCGTTGCCGATCCGAAAAAAGCCAAAGCTCTGGCGGAGCGCTCAGGTTCACGCCTGGTGCTCAGGCCTACCGGTCCCTGTCTATCAGTCGAGCTCGAAATTCCTTCCGACGAGGAAGAAAGCACCGCCGGAAACGAATTCGAAAGTGCCTGCCAATGTCTTCGATCCGTTCGCTCAGAAACGATCTGCGGCCAAATAAAACGACAAAATGACAGCATCATCAAACATCGGAAAAAATGACAGACACCCGTCGAAGATCTTGCGGCAATACATCATGGGTGTCTGTCAATTTCCGCTTCGCCACTACGAAAAACGGCCAAACTTTCCATTGAACGGCCAAGGAGGAAAATGACACATGCCCTTTAATCCCTTTCTCGCCTCTTCAGGCCCCGCATCAGCGTTAAAGGTCGAGACCATGGAGCATGTCCTGACATGGGTTAATGAGCTGTGCGATCGGGAGGAGACGACCAAGAAATCCTACCGTGACGCCGTTATCTGGTCCGGAAAGCATATCCGTAAACCACTTTCGAAGATCAAAGCAGATCGCAACGCCGTGCTGGCCCACTTCGCCGATCATGAGTATTCGAAAGAGTGGGCGAAGACCTTCGAGGCATTCCGAAGACGGAAAAGGAACCTGTCAGCTGCAATCAATGGTGCGACAGGGGTGATTGCCGCACGGGCGGATCGGAACGGTCGGACCGACAGCTGGCGACGACTGATTGCACGACTGACACACCTCTTGAACACACAGCCCAACAACAATTCGGCTCTGCACGAGAAGAAGATCGTTGGCGTTCAGGTTTTGGCCAACCTCGCACGCTCGCTTGAGATTGAGTCATTTGAACTCCGTGGCTCGGCGCTGGGACTTCTCTATAAGGCGGCATCAAGCACCGGTCAGCGCGACGCGGTCATAAAAACATTCGCTTTTCTAAATGAAACGAGAAAGCTGGGCGATGCGGAGGTGCTGGCCTGTCTTCCGAAGGAGCCAATTTCCTTTGTTCGACCAACAGGATCTGCTCGCTTGCAGATACCTGCGGCGCTCTCCGAAGAGCTGGAAATTTGGATCACCATAGCTACGCGTGGACCCTGGTCACCGACCGACAAGTGCTTCGGAGATGGCGTTGACCGCGGCCCCTACACCAACGCCGTTCGAAAAGTCGTCAGCACAGCGATCACGATCAGCTTGTTTCTCGAGACAAATAGGTCAACCGTCGCGTTTGCGTTCGCCGACGATATTCTAACAGAAGTGGTTCGAACCTGGCGCGTATGGGAAATCCAAGCTGATCTGCGAGCGATCAAAGCAGGCACGGCGAACGGCTATCTCGAATACGTTGAAACCTTTCTGAAACGCAACGGAGAGGCGGCCGATCATGTTAGAAACATATTGAAGACTGATAAATGGCTAAAGTCCAGTAGGACCAGTGATACAAAAATGGCGCCTGCCGCACAAAGGTTCTGCCGGCGGGTCGTGCGTGACATGGAAGCAAGAGCCAACTTTTTAGCCCTTCACGTTAAATATCGCAATAAGGCTGAAAAACATCTTCAAAAAGCCAAGACCTGCCGCTTACGGAGAAAACATCACCTCGAGAAAGCGCGCAAATACGGCACTATCGCGGCGTTTGCTGCGTTGGAAACCGATGCCGCCCCTATTCGCATCGGCAGCGCCCTTAGGTGCACTATCAGTGGCCCAAGCCCATGGCTCAACCTCGGCGTGAACAAATCGAGCAACGGCCGTCTATTTGTGCCCGCTGGAAAAAGCAAAAATAAACAGGCGATTCGCGCTCCAATTTCAACAAAAAGCCGAACTCGGGGCATCGAAACCCTCCGTTGGTATGAAAAGAAAATTCGGCCTCTGTTTCCACACCATGATGAAAATGACTTTTTCTTTCCTGCGGTCAAGAGCATGAGTAAATTTCTCCCATACACGACATTGAAAAAATGGTGGGACCAAACGATCGCGGAATTTGGCTTCCCTGGAATGAACCCACACATGTTTCGGCACGGACAAGCTTCAATTCTCATCGCAAATAATCCTGGGAACTGGGCCCACGTAATGGCGCGGCTTGGGGATACCCTCGAGACATGCATGGACTATTATGGATGGATGGATGAGGAGCGCCTAATCGAGGAAGGGCAAAATTTACTTACAAAGGATTTGCCAAATGTCTAACCCGAAATCAATCATTCTTTCCGAAAGGGTCTCGTCCAAGTTTTTCTCTCCCGCGAAAAAACGTGTTGTCGACCGTTTCCTTGAATGGTTCGCGCAGAGCGATGCGACCAAGATCGATCGGCACCTTTTTCTGGCCTACGGCCACGAGGTTGGCACACGGGCGGTTCTCTCCGATCTCGAAAAGGCGCTCTCGACACGTTCGTCCGATGAGCAAGACTTCCGGGCAGAGCTCAGGGCTGCTGTGCTCGATCATCGTCGACGCATGGACGGTAATCCAATGGTCGTCGACATTATCAGTGCCCCATGGTGGATTCCCTTCGTCGCTAACTGCGATCTGGATCGAATTTCCATCTTGGAGATAAGGCGTCTCGACGCATGGTTGCGTTGGATGACGGACAAAGGCCGAACCAGCCCCACGGCCGCCGACTTTCTGGAATACGGTGCACGTTTCGACTCTGAGGTTCCGCTTGTCTCTCTGCAAACAACGCTCGCCAAGCTCGACCTTCCGAACATTCCATCGCTTGCATTGGATCTTCCCAAAGCAATTGCCCAGAAGCGCGCGCAATGTAGGGGGACGCGACACTCACAATCGCGCACGCATTGGCCGCGAGAGCTTTCGGTGGCGCCGGAAGAACTTCCAAGCGACTGGCGAACGACCTTGAAAGCATTCCGATCGCTTGACGCACTATCCGATAACCAAGCGCCTTCCCATAAGACCGTCGGATCACACGAGAGACGGTTGCGTGAGCTCGCTTGGTCGTGTTGCACCACGGGTAATCCAGTTGAACTAACTGCTGAGGCCGTCGCAAGACATGCCCGGATAATGAAACAGCGTGGATGCCGAGCGACCAGCCGCGATATCAATATCAGCTTTCTGGTGCGTTTCGCCGAATACCTCACCACCGCAACCGACACCCGCGCTGCGCCATCTGAAAGCTCCGCACGGATGTCGGTTGCTCCACATGCGCCAATCGGCGTATCAACCCAAAGGGCTCCGGTTCCGGCTGGATGAACGTTCAGTGGCAGGTCACGACGACCCGGACTGGGCGGATACCGGCGTGACCCGCGCGCAGGTGCTTGAGGCGCTCAACCTCGACGAGACGGCGCTGATCGCGGGCGTGGCTCCGACGGTCGTCGATACCGGCAATCGGTTCATGCTGGTGGGGCTCGGCGCTGTCGACGCACTGCGCGCGGTGGGCCCGGACATGGCCGCGATCGAGGATATAAGCGAGCGTCTGGATTTGATCGGATTCTATGTCTTTGCGCCCCTCGACGGTGACGCCGTGGCGACCACGCGGATGTTCGCCCCGCGCTACGGCATCGACGAGGAGGCCGCCACCGGCATGGCCGCAGGTCCGCTCGGCTGCCTGCTTCACGACCGCCTTGGAGCGAAGAAAGACCGGATACTCATCGAGCAAGGTGCCTTGATGACACCGCCCTCGCCCAGCCTGCTCGACGTTCGCCTCACGCGGTCCGCAAGAGAGATCGCCGGCCTGATGGTGGGCGGCTATGGTCGTGTAATCAAGGAGAAGAAGATTCAGTATTGAAATCGTCCGCAAGAGAGTCACACATCCACCATCCGGCGCAGGCCGCAACTATGCGGTAATTGCCCGATTTCGGCGGCCTGCCAATAGCCAGACAGATTTCATTGCGGTCGACAGGGCACCATTGAACGGCTGGCTACCTTCGAAGAACGACCGTTCGTTCGGGCCGAAGCGAGTTCTGGGACAGGGATGGTTTGATTTCAGGGCAGCTCATGTCTGTCCTTTGGTATCTGTGACATGGACACCAGGTGATCTGTTGGAGACCTCTCCTGATTTACCCAGTGAACGGGCCGAGGACGACTGTGCGGCGTTCGACCTGGAACACCTGATTATAGAGTTGAGCCAACCATTGCTTGCCTTCGGTGGTATATTCCAGATGTACGAGCGCAGGCTGGATCAGCGGCTGAACCTGAGACCAGAAAAACTCCGGGTAGCGCTCCATCAAATCCATGGGGTTTGCGTAACCAAGTCGTTCGGCCGTACCGGTTTCAGCGAATTCGTAATAAAGGGCGTTGATCTTGCGATGGTAGAACGGATCGGCCATCTGGCCGATCAGATCGGCCGCCCGCGTCAGCGCCGGCTCGCTTTCGGTGTCGTGATAGGCCGCATCCTCTGGTACCGGGAAACGGGTGTAGTCGATCGCCCGCGCGATGCGTTCCTCGTCGATCGTACGCGAGGGGCCGAATCTGTTGCGAACATAGATCATGCCCCGCTCGACATGCCATTGGGTCAGGCAGGCGTCCGACGCGCCTCGCTCCGGTCTGAAGGTGTTGCCCTTCTCGTCGATCACCAGTTCGGTGTCGGTATCTCCCGGACAGGCACCGCGGGTGTAACCGATGTCGTGCACCAGAAGCGCCAGGATGTAATGCAGCCAGTCGTCCGGCTGAAGCGCTTCTGAAAGAAGCCGCCCTCGCAGGATCTGTTGGCCCACCAACGTCACCATCATCGTATGCTCGGCATTATGGTACAGTGCGTCGGTGTTGCTCAGGCGCTCAAGCACCAGGCGGGCGGATCCCTTTATATACGCAGCATGCTCCGGGGCGCGGCCCGAGAAATAATGCAGATAGGTTTCCGCCAGATAGTCACCGAATGCGTTCGCCATGACTGTCGTGGGATTGAACATGGAGCCGTCCCCTCGCTTTGCCCGTTTAGCCAGGCAGAGGTTATAATTTACGCAAATTCCCTATACAGAAAACACCTTTCGTAACGAGCGGCCTGGTCGAATGGACCCAGCGTATCACGAGACTACCAGCATCTGACCAATGCTGTACACTAGTCGAGTGCAAAGGGGAGATTATGTGGCCCCGGACTACTGGCACGGCCGATGGCCAACTTGACCAAGAGAGATTTGATATGACGACCGGCAACAACAACGGGGTGTTTACCACCGGCAGCATTATGCGTCACGTGTCGGTGACATCTTTCACGGCCAGCATCGGCCTGATGGCGATCTATGCCGTCGATCTGGTTGACCTGATATTCATTTCGATGCTCGGATACGAGGTGCTGGCCGCCGCAGCGGGCTATGCCAGTGCCCTCATGTTCTTTACCAGCGCTATCAATATCGGGGTGTCGGTGGCTGCCGGAGTCCTGGCATCGCGGACAATCGGCGCAGGCAAAATGGAAGAGGCCCAGGAATATGCCACCAGTGCAGCGATATTCTCGGCGTTGTTATCAATTGTTATATCTCTGGTTCTATTGTCAAATATAGAGTTCTTCCTGGGGCTTCTAGGTGCCACGGGCGATGTGGCCGATCTGGCTGCAACCTATCTTTGGATAATCATCCCATTTACGTGGGTATCCGGACTTTCCATGGTATCCGTAGCGGTACTGCGAGGCTATGGTGAGAACCGTAGAGCGATGTACCCATCGCTTTTCGGGGCGCTTACCAACGCCGTGCTCGACCCGATCCTGATCTTTGGTCTGGATATGGGAATGGAGGGCGCGGCCTGGGCGACGGTAGCGGCGCGCTTCATGACGCTGGGCTTCGCACTTTATCCGGCGATGCGCCGCCACAACGCGTTTATCCCGCCCAAGACCTGGTGGCTCTGGCGTGATCTCCGGACGGTTTCACACTTGGCGACTCGGGCTCTGTTGGCAAACGTGGCCTCGCCAATCGGCACCGCGATCGTTACCCGTGAAATGTCGAAATTCGGCCCCGAGGCGATCGCCGGCATGGCGGTGATCGGGCGGCTGACGCCGGTTGCATTCTCGGTAATCTGGGCGCTTTCAGGTGCCATCGGGCCGATCATCGGCCAGAATTTTGGTGCCGGCTATATGGACAGGGTCAAGAAAGCCTATATCGACGCTCTCAAGTTTGTTGCGATCTATGTGATGTTCATCACCATGATCCTGCTGGTTTTCCGTGGCCCGATCGCGGGGCTGTTTGGTGCCGAGAACTTGACGAAGACGCTGATTTTCCTCTTCTGCTTCCCGTTGGCGCTCGCGTCCTTCTTCAATGGCGCAATTTTCGTCGCCAGCGCCTCGTTCAATACGCTGGGCCGACCGTCTTATTCGACATGGTTGAGTTGGGGGCAGAATACACTGGGTACCTGGCCGTTCGTCGTTGTTGGCGGTATGATACTCGGCGCGCCGGGGGTTCTGATCGGGCAGGCCATCGGGAGCGTCGTATTCGCTTCAATGGCGATATGGCTGGGCTGGCGGTTGATCCACAACCCACCGGATGATCGCGGCCTCAGCCGCCATCATCCCCCTCTGTTCGGCCATGGCAGCATCGTCGCGCATACTCTGCACAAACATGTGGGACAGTGATGACCCTTGCCGAGGCTGACCTGACCGATCATCCGCGCATCCGGAGCGAGCCGGGAATCGGAGCAGGCAGGCCGGGGGAGAATTTCCCCGGCGCATAGAGGTTTGACGGCCCGCTTATTCAAAGAATGTCGCGTTCCGGCCACCGGCCACGATATCGAAGCGGTAGCCCTGCTCCACATCAATGTCAGGTGTGTCGTAGGGCGTGCCGATATTCCGCTCGAACGCCTCGCCCATCAGCACTGCCATCGGGTCGGTGGCATTGTTGGGTTCGCCCGGAAAGTACATCTGGGTGATCAGCCGTACCGGCCCGCCGCTGATCGACAGGTGGATGTGCTTGGGCCGCCAGCGCCCGATATCGGGACGCGCGAGGTACGCGCCGGGACTGATGGTCCAGAAACGGTACCGCCCCTCGTCATCGGTCAGCACCCGGCCCATTCCGAAAAATTTCTCGTCGAGCTGCAGCCCGGAATGATCGTCGATATGTCGGTAGCGCCCGTAGTGGTTGGCATTCCAGATCTCCAGCAATGCGCCGCGCACGGGTTTGCCGCTTTCGCTGCACAGGGTGCCGGTGACCTCGATGGGCACGCCATCGGCGCGGGGCAGGTCGGGGCCGATTCGGGTCATGTCCCATTCGTTCTGGCGCGTCACGGCGCGGGCGGGCACCACGGGCACAAAGCTTTCGCGCGCGACCTCGGGGATCAACCGAAGGCGTTTGCGGGGGGTGCGCTGATCGGAGGTGTTATCGGTCGGTCCGATGCCGATCTGTCTGCCGAGTTTGGTCATTTTGGGCGTCTCCTCAGCTTTCAAGGTCGTCAAAGAACGGGGTCTCGGCGTCGCCCGCCATCACGATGTCGAAACGATAGATTTCGGCACCATCCGCGGCGGTGCCGTCGCGCCTTGCCATCAGGCGGGCCCGGTCTGCGGCGTCCAGTTCCTGCAACAGCGGATCGGCGTCATTGGCCGGATGTCCGGCAAAGAACATTTGCGTGACGATCCGGTTGATGCCATCGGAAAACAGCGTGACGGTGATATTGGGCGCGCGGCCCGGCGTAGCTCCGGGCATGACCGTGCGAAAGGAATACTCTCCGCCCCGGCTGCGCAACCGGCCATAGCCGTGAAACCACGGGTCGATATCCGCATGGTCCCTGGTTGCGGGGGTGCGGTACAGGCCTTTGGCGTTGGCTTGCCAGAATTCCATCACCACGCCATGGGCCAGATTGCCGTGCCGGTCGAGAACCCGGCCGCACAGGATGATGTACTGGCCGCTCGCCCCGGCAACCACGCCGGGATGGATGCGGGTCAGATCTTCCAGGCTGTCATCCGCGAAGTAAATCGGAAAATAGGGCCCGCAGGTATCTTCGTTGGTCGGCGGCAGGGCATTTGTCCTTCGCTCCTTGCTCATTGACGTCCTCCATTGAATATCAATCGTTTTGCATCTAAAACGCCTGCGCGCCTCGTGGTAAGGGACTGACCAATCGTATGACTGAATCCGCAAATCATTCCATATACTTCGTTCCGGGTCTGCAACGCGGCCTGCGGGTGCTTGAACTCCTCGGCGCGGCGGAAGAGCCAATGTCGCTGAGCGAGATTGCCCGCAAGATGGAGCTGAGCCGCTCCAGCGCCTTCCGGCTGGTTTACACGCTGCGCTATATGGGCTTTCTCAAGGAGGCCGAGCAGAAGAACACCTACACGTTGGGGGCACGGGTTCTGAACCTCGGGTTCGCCTATCTCAACCAACTGCCAATCACGAGCATCGCGCGCCCCCACCTCGCGGCGCTGCGCGACAAGACCGGGGTCAGCGCGCATCTCAGCGTGCTCGAAGGCCACGACGTGCTTTATCTTGGCAGCCATCAGGCCCGGACCGGATATGTGTCGAACATGGTGACGGGCACGCGCGCCGACGCCTATGCATCGGCCATCGGCTGGTGCCTTCTGTCGTCTCTGAGCGACGCCGAGCTCGCGGCATTTTGCGACGGGCTGGAGATGCGGGCAAAGACCGAGCACACGCCGACCAGCCTCGCCGAACTCAAGGCGCGCGTGGCTCAGGTTCGTGCCGACGGGTTCATTTTTTCGCGCGGCTTTCATCAACCCGGCGGCTCCAGCGTTGCGGTGCCGGTGCGCGACAATATCGGCGCCGTGGTAGCCTGCGTCAATATCTCCGGCCCTGACAGCGGCTTTGATTTTGATCGCATGGACACGTTCTATGTGCCGGAAACGCGGGCGTGCGCACTGCGGATTTCGCGCGAGCTGGGATATGCGGGGCCCGAGTAGCATCGCGCCCTAGCCGATCCCAAGGATCGTGCGGGCCTCGGACGGGCTGGCCATCTCGCCACCCAGGCTGGTGATGATACCGATTGCCTTTTCGACCAGTTGTGCGTTGGATCGGCAATGCTCACCCTTGGCGATATAGGCCGTATCCTCCATGCCGATGCGGCAATGCCCACCCAGCAGCCAGGCCTGCGCAAGCATCGGAAAGGCCATGCGGCCGATGCCGAAACCGGCCCATTCGCTGCCCTCCGGAATTTGGCTGGCGAGATAGGCCATGGTCTCGGGGTTGGCCACGGCACCGAAGCGTACGCCCAGCACCAACTGCACCATCAGCGGCGTCTTGATGATCCCCTTGGCAGTGAAATCCCTGAGCATATGCAGATCGCCCGAATCGAAAATCTCGATCTCGGGTTTGACCCCGGCGGCATGGATGCGGCCTGCCATGATCTCCAGATTGCGCGGGGCGTTTATGACGCTGGCCTCGCCCGACCACATGGTGTTGAAATCCAGCGTGCAGATATCGGGCCGCAGTTCCTCGACATGGGCGACGCGCTTTTCCGGGGCGCAGAGGGTGGAGCCCGGCGCGGCGACCTGCGGGTTGCCGTCGGAAGGCACAAACCGTCCGCCCTCGCCGGTGGTGAGGTTGAGGATGACATCCTCGTTCTTCTCACGGATGCGTTCGACCAGCTCGCGGTATAACGCCAGATCCATCGAGCCCCTGGCGGTGTCAGGGTCGCGCACATGCAAATGCACGATCGAGGCACCTGCCTTTGCCGCATCCAGCGCCTGTTCGGCGATCTCAGCCGGGGTGACGGGCAGGTGCGGGCTGATTTCGGGCGTCATCAGGTTGCCGGTGATCGCGGCGGTGAGGATTGTCTTGCGCGGCATCTCAGCCCTCCATCCGGGCAAGGGTGGTTTCGATCGCCTCAGCCAGCAGCGCAACGATCGTGTCGATTTCTTCCGCTGTCGAAATATAGGCCGGGGCGAGCAAGACATGATCGCCCCGCGTGCCATCGGCGCAGCCCTGCGCCGGGTAGCACATCAACCCCAGGTCCAGCGCGGCGGCGCGGATCGCCGGGGCTAGCCCGGTCGCGACGGGAAAGGGCGCTTTGCTGGTGCGATCCTGCACCAGTTCGACGCTCTGGAACAACCCGCGCCCGCGAATATCTCCGACATTCGGGTGATCCCCCAGACGCGCGAACAGCGCGGCGCGCAGTTGTTCACCGCGCTGCCGGACATTGTCGAGCAGCTTGTCCTTTTCGATCACCTTCTGCACAGCCAGCGCCCCGGCGGTCGCGACGGCATGCGACATATAAGTGTGGCCATTCCACAAAAGGCCGCTGCCGTCCTCGATGGCGTTGACCACTTTCTCGGTCGCCATGACGGCAGCGATGGGCGCGTAGCCAGCCCCCAACCCCTTGGCCAGGGTGGTGATATCGGCGGCGATGCCTTCCTGCTCCAGGGCAAACAGGCGTCCGGTGCGGCCCATGCCACACATGACTTCATCTGCGATCAGCAAGATGCCATGTTCGTCACAGATTTCGCGGATGCGCTTGAAATAGCCCCCGGGCGCGGGCTGTGTGCCCAGTGAGGCACCAACCACCGGCTCGGCGACAAAGGCCATGACTGTCTCGGGGCCCAGTTCGCGGATCCGCGCGTCCAGCAGATTCGCCATGCGAAGGGCGAACTCCGCTTCGGATTCGCCGTCGTGCTTCATCCGGTAGCCATAGGCGGCGTCGATATGGTCGACGTCTATCAGCAGAGGCTGGAATGGCGCGCGTCGACCGGCGTGTCCTCCAGCAGCCAGGGCACCCAATGTGTTGCCGTGGTAGGATGGCGCGCGGGCGATGACCTTGCAGCGGGCATCATCGCCACGCTCCAGATGGTATTGCCGCGCCAGCTTCAGCGCCGCTTCCATCGCCTCGGAGCCGCTGCCCGGATACATCACGCGGCCATTCCCGGTGCCCTCGGGTGCGCGCGCGATCAGGAATCGAGCCAGTTCCTCCGCCGGTTCATTGGTGAAGAAACTTGTATGGGCAAATGCGACGCAGTCAATCTGCGCCTTCAGGGCGGCGCGCACCCGCGCATTGTCGTGGCCGAGGCAAGACACCGCCGCCCCGCCACAGGCGTCCAGGTAGCGTTTGCCATCCTGGTCGATCAGGTAACTACCTTCCCCGCCAGAGACGGTCGGCAAGGTTGTGGTCAATGAGCGGTGAAGCACGTTGGACATGGGCTTGATTCACGTCTTGCATAAGAAACTATGTTTTGTATATTAAACCACGAATGGAGACGCAAGCAGGTTTCCACCCTATTGTGAAAAATGGGAATCACCGATGCCAGGCGCGCTGACAGGGATACGGGTTCTCGAACTGTCGCAGGTTCTTGCGGCACCGTTCTGCGGCTATCAGCTCGCGTTGCTTGGGGCCGAGGTCATCAAGGTCGAGGTCCCCGACGCACCCGATTGCGCGCGCGGGCGCGGGCCGTTGCCGGAGTTGAATGCCAAGGGGATCGGCCTGACGTATCAGGCACAGGGCGGTAACAAGATGGCGCTGGCGCTGGATATCCGCACCGAAGCCGGTCGTGCGGCCTTCATGAAGCTGGCCGAAGGCGCCGATGTCCTGCTGGAGAACTACACAACCGGCGCGCTGAAGGCGCTCGGGCTGGGGTATGAGGCCCTGCGCCAGCACAACCCGCGCATCGTTTATTGTTCGATGACCGGCTATGGCGATCAGGGGCCGCAGGCGGCCAAAGGTGCCTATGACAACACGATCCAGGCCGCGTCTGGAATCATCGCGCAGAGCGGTGGCCACAAACCGGGCGTGTCCTTTGTGGATTATGCGACCGGCTACTCCGCTGCCTTCGCGATCTCGGCGGCACTGTTGCAGCGTGAACGGACCGGGCAGGGCTGCCATATCAGCGCTTCGATGCTGGAAGTTGCCTTGTCGCTGATGGCACCGGAAGCGGCGGCGAAACAGACTTTCCCCGAAGCGCCGAAACCCAGGGAAGCCGGTATTTCGGCATTCGATACGGCCGATGGCAGGTTGATGCTCGGGGCGTTCAAACCGTCGCAATACCGCAAGCTGGGGGCCTGCCTGGCGGCGCTGGGGCATGCGGTTCCTTTGCTTGCCGACATACGCGAATGGTCTGATATCTGGAACAATTCCGACGCGATCCGGGGTACACTTCAGGATATCTTCATTCGGCGCAGCGCCGATGAATGGCAGGCCCTGCTGGCAGCCGCCGATGTGCCTGCCGAGCGGATCGTCACACTGGATGAGGCCGTTGCCGCACCGCAACTCGCCGCGCGTGGCTACTTTGCGCCATCCCCCGCCGACCCCTCCGTTACCCTGCCGCTTGCCGCGTTCACGATGACCGAGGGCGGTGCCGCGCTCCGCCACGCCCCGCCTGTGCTGGGGCAGCACAGTCGCGATGTTCTTGCGGGTGCCGGGTTGTGCGATGCCGAGATCGATGCGCTTTTTGCCAAAGGCATCGCCAAATGATCCACCTTACCGCTCTACCCGCCTTCTCCCTGCCCGAGGAGCACCGTCATCGCGGCGAACCCTCAGCCTGGGCAAGGATGACACGACCGGGCCAGCCGATACATTCCTTCCTGGAAGCGGCGTTCTTTGACGAGGCGCGCAACCTGTGGCTTGCCGACGTCCCCTATGGCCGGATCTTCTGCATCTCGCCCGCAGGCGACTGGCAGGTGATGCACCACATCGACGGCGAACCCCATGCCATGCGGATCGCCCCTGACGGGCGTCATATCGCGGTGGATTACCGCCACGGGCTGATCGAACTGACCGGACCGGACAGCTTCGAGGTGCTTTGCACCGGGCGGGTGGGGCAGCCGTTCCTCGGCCTGTCGGACATGTGCTACGGGACCGACGGCAGGCTCTGGTTCTCGGATAGCGGACGCACATCGCTGAGCGACCCAAGCGGTCGGGTTTACTGCTTGCCGCCTGCGGGGGATTTGCGGCTGCTGCTGGACTGCATTCCTTATTCAAACGGCATTTGCCTCTCGCCCGATGGCGCGTGGCTTTATATCGCCGCGACCCGGGCCAATCAGGTCTGGCGGCTGTCCACCCGTCTGCCCGACAATAGCCAGCCGATGGTCGGCACCTTCCTGCAACTCTCCGGCGGGCTGGGGCCGGACGGGCTGGCGTGCAATGACCGCGGCTGGCTGGCGGTGGCGCAGGCGCAGGCGGGGCGGGCCTATGTCTATGATGCGCTTGGCGATCCCGTGGCCGAGATACGCCTGCCCGAGGGGCTCTGGTCCACATCCGTGGCCTTCCACCCGGACGTGCCGAACCGTCTCTACATCGTCGATGCCCAGACGGGCAGCGTCTTCGCCTCTGACATTCCTGACTGACGGACCAAACCGATGCAAAAAGAAGATCTCCACGGCTATGTGCCGGCCATTGCCACGCCCTTCAACGACAAGGGCGAGATCATGGAAGACGCCTTTGTCGAGCTGTTCGAATTCCTGATCGGGCGGGGCGCGACAACCATCTGCATTGCCGGTGACAACGGCGAAAGCTGGGCACTTTCTGCGGCAGAGCGGGGCCGTCTGGTGCGGCTGGCCAGGGACACGGCGCGGGGGCGCGTCAAGGTTATGATGGGCATTTCCGCCCCCACCATCGACGCCACGCTTTCCTATGTGAAGGCGGCGGAGAAGAGCGGAGGCGACGTGCTCTTGTCGATGCCGCAGACCTATGTGCTCAAGGCGACCGATGCCGAGCTTTATTCGCGGTTCGACAAGGTTTCGGTGGCCACCGACAAGCCGCTGGTGCTCTATAACTCGCCGCGCCGCATGGGGTTTTCTCTGACCGTGGATCAAACCGAGACGCTGCTGAACAATCACAACGTCATCGGCATCAAGGAAAGCCATCGCGACTTTTTCCATCACACCCATCTGCTGCAACGGCTGGGCGACAAGATGTCAGTGATGACCGGTCCCTGCCACTACATCCTGCCGAATTTCACTCTGGGGGCCAAAGGCTTCATTGCGACGGGGCCGGAATTCACCGATCTCAAGCCTTCCGAAATGGCGGCGGTCGGTGCGGGTGCGCCGAACGAGACATGGCGCCACGCGCATTACCAGCTCACCGTGCTCTATGAACTCCTGATGGGCACCGCCACATGGCCCGCCTCTTTCAAGGCGGCGCTTAACCTTATCGGTCTGCCCGCCGGTGTGCCGCGCGATCCGGTGTTGCCCGCTACGCAAGCCGATATCGACAAGATCAAACGCAGCTTCGATATGCTTGGGATCAGCTACTCCTGATGCGCCTGACCCCCGATCAATCGGGCCTGATCCGGCGCACCGCCGAGGTGGCGTTCACCTTTGACGGCGCACCGGTCACAGGCCATGCGGGCGAAAGCCTCGCCTTGGCGCTGATGCGCGCGGGGCATCTGCATCTGCGCGATGCACCCGAGGACGCCGCGCCGCGCGGGGCCTTTTGTTGCATGGGGCTGTGCCAGGAATGCGTGGTGCAGATTGACGGACAAACCGTGGAAAGCTGCCGCAGCGTCGTCGCACCGGGGCTCGCGGTAACCTCGCTGAAAGAGCCGGTATGAGCAGGCATATCGACCTTGCGGTGATCGGGGCGGGCCCCGCCGGGGCGCGCGCGGCGCTCGAAGCCGCTCACCGTGGGCTTTCGGTGACGCTTTTGGACGAGCAGCCCAAACCCGGCGGGCAGGTCTGGCGCGCCAAGAGCGCCGCCATTCTCGATGCTCCACCGACGCCCGAGACGGAAGCGGGCAACCGGCTCCGCCAATCGGTTCAGGATAGCCGGGTTACCCATCTCGGCGAGGCACGGGTCTGGCAAATCGAACGTGCGGAAGACGGCTGGAAACTGCATGTCCTGCGCGACGGGCGCTCTTCGCCGCTGCGTGCGCGGGCGCTGGTGATCGCCACCGGCGCGCGGGAGTTCGTGCAGCCGGTGCCGGGCTGGTCCACGCCGGGTGTGCTGGGGCTGGCCGGGGCAACGGCGCTGTTCAAGCAGGACCTGGCCCTGCCCGGGCAGCGCACGATCGTCTCGGGTACCGGTCCGCTGGTGTTCTTTGTCGCCGCCGAAATCCGCCGTCTGGGCGGCGCGGTTGCTGCCGTCATTACCCCCAACAGCCGGGGCGACTGGTTGCGGGTCTTGCCGGGAATGCTGCAGCGTCCCGATCTGCTGGCGCGCGGGGTGAGTTGGGTTGCCGATCTGATGCTGGCCGGGGTGCCGATCCACTGGCGCCACGCTGTGAGCGCGGTTGACGGCGGCAGCGCCGTAGAGGCGGTCAGCTTCCGCAAGCTCGGCGCCGACTGGACGCCGACAGGCGAGGCCCGCCGGATGTCGGCGGACAGCCTGTGCCTCGGCAATGGGCTGATTCCGACGGTCGAGGCGGCGCAACTGGCAGGGGTGGAACTGGAGCATTGCCCCGAACTGGGCGGCTGGGTGCCCCGGCATGGTGAAGACGGTACGACCGGGGTGCCGGGGCTGTTCCTCTGCGGTGATGGTGCGGGCATTCGTGGCGCGGCCGCGGCCGAAATCCACGGCAGGCTGGCCGGTCTGAGCGCGGCGCAGCATCTCGGTGCCGACACGCGGGCCGAGCGGGCGCGGCTGCACCCCGGCTACGTCCGTGCGGCGCGCTTTGGCATGGCGATGACGGCGCTCAGCACGCCGCGTGCGGGGCTGGCGCAGTTGACGACCGAAGACACCATCGTTTGCCGCTGCGAAAGCCTGACACGCGCTGCAATCGCCGCCGAAATCGCCGGGGGCGCAAACAGCACAAATGCGGTGAAATCCGGCCTGCGGGCGGGTATGGGGGCCTGCGGCGGCAAGTTTTGCCAGACGGCGGTTGCCCGGATGATCGCGAAGGCCGAGGGCCGCGCCGAATCCGATGTCCCGCCCCCCACGGCGCGCCCGCCATTGCGCCCCGTGCCCGTCGCCGCGCTGGCCGGGGATTTCGATTATTTCGATCTCCCGATCCCGAGACCGGCACCGCTATGACTCAAGTCTACGACATAGCAATCATCGGAGGCGGCATCATGGGATGCGCTGCCGCGTTGCGGGTACGCGAGGGCGGGATGGTGCCGATTGTGCTCGACCAGGGGGATCTCGGACAGGGCGCCTCGGGGGTGAACGCCGGGACTCTGAGCCTGCAGATCAAACGCGTCAAGCTGATGCCTTATGCGCTGAAAGGCCACCACGAGTGGGAGCGCATGGGCGACGCCGTGGGCTTTCAGAAAACCGGCGGCTATACTCTGGCCTTCACCGAACGCGAGGCCGCGCTGCTGCATGAGCGGCAGGCGCGGAAGGCATCGGCGGGTGCGCCGATAACATTTGTGTCGCCACACAGGGTGCACAAGGCCGAACCCAAACTGGCGCAAAAGGTCCTGGCGGCGAGCTATTGCCCCGAGGATGGCTATGCCAATTCGTCTCTGACAGGGCAGTATTTCCGCGGACGGCTGCGCGATCAGAACATCGCTTTTCGCGAGCGCTGTCCGGTGACGGCAATTGACCGGGCGGGCGATGGTTGTACGCTTGCCACATCCTCTGGCCCGATCCACGCAAGGCGGCTGCTGTTGGCGGCGGGGGCCTGGCTGAAACCCGTCGCGGCGCTTTTGGGTGTCGATCTGCCGGTGCAGGCGCGGATCAACACCGTCTCGGTGACCGAGCGCATGCCGCCACTGGTTTCGACCATGATCGGCCATGCCACCGGCCTGTTGACCATGAAGCAGAAACCGAACGGCACCGTGCTTGTCGGCGGCGGCTGGCAGGGGCGCGGCACGCCGCAGGGCGGGCGCGGTCAGGTCACAGCGGCCAGCGTGCAGCCCAACCTTGCGCTGGCGCAATATGCGCTGCCTGGTCTGGCGAGAGCCCGCGTGCTGCGCAGCTGGACCGGGTTTGAGGCCAATGTGCCCGATTTCTACCCGCTCGCGGGCGCTTTGCCGGGGGTGGGGAACGCCTTTGTGCTGGGTTGCGTGCGCGGCGGCTATACCATCGGCCCCTATATCGGGCGCCTGATGGGTGATTTCATTCTGGGCCGGGAGCCGGAACTGCCCCTGTTCGATCCCGCCCGCAACTTCGATCAGGAAACCACATGAGCCCGATTTCAAACGATAAATCCCGCCTCGACGGCAAGCTCGCCATTGTCACCGGCGGTGGCAGTGGCATTGGTGAGGCCACCGCCAAAACCTTTGCCGAAGCGGGAGCCACCGTCGTCGTCACCGGTCGTCGGCTGGAGCCGCTGCAACGGGTGGCTGACGCGCTCGGCGGCCACGCCCTCGCCTGCGACGTCTCCGATCAGGCACAGGTCAGGGCGATGTTTGCCGACGCACAGGCGATCACCGGCGCGGTCGATGTGTTGGTCAACAACGCCGGCGGGCCGGGCCCGATCGCGCCTGTCGCCGAGGTGGACATGGGCGATTGGGTCGCCTGCATGAACGTCAACCTCGTCGGCGCGATGTATTGCCTGCAGGAGGCGGCGCGGATCATGTCGGCGCAGCGCTCCGGCTCGATCATCAATATGTCATCGTTGATGGGCATTCAGGGCTACCCGATGCGCTCGGCCTATGTGGCGTCGAAATTCGCGTTGATCGGGATTACCGAGACCATGGCACGCGAGCTGGGTCCCGTCGGCGTGCGGGTCAACGCGCTGATGCCGGGCGCCGTGTCGGGCGAAAACATGGACCGCATCCTCGCGCGCCGCGCCGAGGCCGAGGGCCGCCCCGTCGAGGAGATCGAGCGCGAGAATTACACCGATGTGGCGGCGCTGAAACGCTGGGTCGCACCCGAGGAAGTGGGCCGTGCGGCGCTCTATTACGCCTCCGACCTCAGTTCGGCGATTACCGGCGACAAGATGAAGGTCGATTGCGGGCGGTTCTAGAGCCACGGCGAATGTCCGGGGCGGAGAATGGTATGGAAGCGCTGCACCACCATGCAAGCCAAGGACGTGACCGCGACGCTCAACCTCGCGCTGGAAGCTTCAGGATGCGACACTGCGACTGTCGTCGCCAGAGCAGGACTGCTCGGTCTCGACCTTCTGCCCGGCGATCCCGAGTACCGGATCGGGGCCTTCGTCGAGTACACCACGACGGACACGCCAACAGCCGCGAACGGTGACTCTTTAGAAGGCGAGCGGCGCGTTCTCCTTGATTTCCTTCAACACAAAGAAGGTCCTGATCTGCCGGACGCCGGGTAGCGCAATGAGCATCCTGGTGTGCAACGTATTGAAGCTGATCATGTCTCGCACCCGGATCTTGAGAAGATAGTCAAAATCCCCTGCAACCAGGTGGCAATCGAGCAGTTCCTTCATGCCATCGACCGCCTGTTCAAATTCGGCAAAGCTCTGAGGCGTTGAGCGGTCAAGGATCACCCCAACCATGACCAGGGTACCAAGATCGACCGATGCCGGATTCACATGCCCCATCACTTTGGACAAGTGTCCCGCCTCGGTCAGTGCCTGCGTGCGTCGGTGGCAGGTCGCGGGACTGATATTGGTGGCCTTGGCCAGTTCTGCATTTGTCAAACGCCCGTTTGCTTGCAGGTGGCGCAGGATATTTCTGTCGATTCGATTCAGTACTCTGTTGAAAGATTCTTCCATTTTTTACCACTTTTTGTCGCTGCTTAGGATTTTTGGAGATCATAATTTTAAATCGTGTAAAATCACAGGGCCAGCTTCGAAAGCACCTTTCGTTCTCTCCATGTTATGCCTTGACCAGGCAAACAGGAGAACGCCCATGTCGCTGCTCGACAATTTCGAACGCTACCCGCTTACTTTCGGCAAAACCGCCATCGAGCACCTGCCGCGCCTGACCGAGGCTGTCGGGGCAGATGTGCAGATCTACGCCAAGCGCGAGGATTGCAATTCCGGTCTGGCATTCGGCGGCAACAAGTTGCGCAAGCTGGAATATATCGTCCCCGACGCGATTGCGAGCGGGGCGGATACGCTGGTCTCCATTGGTGGGGTGCAATCGAACCACACGCGCATGGTCGCGGCGACGGCGGCCAAGATCGGCATGAAATGCGTGGTCATCCAGGAAAAATGGGTTCCCCACTATGATGCCGTCTACGACCGCGTGGGCAACATCATGCTGACCCGTCTGATGGGCGCTGACAGCCGGTTGGTGGATGACGGGTTCGACATCGGCATCCGCAAATCCTGGGAAGAAGCGATCAAATCGGTCGAGAACGCGGGTGGCAAGCCATATCCGATCCCGGCAGGGGCGTCCGTGCACAAGTACGGTGCCTTGGGCTATATCGGGTTTGCCGAAGAGGTTGCCGAACAAGAGGCCGAACTCGGGTTCAAGTTCGACTACATCGTTGTCTGCGTTGTGACGGGCTCGACCCAGGGCGGCATGATCGTTGGCTTTGCGGACCAGGGCCGTGCCGACCGTGTAATCGGTATCGACGCTTCGGGAACGCCCGATCAGACACGGGCGCAGGTACGCTCCATCGTGGACAACACTGCCGATCTGGTTGGGCTGGGTCGCGAGGTGAGGGACGATGAAATCCACATCAACCCCGACTATGCATATCCAGCCTACGGTGTGCCATCCGACGCAACCAACGACGCAATCCGGCTGGCCGCGAAGACCGAGGCGATGATGACCGATCCGGTTTATGAAGGCAAATCCATGCAGGGCATGATCGATCTGGCTCAGAAGGGCTTTTTCCCGAAAGGTTCCAGAATCCTCTACGCCCATCTGGGCGGTGCACCGGCGCTGAACGGCTACAGCTACTATTACAAAGACGGCTGAGCCCCTGCCGAAATACAAAGCGTTCCCGGTGCAGTCGCCCTCATCGCGCTCTGCGACCCGTTCCAGGGCCTCCAGCTCAGCACTGCAAAGCGCTCGGGCATCATGCGTCATTCATCACTGACGCAACCGGCGATAGCATCGCGCAGCCGCTGCACGAGGAGATCATCAATGCTGACAGATGGCCCGCGCGGATCATTGCGCAGCTCAGTTTTCCCGAAGATCCCGCGTCGCTCTTCAGGCACCACCAGCCGGGCATCGTAGCGCCCACCGCGATTCACCAAATGCCTGACCTTGCCCGCCATGACGATCCCCGTTTGTAACCATCACACGGACAACGCCCCTGCTATGCAAGGGTATTATTTGATTTCAATGGGATGGACTGGTAGGCCCGGAGGGACTCGAACCCCCAACCAAGGCGTTATGAGCGCCCTGCTCTAACCGATTGAGCTACAGGCCCGACCTGATCACCTGCTACCACGCCGCAGGCGACGGTCAAGGCTTTCATGCGCTCTGGACAGGGTGCGCGGCCCTGCCTAGTCTCGGGCCATGACCGATACCGATGGACGACGCTGGCACGACATGGGCGGGCAGGACGCGGGGCCTGTGCCGATGGAGGGCCATGATTTCGCGCTCTGGGAAAAGCGCGTGGATGCGCTGATGGTGCTTTGCGGGCAGAAGGGGCTCTTTACCGTCGATGGGTTGCGTCGCGCGCTCGAGGACATGGGCGAGGACGCGTTCGAGAAATACAGCTACTACGAACGCTGGATCGCCGCGGTGAACCAGAACCTGATCGAGGCCGGGGCCTACAGTATCGAAGAACTGGCCGCGCGCATGGACGAGATCGCCGCGCGTGGGCCCACCTATGGCGAGGCGCAGGGCGATGGCTGAGCGGGTGCGCGTCAAGGCGCTCAACCCGCCGGGTCATGTGCGCGCGCCGTGGTACCTGCGCGGCAAGCAGGGCGTGATCGAGCGCCCGTTGGGCACCTTTTCCAACCCCGAGCAACTGGCCTATGGCCTCGCCGCCGATGGCAAGCCGCTCTACCGTGTGCGCTTCACCATGTCCGAAATCTGGGGCGAGGCGGCGGAAAACCCCGACGACACGCTCGACGCCGAGATCTACGGCCACTGGCTGGAAAGGCTGGATGCCCATGCCCCATGACCATCACGACCATTTTCACCACGAGGGGATGAGCCCCTCGGGCCACCCCTACCGCACCGACAACGACACACCGCTCAGCTACTGGCAACGGATGGAGACCGCGGTGCGCGAGTTGCTGGTGGAAAAGGGTCACCTGACCCTCGCCGAAATCGCCGCGCAGATCGGGGCGATGGATGCCCGCAGCCCCGCCAACGGCGCGGCGGTGGTGGCGCGGGCGTGGACCGATCCGGCGTTCAGGGCGCGGCTGCTGGACGATGCCTCGGAGGCGAGCCGCGAGATGGGGTTCGACATCGGGCCGCTCAACCTGATCGCGGTGGAGAACACCGAGGATACGCACAATCTCATCGTCTGCACGCTTTGCTCGTGCTATCCGCGCAACCTGCTGGGCCTGCCGCCCGACTGGTACAAGACCCGCGCCTATCGCAGCCGCGCCGTGCGCGAACCGCGCGCCGTACTGCGCGAGTTTGGCCTCGACCTGCCCGATCATGTGACGGTGCGCGTGCATGACAGCACCGCCGACATGCGCTATATCGTCCTGCCCGCCCGCCCCGACGGCACCGAGGGGCTGGACGAGCGGCAACTCGCCGCGCTGGTCACGCGCGATTCCATGATCGGAACGGGGCTGCCGCGCAGGCCATAAGGCTCAGCGCTTGCGGTCGCGGCGGCTCGACATCGGCTGGAAGGCGACGCCCACATGCGCCTCGCAATAGGGCTTGCCGGTTTGCACGGGCAGGCCGCAGAACCAGAAATCCTCGGTCGCCGGGTCGCCCACGGGCCATTTGCAGGTCCGCTCGGTCAGTTCCATCAGCGACAGCCGCTTGGCCTTCTTCTCGACCTCGCTCACCTTGGCGAGCGCCTCGGGGTCGATTTCGTTGGCCGAGGGCTGCGGCGGCAGCGGCTGGCCCGCCGGGATGATCGCCTTGACGCGCACGGGCGCGGCGGACGCCGGGCTGTCCGCTCCGGCGGTTTCGCCGGATGCCACTGTCTCGGCGGGAGCGGCGGGCTTGGCGGCCGGCTTCGGCGCAGGCTTGTCCGTCGGTTTCGGAGCCTCGGCCTCGGGCGCGGCGGGTGCGGCATTGGCCGCCGGGGCCGAGCCGTTGCGATTGGACAGCCCGAGCCGGTGGACCTTGCCGATCACGGCATTGCGGGTCACACCGCCAAGCTCCTTGGCGATCTGGCTGGCCGACTGGCCCTCGCCCCACAACCTCTTCAACAGCTCGACGCGCTCATCGCTCCACGACATTCGGGGCTTCCCTTGCATTGAAAGGCGGCCAAGGCATTTCCCGCCCGCCGCCTTGTCATCTCGACCGGCCTCCTATTCTAATCACTCGACGATGAGTTACAAGGCATCGAATCGCAACGCGCAACGCAGACAGGAGCCCCCCATGACCGATCCCTCCCCCTCCGCCTCGATGCCGATGGGCGCGCGGCGCTTCGGGCGGGTCAACTGGCTGGGTCTGCTCACGCTGGCCGAACGCGAGAATCGCCGCTTCCTCGCCGTGTGGACGCAGACCCTGCTCGCGCCGCTGATCACGGCGGGGCTGTTCATGATGATCTTTTCCATCGCCATCGGGCCGCGCAGGGGCGACGTGATGGGGGTGGATTTCACCACCTTCATCGCGCCGGGTATCCTGATGATGACCGTGATCCAGAACGCGTTCGCCAACACCTCTTCCTCGATCGTGATCTCCAAGGTGCAGGGTAATATCGTCGATACCCTGATGCCGCCGCTCTCGGGCGGCGAGCTGGTGCTGGGCTACCTCGCCGGCGGTGTCGGGCGCGGCCTGCTGGTGGCGCTGGCGATCGGCGCAGGGCTGTTCCTCGTGCTCGGCATCGTTCCGGCGCATCCGCTGCTCGCGCTGGCCTTCGTGACGCTCGGGGCCGCGTTCATGAGCGGGGCAGGCATCGTCGCGGGCATCTTCGCCAACAAGTTCGACCAGATGGCGGCGATCACCAATTTCGTCGTCACGCCGCTCGCGTTCCTATCGGGTACGTTCTACTCGGTCGAGGCGTTGCCACCGGGGCTCTATGCCATCAGCCACGTCAACCCGGTGTTCTACCTTATCGACGGCGCGCGCTACGGCATGATCGGCGTTTCCGACAGCGCGCCGATGCTGGGCCTCGCTGTCGGTACCGTCGCGACCGTTGCCATATGTCTGCTGGCCTGGCTGATGCTCGCGCGGGGCTACCGGCTCAAGGTCTGAGGTCGGGGAACGCGGCACAGGAAGCATATATCCAAATATGAGTCCACAAAGGTTTTTTATTCTTCTCCTGGTTGAGTTATACTACTTATAGGCGATTTTTCCTTGGTCGTGCCAAACGGGTGGCCACGATGCGCTGAAGCGGGCATCGCGTCATTGGGATGGAGCGGGCAGAAAACCTGGACCGCCGGGATATTTGGCGGCGCGGGGCCTTTCGCATTGAGATGCCAAGTTCGGAAAAAGCAAGATCGGCGGTGAGGGTAACGCTCCCTTAAAGTCTTTAGGTCTGGCGACGTTGTCTTGTCTGTAAGCGTGCAAGTTCGATCAGATGTGTCTGATCGTTTGGAGAGCGTGCGATGACTTTTGTCCTTTTTGCTCAAGATGTTTCCCAAAATACCTACACTACGGCACATTTCGGCGGCAACGTCTTGGCGCTTGATGATCGGTTCGGCGACGAGGGCACCACCGACGAGACGTTCGCCACGCTCAACATCGATTTCGCGCGCTACCCGGGTGGGTCGCTCACGGAAAACTGCTTTTGCATTGCGACGCCAAATGACGAAACGGTCATTGACCGTAACACCGGTGAGGAATTCGATATCCTGCCGCTGGACGAGATGTTCAGTTATGCCCATGCAGAGGGGATCGCTGTCAGCATGGTGATCCCGACGCGAATCTTCATCGGTGAGGAAACCGATGACAATGGCGACCGTCTCGCCAATGTCGATGAGCCCAAACTGCGCGAGTTCATCAGTGGGATAGCGGACGGGACATTCGGGCCGACACCCGCGATTCAGGCGTTCGAACTGGGCAATGAATACTGGAACAGCGGCGAGATGAATGCCATCGAGTACGCCCGTGTCTCCAACGAGATGGCCCGCATCATCGACGACGAGATGACCAGCAATGTCAACGCGACGGCATTTGCCGAGACCGATATCCTCGTGCAGATGGGATTGAATTACGGCTTTTCGAGCCTGAGCGACCGATTCGAGGGGACCTCGCAGGAACAACTTGCCGCAGTCAACGAGACCTACGGGCTCAACCTCGCGGAAGAGGACTTCATCTATGGCTCCGGCGAAGTCGCGTGGGCAAAGGTCAACAACGCGATCATAGTCAACGAATTCGACACGCCCGATGAACAGGCGAGCATCGACGGTGTCATCGCGCACATCTATTCGAGGGGCGAGGATGTTCCCAACAGCCGCTATTTCGAACTCTCGCAGATCGACGACACTTGGCTTCAGGAGATGCCCGAACTCAAGACCTATGTCACCGAATGGAACCTCAAACGCACCGTGAACGACACCCGCGACGAGGAATTCGGGCTCAAACAGGCGCACGAGATGCTCAATGTCGTCGAGGCGTTCGATTGGGCCGGGGTCGATGCCGCACACGCCTGGCCAGTGCATCTCAACGCGCGAACAAGCCTTGCAAATGAATCCGACGGCGAACTGCGCGTGCCGGGCGAGATGTTTCGCCTGATGAAAGAAACCCTGCCCGGCACCCGGGTCCTGACGTTCGACGGCAGCGAAGGCCGCGAAACAGAAATCGAGGGCGAGACGGCGGATGTTCACACGTTCTTCGCCGAAGACCGTCTTGTGACGTTTCTCGCATCGAACGGTGGCCCCGCGAATGAAGAGGTAGTCGATTTCAACAACCTCGTCAGCGACCCGGGGGACGTGTTCATCACCCGGCTGGGCGTGGCCGAGGGAGAGGACCCGACCAGCTCCGTCGCGACACCGGAAGTGGTTTCGGAGGATGTCGACGCACTGTTCGAGGACGGCGTCCTGACGGCCGATATTGCCCCTTACGAGATATTGATGGTTGAGATGTTCGATCCGGTCTACACCGGGGACGTTCTGGCAGCCGCGGGGACGCAGGTACCGGATGAAGAGACCCCGCCACCCGACGAGGACGATGGCGACTTTCCCCTGCCCGAATTGCCCACCGACCCGGAAGAGCCACCCATGCCCCCTGAAGAGGATATCTCCGCAGGCGGTGATGGCGGCGACGGGGGCGGCCTCGGATTTCTCGGCCTGGCCTTGCTGCCGCTCCTGCTGCTCGCCGCGGCGTGACCTGCCCGGGCCGCGTGCCCATGCCCGCGGATCACCGGCAGACGCGCTCGGCGCGTTCCGCATAGGCGGTATAGACCTCCCAGAATCGCTGGTCGCGTCGGCGGTCCGATTGCCGCATGTCCTGCGCCGACTGGAGGTCGCGGTAGAAGCCGACGGCGCGGCGCTGATCGGCACCGTTCAGCGTGTCATTGGCCACCGCCTGGATGCAGCCGCAAAGCGCGGGCGAGCGTGCCTTGCGGCCGGACGCGAGACAGGCATCCGAAATCGGACCGGACGCCACCGGCCTGCCGCCACCGCCGCCGAAGCGATCCGGCCCGCCGCAGGCCGAAAGGCCAAGGATGAGCCCAAGGAGAATCAGGGGTTTCATTGCCCGGTGCCTCGTTTCTTGTTGCCGCGTGAATGCCGCATGTGGCCGGATTTTTCAATTCACATCCGCCACGCGGGCTGCGATGGTTCCGGGGCCGGACCCCAGCGAAAAGCGAGCGCGATGGATTTCTCCTTCTCCAATCTCATCTTTCTCGCCTTCCTGGTGATTGTCCTGCAACCGTTTCTGACCGGCAGGGTGTTCGCGCTGCGCCGCGCGCAGGCGATCCGCTCGATCGAACGGCGCCGCAAGAGCCGCGTCATCACCATGATTCACCGGCAGGAGCGGCGCAGCCTGTTCGGAATGAACATGTCCAACATGATCGGGCTGGAGGATGCGCAATCCATCATCTCGGCGATCAAGGCGACGCCGCGCGACACGCCCATCGACCTCGTGCTGCACACGCCGGGTGGGCTGGTGCTCGCGGCCATGCAGATTGCCCGCGCGGTCGAGGCACACCCGGCAAAGGTGACCGTTTTCGTGCCGATCTACGCCATGTCGGGCGGCACGCTCATCGCGCTGGCCGCCGACGAGATCGTGATGGGTGAATTCTCGATGCTGGGCCCCATCGACCCGCAGATCATGGGCATTTCCGCCGCCTCTATCCTCGCCGCGCGCGATGCCAAGCCGGTCGAGCATGTCTCGGACCTCGCTCTCGTGCTTGCCGATGTCAGCGAAAAGGCCACGGCGCAGGTCAAGCGCGGCGCGGTCGAGATCATGACGCCGCGAATCGCGCAGGACACGGCCGAGGCGCTGGCCGACACATTGGCCTCGGGGACATGGACGCATGATTACGCACTCACCCCCGACGAGGCCACCTCGCTCGGCCTTGCCGTGACCGTCGGCCTGCCGCAGGAGGTGCTAGACCTGATGAAGCTTTACCCTGCGCCGGTGCGCCAGTCGGCGGTCGAGTTCCTGCCGTTCGAGCCTCCCGGGCGGCGCATGGGCTGAAGCCCGTCCTACCCCGAAGACGGCACGAAGCGGATCACCCGCGTGCCCTCGGGCGTGGTGCTGCGATAGACCACCCGCGCAGGCAGGTGCAGGCGCAGCGTCTCGCGCGCCAGCGCCGGGTGCCAGTCCAGCCCGGTATCGAGGCAATTGGCATGGGTGCCGGTGTAGTCGTGCCGCGCCCGGACCCGGCGCAGGTCTCCGGCGTCGATATCGAGCCTGTGCGCGCCGAGCGTGACGTTTGCACCGTGCAGCAGCGCGCGGCCGACGCCCTCGGTCTGCGGCACCTGTCCGGGCAGGTCGGACCACGCGCCGCACAGATGCGCGCGCCCGCTCACCGGCACGATCTCTGCAGCCACGCGCAGCCCGCCGCCGCCAGTGTAGTGGCCACCGGCGACCACCGCGCCGGAGGACAGGCGCACGAGGCCGCTCTGGCGGCGCAGGACCGGGATGATCTCCAGCGAGCCGCCAAGTGCCCCGGGGCCGCTCTGTTGAAAGCGCACCGCATGGCCGCCGTCGTCGTGCGTACCCGGCGAGATCACCTGTCGCGGCAGGAAAACCTCGGGCACGCGGCCAGCGCGCCACGGCAGGTCGAGCGCGATGCAGCGCGCCCGCACCCCGGCATAATCGAGCCGTGGCGCAATCTTCGGCAGCAAGCCGAGACCGGAGAGGAGCCGCGTCCCACCCGAATAAACGCTCGCATCGGACAGGATGCTGCGGGACGCTCCCTTGGTGTAGACGCTTTGGCTGCCGCTTTCGGCCCAGGCACCGCACAGCGCGGTTTTGCCCTCGGCCGTGCGCCGCAACTCGGTGGCGACGGTCATGCCGCCGCCGGTGCTATAGCTGCCATGCGCAAGGCTCACGCCCGGGCCGAGCCGTGTTTCTGCGGCCGCGGGCGGCCCTCCCATGGCGGTCATCAGGACAATGAGAAGGGCAGGGCGCATGGCGAAACCTCCGGCCGGAATCGGTCCGAGCGTAGCAGGGCCGTGCGCGCGGCTCAATTCGCGGGTCCTCACACCGCCCGGGCCAGAAGCGCCTCTTCCACCATCCGGTCCGCGATCGCGGCCGGGCTGATGTCCTCGCCCGCGGCGCGTGTCAGGATGTCATCCATACGTTTACGTACCGCGCCGAGACGCTCCTCCACCCACGCCGCGCGATCCCCGACATGCAGGATCTCGGCAGAGACGTTGATGATGCCGCCGCCATTGGCCACGTAATCGGGCAGGTAGAGGATACCGCGCGCGTGCAGACGGTCGGCGTCCTGCGGCGTCGCAAGCTGGTTGTTGGCCGCGCCGCAGATCATGCGCGCGCGCATCTCCGGGATCGTGTCCGCGTTCAGCACCCCGCCGATGGCGCATGGGGCGACAATGTCGGCCTCGGTGGCAAGGATCGTGTCCGGCTCCACCGCCTCGGCGCCGAATTCCCGTGCCGTGGTCGCGACCCGCGCGGCGTCCATATCCGCCACGCTCAGCCGCGCGCCCGCCTCGTGCAGGATGCGGCACAGGTGCCAGCCGACATGCCCCAGCCCCTGCACCGCCACATGCCGCCCGGCCAGGTCGTCGATCCCCCAGACCTTTGCCGCCCCCGCGCGCATCGCCGCCACCACGCCGCCCGCCGTGACCGGCGACGGATCGCCGCTGGCGTGCTGCCCCTGGTCGCGCCCGGCGACATAGCGCGTCGCGCGCGCGATCTCGGCCATGTCCTCGGGGCTCATGCCCATGTCCTCGGCGGTCCAGTAGCGGCCCCCGAGCGCGTCGATGGCGCGCCCCATCGCGCGCAACAGGGCGGGCGTCTTGTCCGCCGCCGGATCGCCCATGATCACCGCCTTGCCACCGCCCAGCGGCAGCCCGGCGGCGGCGTTCTTGTAGCTCATTCCCCGCGACAGGTTGAGCACATCGGCGAGCGCCGCGTCGTCGCTCTCGTAGACGCGCATCCTGAGCCCCCCCGCCGCCGGGCCAAGCCGGGTGGAATGCAGCGCGATAAAGCCGCGCAGCCCGGTCCCGGCATCCTCGACGCGGTAAACCTCTTCGTGCGAAGAAATGGAAAGACGTGTCAGCATGGTGGAATCCTCCTCGACTGCAAGGTAAGCTCGCGCACGCGCGAAAAAACGCCAATTGCCGCTCACAAAACCGCACGTTTTGGAGATGATCCGCATTATTCGTGCCGACAACAGGATTTTTGGCCCTAAACTGATCTCGGCGTCCACCGTGCTGATGGACGGAGGGGCCGACGAAAGGAGAGGTTGCATGACCGACATTCAGTTCGACCGCCTTGTCGACCTGCCGCTCCGCGAAGCGTGGTCGAATGAAGCGCAGGAGTTTACCCCGTGGCTTGCGCAGAACATCGACCACCTGTCCGACGTCATCGGCATAACGCTCGAAATCACCGGCACCGAGGTCGCCGTTGAAACCTTTAGCGCCGATATCCTCGCCCGCAATCCGATGGATGACAGCATCGTTTTGATCGAAAACCAGTTGGAGATGACGGACCACACCCACCTTGGCCAGATCATGACCTACCTTGCCGGGTTGGAGGCGCAGACGGTCATATGGATCGCCCCCGCGTTTCGCGAGCCGCACCTTTCGGCTATTCGCTGGCTTAATAAACACACTGCTGACGGGTTTTCCTTTTTCGCCGTCAAGGCGCGTGTGGTGCGCATCGGCAAAAGCCCCTACGCGCCGATCTTCGAGGTGGTCGAGAAGCCCAACGATTGGGAGCGCGAGATTAAGCAGAAGGCCACCGGAGACGGAGCAGCCTATTATGACATCAAGGAAAGGTTCTGGCAGGATTTCATGACCCGCCACCCGGCGTTGGCCGAGGCGGGGTTTCGCGTCTGGCGCTATCCCAACAATTACACTCAGGTGCACGATGCGCCGTATATCAACCTATCGGTCTGGATCGGCCGGAACGAGAGCGGGATTTACCTGCGCAGTGGCTGGGGCGAGCCCTCGGAGCCTGTCGCGGACCTATTGGGCCCTGACAGAGAAAGGCTGGAGTCTCAGCTCGGCACCGCGTTCGGACCTTCCGGGCGCGGCAAGCATTTTCTCGCCAAGAACTTTTCCAACGGCCACGAGGCGGCGGATTGGGCACCGATCATGGACTGGATGAACGAGCAGATCGAAAGCTACAGCAGCGCATTGGCACCGGTGCTGAATGCGAGAAGCGCATGACCGGCTGCACGACAGCAACCGACACCATTGGTCTCTTTGGCGCGCGTGTGGAAGTGGTCGACGCGCAGGGAAACCTCAACCTCGACGGGTCGCGATCTTGGTGAAAATGGACCGGATTGACCACAAGATCATGTCCGCCCTGCAACGCGACGGGCGGCGCAAGCTTGCCGACCTCTCGGCAGAGGTGGGGCTGTCGCCGACCCCGCTCGCGCGGCGCATCGCCCGGCTCGAGAACGAGGGCGTCATCACCGGCTACGGGGCCCGCGTCGATCAGGACCGGCTCGGCCTGCCGCTCAACGCCTTTGTCTTCGTCGAGCTCGACCAGCACAGCCGCGACGCGATCCGCACCTTCGAGGCCCGGCTGCGTCAGTTCGACGAGGTCATGGAATGCTACCTCATGACCGGCACGCGCGACGTGCTGATCCGCGTGGTGGCCGCCGATCTCGCGGCCTTCGACCGGTTTCTCGAGGACGGGCTGATGCAGACACCCGGCATCCGCGCCATGCGCACCAGCTTTGCCCTGCGCACCATGATCCGGCGCGACGCGCTTCCCGAGGTCTGAGGCGGCCCGCCCTCAGAGCAGCGCGCCGATGCGCGTCATTGCCTCCTCGATGGCCTCGATCGAATTGGCATATGAAAACCGCAGGAATCCCGCGCCCTCCACACCAAAGGACGTGCCCGCGATCGCCGCCACTCCTGCCTCTTCGAGAAACCGGTCCTGCGCCTCGCCCGCGCTCATTCCCGTGCCTTGGATATTGGCAAAGGCATAGAACGCCCCGCCCGGATCGGTGCAGCGCACCCCCGGCAGCGCATTCAGCCGCGACACGATCACCCGACGTCGCGCGTCAAAGGCGCGCATCATCCCGTCCACCGCGTCCTGCGGCCCGGTCAGCGCGGCGATCCCGGCATGCTGCGCGGCGGCGTTGACGCAGGAATGATCATTGATGCAGAGCCGCGTGACATGGGGTACGAGGCTCTCGGGCCAGACCGCATAGCCCAGCCGCCAGCCGGTCATCGCGTAGGTCTTGGACCAGCCGTCGAGCAGGATGAGCCGGTCGCGGATCTCCGGGTACTGCAAGAGCGAGACATGGTCCCGCCCGCCATAGAGCATCCGGCTGTAGATCTCGTCCGACAGCACCGCCACCTGCGGGTGATCCGCCAGCCCCGCCACCAGCCGGTCCACCTCCTCGCGCGGGGTGACGCCGCCGGTGGGGTTGGCGGGGCTGTTGAGAATGATCAGCCGCGTGGCGGGCGTGATCCGCGCCAGCACCGCTTCGGCATCGAAGGCAAAGCCGGTTTCCTCGTGCAGCGGATATGGCACGGCGCGCGCGCCGCTGTAGTCGATCACCGATTTGTAGATCGGAAAGCCCGGATCGGGATACATGATCTCGGCCCCCGGTTCGCCGAACATCAGCCCGGCAAAGAACATGGTGGGCTTGCCGCCCGGTACCACCACCACGCAGCCGGGATCGACCTCTGCCCCGTGGCGCGCGTGCAGGTCTGCGGCCACCGCCTCGCGCAGCGCCGGGATGCCGTTGGCGGGGGTATAGCCGTGATGGCCATCGCGCAGCGCCCTGACGCCTGCCTCCACGATATGCGGCGGCGTCGGAAAATCCGGCTGCCCGATGCCGAGATTGACGATGTCGCGGCCCCCGGCTGCCAGCGCCTGCGCGCGCGCCAGCACGGTAAACGCCGATTCGGTACCTAGCCGCGCCAGGCTCTGGGCAAGGATCATGCCGGTCATTTTGGGATCTCTCCTGTCATGCCCCGGCCCCGCCGCAGGATCGTCGAATAAAGCAGCAGGCCGTGATCCGCCAGTTGCCGTTCCACCGGGGCCCAGAGCGATGCAAACGCGATCGGGTCGATCCCGGCCTGCCGCCCGATCTCGGCCAGATTGCGCCGCCCGTTCACCGCGGCAATCAGCGGCGCAGCGCCGCGCGGCAGGTCGGGCCGCGCCTCGACCCCTCCCATGCGCAGCACGGGGCGCTGTCCCCGTGTCAAGGCGCGCGCGAGGTCTCCGGCGCGCACGCCCTTGAGATGCGGCACCAGTGCCGGTTTGCTCCCCTTCGCCGGGCGGCGCGCTTCGGTGGCGCGCACCGCATAGCCCACATGGGTCTTGATCGTGCCGGTCAGCTTCTCGGCCAGCGCCATCCGCTCCACCGGCCCCAGATGGCCGGGCGGCTCGGTGATCCGGCCGAGGTCATAGAGCGCGGGCATGGCGAATCCCGCCAGCGCCCAGCCGGTTTCTTCCAGCATCGCGATCAGGGCGCTCACGTCGAACGCGCGATCCTGACTGTGCAACAGCAGGTCGTAGAAGCCCGCATCGCTGTCCTTGTGATCCCCGAGGTTGGGGTTGCACCGAAACGGGTGCCCCTCGGGCAGCGCCGCCACCAGCTTGCGCGCCGCTTTCAGCCGCGCCTCGGGTGGCTGCCCTTTGAGTAGCTGTCCGAACGCCTCCTGCAACGGGTAGACGCCCGACCGGCCATAGGGTGCATAGACCATGAACCCCATGCCGCCCCCCGGTGCCAGTGCCGCCAGAAGCGCGCGAAACCCCGCCGCCGGATCGGGCAGGTGATGCAGCACGCCGCAACAGTCGATATAATCGAATTCGCCCAGATCGGCGGCCTCCATCAGGCTGCCGGTGACAAAACGGATACCGTCAAGGCCCCGCACCCGCGCCCGCGCCTCGGCCACCCGGCGCGCGGCCCCCGACAAATCCAGGTAGGTGATCTCCGCCACCCGCCCCGCGTCGGCCATCTGCTGCGCCACCTGTATCAGCCCGTCGCCGGTGCCGCCCCCCGCCACCAGCACGCGCAGGGGCCGCGACCAGTCGCGCCCGCCGCCGTAGATGAAATGGTCGATCTCCAGCACATGCGAGGGCGAGCCGGTGATCAGCCGCTTGCGCTCATCCTCCGGGTCGCGCTCGGGGTAGGGGTAGGCCTCGTATTGCGCCCTGACCTCGCTCATGCGCGCGGCCCCCGCGTCTTCTTGGCAAAAATACTCAAATCCTGTGTCCGCCTCACTCGAAGAGCTTGCGAAGCTCGCGTTTCGCACGGTCCTCGATCTTGTCCTTCGCAGCGTCCTCGAGGTTCTGCCCCTCCTCGGGCGCGATGTCGAGCCGGTCCCTGACCTCCTGTTCGAGCCGCTCCTCGGCCTTTTCGCGCTCGGCGTCGAGATTCATGTCGATGGCCTTCTCAAGGTCCGGCACGATCCGCGGGCTCTCCCACGGGCCACGGATGCGCACCGGAATCGCCAGACCCCGCGATGTCTCGCCCTCGAGCAGCACCGGCGTGAACAGATAGTCGATGTCGCGCGCACCCAGCCCGATGCGGCCCGTGCCCTCGGCGCGGATGAGCGGCAGGCGCATCACGAGGTCGTCGTTGCGCAGGTTGCCGCCTTCCATGGTAAAACTCGCGCTCATCGCGTCGAAGATCGTCGTGCCGCCGGTCACATCGCCCGCGCGCATCAGCCGGTCGAGGTCGATCCCCGAGATCACGCCGCGTCCGGTCTCGAACCGCCCGTCGCCGCTCAGGCTCTTCATGATCGCGTCGGTCGAATTGCCGATGCCGAGAAAATTCAGCGTGCCGCCTGCCTTGGTGGAAAATCGTGTGATTCCAGCGGCGTCGGTGAGAAACCGCTCCATGTCGAGCCCCTCGGCGCGCAGCGATCCGCCCACCGACAGCCCTGAGCGGTTGTTGACCACGAACTCGCCGGTCACGAGGCCGTCATAGCCGCGCACCTCGCGCAGATCGAACACGGCGCGCGACCTGTCGAGCGTCATCAGCGTGCGGGTGCGCCCAAGCTTCAGATCGCCCAGGTCGATGCTGTCGGCGGTGAACGCCATCTCGCCATTGGCCAGCGCCAGCGCCCCGGCGTCGATGGGCGCCTGCGACCAGCCCGCCGCGGCGCCGCCCGCATCGGTCCTGGCCGTGTCGCCACCGCCAAGGCGCGACAGATCGAGCGCGCCCGCCGCGATCTGTGCGTTGAAGCGTGGCACGTCGCCTGCCAGGGCGACATCCGCCGCGCCGGTGAGGGTGTTGCCGCCAACCTGCAGGTTCAGGTCGCGAACCGACAGGTTCATGGCCTCGGTCACCGTGACGGTGGCCCCGGCCTTCACGGCCTGCCCCATCCCCTCGGGGAGGCTGGCCCCGGCCATCCCGAGGTTGCCCAGAAACGCGCCGGTATCGCCGAGGTCGAGACCGAGCCGCCCCTGCATCTGCGGCTGCACGCCCGCGCGCCCGTCAAAGGCCACCTGGCCTCCCGCCGTCTCCAGCGTCGCGGCGACCGCGGTCACCGCCCCGTCGAGAAACCGGCCCACCTGTTCGACCCGCCCGGTGACCGAAACCGGCCCGCCACCACGGGAAAAGGAGGCCTCGAAATCCGCCGTTCCGTCATATTCCGGCCAGCGCAGGTCGAGGTCGAGATCGCGCAGTTCCTCCACCGTGCCCGCCGCGTGATCGGTGTAGGTGAGCCGCGCCCCCGTCACCAGCGCCCGGTCGAGCGTCAGCGCCAGCCGCTGCGAAGTGGCCGGGGCGCTGCCGTCCGTCTCCTGCCCCGAGGGGGCGACGCCATCGACACCCAACTCCCAGTTCACACGTCCGTCGGCGGCGCGCTCCAGCCGGATCTCGGGGGCGGCGATCTCCAGCCCGGTGATGCGGATGTCGCCGCCGAACAGCGCCACCGGCCTCACCCCGATCTTGAGGCTGTCGGCGCGGAGCATCGGCCCGGCGCCGGACCAGTCGGCATTGGCGATCTCGACCGCCCCGGTGGCCACGCCGAGTACCGGATAGAGGCTGATCCGCGTGTCGCCCGACAGCGTCACCTCGCGCCCCGTGGCCCTGGTGATCTGGTCCGCGGCGATCGCGGCGATACGCGCGCCCGGCAGAAAGAACAGCGCGCCGATCAGGATCGCCGCGACCAAGATGACAAGCCCGATCAGCCGGAATATCCACCGCATGACGCCCTCCTTCCATACCGTGACCCAACACTAGGTCCGTCGCGCGGGCGGGGGCAACCGCTTTTGCCCTTCCCGCACGCAGGCTTGACCGTTATATCGCGGTCCATGTCGCAGAACCCTCCCGATCTTCGCCCCGATCTGGCGCCGCGCGCGCGGCTGACAGAGACACCGCGCCGTGGACAGCCCGCCATCGGCATGGTCAGCCTCGGCTGTCCCAAGGCGCTGGTGGATGCCGAGCGCATCCTCACGCGGCTGCGCGCCGAGGGCTATGGCATCTCGGCCGATTACACCGGGGCCGACGCGGTGATCGTCAATACCTGCGGGTTTCTCGACAGCGCCAAGGCCGAGAGCCTTGACGCCATCGGCGAGGCGCTGGCCGAGAACGGCCGGGTGATCGTGACGGGATGTCTGGGGGCCGAGCCCGAGTATATCACCGGCGCGCATCCGAAGGTGCTGGCCGTGACCGGCCCGCATCAATACGAGCAGGTGCTCGATGCCGTGCACGCCGCCGTGCCGCCCGATCCCGACCCGTTCATCGACCTGCTGCCCGCCTCGGGCGTGCGCCTGACCCCGCGCCACTACAGCTACCTCAAGATTTCCGAGGGCTGTAACCACAAGTGCAAGTTCTGCATCATCCCCGACATGCGCGGAAAGCTGCAATCGCGGCCCGCCCATGCGGTGATCCGCGAGGCCGAAAAGCTGGTCGAAAGCGGCGTGCGCGAACTGCTGGTGATCTCTCAGGACACCTCGGCCTATGGTGTCGATATCAAGCACGCCGAGGCGAATGGCCACCGCGCCCATATCACCGATCTGGCGCGCGATCTGGGGTCGCTCGGGGCGGGGGCCGGAAATGATTTGTGGGTCCGGCTGCATTACGTCTACCCCTACCCGCATGTGCGCGACCTCATCCCGCTGATGGCAGAGGGGCTGGTGCTGCCCTATCTCGACATCCCGTTCCAGCACGCCCATCCCGACACGCTCAAACGCATGGCCCGGCCCGCGGCGGCGGCAAGGACGCTGGACGAGATCGCCGCCTGGCGCCGCGACTGCCCGGAGATCGCCCTGCGCTCGACATTCATCGTCGGCTATCCGGGCGAGACGGAGAGCGAATTCCAGACGCTGCTGGATTGGCTGGACGAGGCGCAACTCGACCGCGTCGGCTGTTTCAAATACGAGAACGTCGCCGGTGCGCGATCGAACGCGCTGCCGGGCCATGTGCCCGAGGAGGTCAAGCAGGACCGCTGGGACCGGTTCATGGCCAGGGCACAGGCGATTTCGGAGGCGAAACTGGCCGCCAGGGTCGGCCAGCATCTCGACGTCATCGTCGACGATATCGACGCGGACGGCATCGCGACGACCCGCACCAGGGCGGACGCACCGGAGATCGACGGCAACCTGTTCATCGACCAGGGCACCGAGGGGCTGTCGGTCGGCGATATCGTCACCGTCGAGGTGGACGAGGCGGGGGAGTACGATCTGTGGGGTGTCCTGCGCTGACCTCACGGGCGGCGCGCTGCCGGGCGGAGGCACCGGCCTTGTGGGCGTAACCGCGCCCGTGCTAAAGCCAGCCTGACGTCGGATCACGTCAGGGTTGTGTTCGGGAGGGCGGTCATGGGCAAGCGGCTATTCGGAACCGACGGTGTTCGCGGGCAGGCCAATTCGTGGCCGATGACCGCCGATATGGCACTCCGGCTCGGGGCCGCGGCGGGGCGCTATTTCCGCACCGACAAGCACGAACACCGCGTGGTGATCGGCAAGGACACGCGGCGCTCTGGCTACATGCTGGAATACGCGCTGACGGCCGGATTCACCTCGACGGGGATGGACGTGTTTCTCCTCGGGCCGGTGCCGACGCCCGCCATCGGCTATCTCACGCACAGCCTGCGCGCCGATGTCGGCGTGATGATCTCGGCCAGTCACAACCCGGCGGACGACAACGGCATCAAGCTCTTCGGTCCCGACGGGTTCAAGCTCAGTGACGAGGCCGAGAGCGCGATCGAGGGCCTGCTTGAGGAGGGGGTCAGCCTGTCGGCCCCCGGAAATATCGGCAGGGCGCGGCGCGTCGAAGATGCGCGCGGGCGCTATGTGGAATATGCCAAGACCACCTTTCCCCGCCGCCGCCGCCTTGGCGGGCTGCGCGTCGTGGTCGACTGCGCCAACGGGGCCGCCTATCGCACCGCGCCCGAGGTGCTGTGGGAGTTGGGGGCCGAGGTGATCGCCCTGGGGGTGGAGCCGGACGGCTACAACATCAACCTCGGCTGCGGCTCCACCCGGCCCGAGGCCGCCGCGCGCAGGGTGCTGGAGACGCGCGCCGATCTCGGTATCTGCCTCGACGGCGATGCCGACCGGGTGGTGCTCATCGACGAGCAGGGCCGCGTCGCCGACGGCGATCAGTTCATGGCACTCATCGCGACGCGCTGGGCGCGCGAGGGGCGGCTGGCGGGGGACACATTGGTGGCGACGGTGATGTCCAATCTCGGGCTCGAACGGCACCTCGCGGCGCAGGGGATCGCGCTCAAGCGCACGCCGGTGGGCGACCGTCAGGTGGTCGAGGCGATGCGCGCGGGCGGGCACAACCTCGGTGGCGAGCAGTCGGGCCATATCGTGATGACCGATTACGCCACCACCGGTGACGGGCTGATCGGGGCGTTGCAGTTCCTCGCCGCGATGGTCGAGACCGGGCAGGCGGCGAGCGAGTTGGCGCAGGTGTTCGAGCCGGTGCCGCAGCGCCTTGTCAACGTGCGTTTCGCCGAGGGCAAGACCCCGCTCAAGACCGATATCGTGCAGAGTGCGGTGGCCGAGGCAGAGGCCGAACTCGGCGGTGACGGGCGGCTCCTGATCCGCGAGTCCGGCACCGAGCCGCTCATCCGCGTTATGGCCGAGGCGGTGGATGCGCGCGTGCTCGACCGGGTGATGACCCGGCTCGTGGGCGCGGTGGAAGAGGCTAGCTGAGCGCGGCGTGCGGTGCTGGCCTGAAGCGGATGTTCGGGGTGAGCCGCGCCATCGCATGTCCGCGGGCAGGCGAGCCAACGGTCTCTTCAGAGCGCTTTATCCCTCCATACCCGCAAAACATGCAATCGGCGCGCTGGCTGAGCCACATCGCCTGTCCGGGGGGCGGACATGCGATGGCGCGGCGGCCTTCGGCCTTGATTCCGCGCCGAGGGAAGGCAGGCAAATGGCAGCAACAGGCCATCCGCGCCCCGGACACGCGGCGCGGTTCTACCCCGCCGCCATTTCCAGGAACCGGTCGATCTCGTCCTCGCCCACCGACCAGTCGCAGACGAACCGGGCCATCAGGGGCTCGTCCTCCGGGCCCGAATCGAGCGGCCCCTCGTAGAGCGCATAGGCCGCGCCCGCCGCCATCAGACGCCGGTGGGTGGCGCGGGGCAGGCGGGCGAAGATCATGTTGACCTCGCGGTCATGGACCATCCCGGCCCCCGGCACCGCGCGCAGCCCCTCGGCCAGCCGCGCCGCGCGGGCATTGGCGGTCTGCGCCGCGTCGCGCCAGGCATCATCGGCGAGATAGCCCAGCATCTGCGCCGAGAGGTAGCGGTGCTTGGAGAAGAGATGCGCCGAGCGCTTGCGCCGAAGCTCGAATTCCCAGGCGTTCTCGGGGTTGAAGAAGATCACCGCCTCGACCCCGAGGCAGCCGTTCTTGGTGCCGCCGAAGCTGACCGCGTCGATGCCCGCGCGCCACGTCATCTCGGCGGGGGGGCAGCCGAGCGCGGCGGCCGCGTTGGCAAAGCGCGCGCCGTCCATGTAGGTTGGCAGGCCGTGATCGCGCGTCACGCCGCAGAGTGCCGCGATCTCGTCGCAGGTATAGACGCGACCGCGCTCGGTGGCCTGGGTGAGCGACACCGGTCCGTGCTGCGGGGTGTGGACGTCGCCCGAGGGCCAGCCGCCGATGGCGCGGGCGAGCGCGTCCGGCGTCATCTTGTCGCCGTCGCCCACGAGGCTGAGCTTGGCCCCGCCGGTGAAGAATTCGGGCGCGTTGCACTCGTCGGTGTGGACATGGGCGAGCGGGGTGCAGAACACGGTCTGCCACGGCTCCGACAGCGTGGCGAGCGCCAGCGCGTTGGCCGCCGTGCCGGTGGCGACGAGGTAGACGCTGGCGCGCGGGGCCTCGAACAGGGTGCGCAGCCGGTCGCGCACCTCGTCCATCAGCGCTTCGGCCCCGTAGGACGGCGCGTGCCCGGCATTGGCGGCGATCATCGCCTCCATCACCTGCGGCAGGGCGGGGCCGGCATTGTCGGAGGCGAACTGCATCAGGTGGGCTCCTCTATGATGTGCTCTTCCCAGTCGTCCTCGGGCACCTCGAACTCGGGCACCGTGCGGTGCTGCATCGATACGCCCGCGTCATGCACGCTCTGCGGATCGCCGGAAATCAGCGGATGCCAGTCGAACAGCGGCTTGCCCTCGTAAAGCAGTTTGTAGGCGCAGGTTTCGGGCAGCCAGTAGGCGTGGCGCTCGATGCTGTGGGGTTTGAGCGAGATACATTCCGGCACGAATTGCTGGCGGATCGGATAGTGCGCGCAGCGGCAGGTGGTGTCGTCGAACAGCCGGCACGCCACGCGGGTCAGCGCCACCTCGCCGGTCTCGTCATCCTCCAGCTTGTTGAGGCAGCATTTGCCGCAGCCGTCGCAGAGCGCCTCCCATTCCCGTTGCGTCATGCGGTCGAGGCGCGTGGTTTCCCAGAAGCGGGGGCGCAGGCCGCTGCGGTCGATGGGATCGTCGGTGTCGCTCATGTCGCCGCCAGGATGTCGCGGGCGCGGGCGCAATCGGCATCCATCTGCGCGATGAAGGCGTCGAGGCTGTCGAATGTCTCTTCGGGGCGGAGGTAATCGACGAGGCCGACCGAGAGATGCGCGCCGTAGAGATCGCCGGAGAAATCGAACAGGAAGGTTTCGAGGTTGGGGGCCTCGCCCCGGAACATCGGCCGGACCCCCAGAGAGGCGGCACCATGATATTGGCCCGCGTGCGGCCCGTCGAGCACATCCACGAGCACCGCGTAGACGCCGAAACGCGGCGGGTGCAGCCCGGCGATGGACATGTTGGCGGTGGGGTATCCCAGCGTGCGCCCGCGCTGTTCGCCGCCCACCACGGGCCCTTCGATCCGGTGCCAGTGGCCCAGCATGGCGGCGGCGTCGCGCGGGCGGCCCTCGGTGAGCGCGGCGCGGATCGCTGTGGAGGAGACCTGACCGTCCACGCCTTCGAGCAGCGGGGCGATGGTCACGCCGAAGCCCATCCCGGTGCCGAACGCCTGCAGGTCGGCCGCATTGCCCGCGCGCCCCTTGCCGAAGCAGAAATCCGCCCCCACCACGACGTGGCGCAGCCCCAGCCCGCCGGCCAGCACCTCTGCCGCGAAGGCGCGGGGGCTGAGCCCCGCAAGGGCGGCGTTGAAGGGCAGTTCATAGAGCCGCTCGACCCCGATCTTTTCCAGCCGGTGGGTGCGCGCCTCGGCGCTCATCAGGCGAAAGGGCGGGGCGTCGGGGGCAAAGAATTCACGCGGGTGCGGCTCGAAGGTCAACACGCCGAGCGGCGCGCCGATCCGCGCGCCCGCGTCGCGGGCGATGTCGATGACGTGGCGGTGGCCCAGGTGGACGCCGTCGAAATTGCCGATGGCCACCGACGCGCCCCGGTCCGCCTCGGTGGCAAAGCTATGGTCCCGCACGATCCGCATGGCGCAGGCGTAGCGCCGGATCAGGGGCGGCGCAAGCCGCTTTGGCGGTGCCTGCGTGTCGTCGCCACGGCCCCGATCCAGGCCATTGCCACGAGCGCGGCGGTCCCGCCCGCCTGCAACACCAGCGCCGCCTGCATCGGCGCGAGCGGCACCAGCCCCGCCAGCGGAGCGGGCAGCGCGCCGGTGGCCAGCACCCAGCCCATCGTGGCCGCGAACCACAGGGCCAGAGCCGCGCCCGTGCCCCGCATCAGCACCGCCACGCCGCCGCGCCGCGCCCGCCAGCCGCGCGCCAGCGCCGTGAAGGGCCGCCCCATGTCGCGCCCGATGGCCAGCAGCGCGGGCATGAGGATCAGCACCAGCACCATGCCGAAGCCGAGGCCGTAGACCAGCGTGATGACCGTGGGCTTGAGGAACTGCGCCTGTGTCGAGCGTTCGAACAGCAACGGCGCGAGGCCGAGGACGGTGGTGAGCGTGGTCAGCACCACCGCGCGCAACCGGTCCGCGGTGCCTTCGATGATTGCCGGGAGGAGGCCGCGCCCGCGCGCGTGGCCGTCGATGGCGGTCACCAGCACGATGGAATCGTTGATGATGATGCCGGTCATGCCCAACAGTCCCACCACCGAGAACATCGACAGCGGCACGTCCCAATGCGCGTGCCCCCAGATCGCGCCGACGAGGCCGAACGGGATCACCGCCATCACCGCGAGGGGCCGCGCCCAGCTTGCGAACACCAGCGCCAGCACGAGGTAGATGCCCAGCAGCGTCAGCATCAGCCCCAGCCGCGCGTCGGCGAGGAAATCGTCCTCCTGCTCGCTGAGGCCGCCCATGCGGTATTCGACGCGATACTCGCCCGCGATGCGTGGCAGGATCTCGTCCCCGAGCGCGCGGGTGATCGCGGCGGCGCGGGCGGGATCGTCGCCCGAGATGTCGCCCGTCACCGTCACCAGCCGCAGCCCGTTCTCGCGCCGCACGGTGGAAAACCCGGTGCGCGTGGTGACGGTGACGATGTCGGCCACCGGCACGTAGTGGCCGGTGGCACCGCGCACCATCGTGGTGTCGAGGAAATCCGCCGACAGGTCCGCCTCGGGCAGCTCCACCCGTATCGTGGCCGAGCGCGGGCCGTCGGGATAGGTCGCCGCCTCGATACCGCTCACCCGGTTGCGAAGGGTGCGGCCGAGCGCGTCGATGTCGAAGCCGAGTGCCTGTCCGTGGGGGGTGAGTTCGAGCACCAGTTCGGCCTTGTCCCAGGCGAGTGTGTCCTCCAGCGCCGAGACCTCGGGCTCTTGCGCCAGCCGGGTCTTGAGCGCCTCGGCGGCGGCTTTGAGCGTCTCGGCCGTGGCGCCGTAGAGGGCGATGTCGATGGCGTCGCCGCCGGGGCCCGAGCGCGACCCGCGAAAGCTCAGCGCTTCGGTCATCGGCAGACGCGGCGCGCGGTCCTGAAGGTCGGCGAGGAAGGCGAAGCTGGAATAGGGGCGCAGGTCGGCGTCGATCAGTTCGATGGAGATGCCGCCCTTGAGGTCGTCGTCGCGGGTCTCGGACCCGGCCATGCCGCGCCCGGCATGGCCGCCGACCTGTGCCAGCACATGGCTCACCGGGTTTGTCCCGTGGCGCGCGGCATAGTCCTTGCCCAGGTCCTCTACCGCCTGCTGTACCGCGCGCATCTGCGCCAGCGCATCGGCGCGGGTGGCCCCGGGGGCCATCGCGAAATTGCCGGTGACGCTGCCGCGTTCGGGCGCGTTGAAAAAGCGCCATGTCACGTCGCCGCGCACCACGCTCGCGACCTGCGTGGCCAGCAGCAGCACCGCCCCCGCCAGCACCGCGTAGCGCGCCCGGATCACCAGCGCGATCAGCGGGCGGAAGCCGCGGTCGCGAAAGGCGGTGAAGGCGCGGTTCACCACCCGGCTGGGCACGTCGTACCACCGCTCGCGCGCCGAGCGCGCCAGCGCGTGGGCCATGTGGTTGGGCAGGATGAGGAAGCATTCCACCAGGCTCGCCGCCAGCACGGCGATGACGGTGAAGGGGATGTCGTAGATCAGGTCGCCGAACCGCCCGCCGATGATCGCCAGCCCGAAGAAGGCGATGAGCGTGGTGAGCGTGGCCGAGAACACCGGCAGCGCCATGCGCCCGGCGGCGCGTTCGGCGGCGACGGCGGGCGGTTCGCCCAGCCGCCGGTGGCGGGCGTCGGCGTGTTCGCCCACGACGATGGCATCGTCCACCACGATCCCCAGCGTGATGATGATGGCGAAGAGCGAGATCATGTTGAGCGTGAGCCCCGCCGCGTACATCAGCGCCAGCGCCGCCAGCATCGCCACGGGAATGCCCGCCGCCACCCAGAAGGCGGTGCGCGCGTTGAGAAACAGGAACAGCAGCCCGACCACCAGCGCCAGGCCGGTGGCGGCGTTGTCGAGCAGCATGGTCAGCCGGCTGGAAATGGCCTCGGACCGGGTGCGCACGAGATCGAGCGTCACGCCCTCTGGCAGGTTTTGCAGCATCCCGTCCGCAATCTGTTCCACCGTGGCCTGCACGTCGAGGGCGTCGCCCTCGGCGGGGCGGTCCACCCGCACGGCGACGGCGGGGGCACCGCCCACGTAATAGGCGAGGCCACGGTCGAGACCGCCTGCCTGCACGGTGGCCAGGTCGCCGATCTCCAGCGCGGTGCCGTCGGGGCGCAGGCGCAGCGGGATGGCGGCGATCTCGGCGGGGCTGCGCGCTTCGGTGCCGGTGCGCAGGCGGGCGTTGGCCCCGGTCACGTCGCCCGCGGGGTCGGCATCGACGCGCGCGGCGATGGCGGCGGCGATGTCGGCCATGGTCAGGTCATGGGCGACGAGCGCCTGCGCGGGCACCTCGACCCGTGTTTCGGGCACCGCGACCCCCGAGACCGTGGCGCGCGTCACCCCGGCGGCGAACAGCCGGGCGACGAATTCGTCGCCGGTGCGGGCGAGTTGCCCGGCCCCGACCGGCCCGGAGATGATCACGTCGGTCACCCGGTCATGCCACGCGCCGCGGCGCACCACCGGCTCCTCGGCGTCGTCGGGCAGGTCGGTGATCTGGTCGAGCGCGGACTCGACCTCGTCGGCGGCGCGGCCCATGTCCCAGCCCGGCTCGAATTCGAGCACCATCGCGGCGCTGTTCTCGCGGCTGGTGGCGCGGGCCTCGGTCACGCCTTCGACGGCGAGCAGAGCGGGCTCGACAAGCTGCACGATGCCGGCGTCGACGTCCTCGGCGCTCGCGCCGTCCCAGGCGACCGAGACGGTGACGTTGTCGATGACGATGTCGGGAAAGAATTGCGCGCGCATGTTGGGCGCGGCCATCAGCCCGAGCGCCACCAGCAGGATCAGGAGCAGGTTGGCCGCCGTGCGGTGGCGGGTGAAGAAAGAGATAATCCCGCCCAACGGCCTCAGCCCCCGACCCGCGATTCGATCCGCGCGACGGTGCGGGCGGGCACGCGGGCGCGGTCGAGATCGGCCAGCAGGCGGCGGCGCTCGTCCTCGGGCAGCGCGGTGTCGGCCTCGACCTGCGCGCGCAGCCGCGCGCGCCGTTCGTCGCTGAGCGACATGGTTTGCCCGGCACCGTCCCGGATGCGGCGCACCTTGAGGCCGGGGCCAAGCGCCGGGCTGCGCCCGGTGACGATCTCGCGGCCCGCCACGCCGGGCGCGCGGAGCAGCACGTCGTTGCCCTGCCGCCGCAACAACGTGACCGGCAGCACCTCGAGCCGATCGCCGTCCCCCACCGCCAGCACCGTGCCATCCCCGCCCAGCGCCGAGGCGGGAAGCCGCGCTACCCTCTCCAGCGGCGTCTCTTCGACGCTGACGCGCACGAAATCGCCCGGTTTCAACGCCGGGGCCCGGTCCAGCGCGGCAAAGATCATGCGCCCGCTCTCGCCCTCGGCCAGCGCGGCGGCCTCGCGCGCGATGCGGCCCGTGGCGCGGATCGTGGTGCCGCCGCTGTCGAGCGTGGCGGTGACCGGCAGGGGCAGCAGCGCGCCGTCGGAATCCAGCAGCCGCGCGTATTGCGCCGTGGAGACGCGGAACGCCACTTCGAGCGCGCCCCCGTCCACCAGCCGGGCAATCTGCTCGCCGACCGCGACGATGCCGCCCTCGATCGCGCTCACCTCGCTCAGCCGACCGGAGAACCCGGCGGTGATGCGCGTCTCGTCCAGCCGCCGCTCGGCCTCGGCCAGCGCCAGTTCGGCGCGCGACACCGCCGTGGCGGAGCGGTCGACGCGGGCCTCGGCCACCGCCAGCGCCTGTCGGCTGGCCAGCACCGCCTGCCGCGCCTGCATGACGTTGTACTCGGCGCTCTCGATGGCGGTGAGGGTGCCGACGCCGCGCTCTTCGAGATCGCGCTGCCGCGCCAGCGCGCGGGACTGAAGCGCCACCTGATCCTTGCGCGCGGCAAGCTCGTCGCGGGCCAGCAGCAGCGCGCGGTCGGCCTCGCGCGCCTCGGCGCGGGCATCGGCAAGGTCGATCCTTGCGCGTTCGCGGGCGTCCTCGGCCTCTGCCGGGTCGATCCGCGCGAGGAATTGCGCCGCCTCGACGGTGCCGCCCTCGACAAAGCCGGGGGCCAGTTCGACGATCTCGCCGGCCACCTGCGCGCGGATATCGAGGGTGCGGCGGCTCTCGATCCGGCCGAACGCCGCGAGCCGGGGGGTAACGGTTTCGGCTTCGGGCGTGACGGTGCGCACGGCGAACACGCGCTCACGCCGCTCGGGGGCGGTGGTGTCGCGCGCCATGCGCGCCCCGACCGCGTCCCGGATCACTTGCCCGGCATAGCCGAGCAGCCCCGCCGTCAGCGACAGGATGAAAAGCCCCAGTAAACCCTGGCGCAGAAACCGCATGGCGCGCCCTCTCGTGCGACCGGTCCGGCTGGCGTGCGGACCCCGTTGAATCTAGCCATCGCCGGGCAAAAGCCAAGCCACGGGACCGTTACACGCGCGGTGCGCTCATTTCCGGCGCTGGTGCTCGTCGAGACGCGGCATGATCTCGACGAAATTGCAGGGGCGGTGGCGGTAGTCGAACTGGTGGCACAGGATCTCGTCCCAGGCGTCCTTGCAGGCGCCGGGGCTGCCGGGCAGGGCGAAGAGATAGGTGCCGCCCGCCACGCCGCCGGTGGCGCGGCTCTGGACCGCCGATGTGCCGATCTTCTGCATCGAGACGATGGTAAAGACCGTGCCGAAGGCGTCGATCTCTTTCTCATAGACGTCGCGATGCGCCTCGACGGTGACATCGCGCCCGGTGAGCCCGGTGCCGCCGGTGGAGAGCACCACGTCGATCCCGGGGTCGGCGATCCATTCGCGCAACTGCCCGGCGATCTGGTCGCGTTCGTCGCGGACCACCATGCGATCGGCCAGCGTGTGGCCCGCCGCCTCGATCCGCTCGGCCAGCACGTCGCCCGAGCGGTCCTGCGTCAGGTCGCGCGTGTCCGACACGGTCAGCAGCGCGATGCGAACGGGGATGAAATCCCTGGTCTCGTCGATGGGCGGCATGCGTGTCAGCTCCTTGGCATGAGGGCGAGGCGAGCGGCGAGGGTGGCGAAGATCCCCGCCGAGACAAGGCCCAGCCCGCGCGCGAGCCGGGGCGAGGCGGCGAGGCGGCGGCCAAGCCCGCCGGCGAACACCCCGACCGCGCCGTTGATGACGAACCCGCCCAGCGCCAGCACGAGGCCGTAGACGAGGAATTGCGGCAGGATGGCGCGGGCGGGATCGACGAATTGCGGCACGAAGGCGAGCACGAAGAGGATCACCTTGGGATTGAGCAGGTTGACCACCATCCCCTCGCGAAAGGCGCGGGCCGCGCCCATGGCGCGGGCCTCTGCCCGGACCGGCCCTTGCCGCAGCGCGCCACGGGCCAGCCACAGCAGGTAGGCCACGCCCAGCCAGCGGATCACGTCTAGCGCCAGCGGAAACGCGGCGATGGCGGCGGCGAGGCCGAGGCCCGCCGCCGTGACGTGCACCATGCCGCCCGCCGAGATGCCCGCGCTCGCGGCGGTGGCCGGTCGCGGGCCGCTGCGCAGGCCGAGGCCGAGGCAGAACATCATGTCCGCCCCCGGCGTGAGGTTGAGCGCCAGCGCGGCGGGGACGAAGGCCAAGAGCGTGAGCGGCTCGACGATCATGCGCCGCCCCCGTCGAGCCGCGCGCGGAGCGCCAGCAGGTCGGCCCATGCCTCGCGCTTGGCCGCCGGGTTGCGCAGCAGGTAGGCGGGGTGGAACATCGGCAGGGCGGGCTTGCCATACGCCTCGGCCCATTGCCCGCGCAGCCGCGTGATGCCGCGCCGCCCCAGACCGGCCTCGCAGCTAATGTTGCCCATCAGCACCACGAGATCGGGCGCGGCGAGCGCGACGTGCCGCTCCATGAAGGGGCGCAGCATGGCGATTTCCTCTCGACCGGGATCGCGGTTCTGCGGCGGGCGCCAGGGCGAGATATTGGTGATGTAGAGCGCCGAGCCGGCGTCCGCATCGCCGCGCGACAGGCCGATGGCGGCGAACATCCGGTCGAGAAGCTGCCCGGCACGGCCCACGAAGGGGCGGCCTTGCAGGTCCTCGTCGCGGCCCGGGGCCTCGCCGATGATCATCACCCGCGCCGCCGGGTCGCCATCGGCAAAGACGAGGTTGCGCGCGCCATGCCGGAGGTCGCAATGCGAATAGGCCCCGAGCGCCGCGCGCAAGCCGTCGAGCGTGGCCGCAGAGGCGGCGGCGGCCTGCGCCGCGGACACGGCATCGCCGTCGCGGGCGGGGCCGGGCGCGGCAGCCGCTTGTGCAGCGGCGGGGGTTGCCGCCGGTGCCGCCGGTGCTGCCGGGGGGCGGGCCGTCTTGTCCGGCAATTCGTAGCGGTTGACCGGCGCATCGCCGATTGCCTCGGTCGCGCCAAGCTCGATTTGCCAGGCGAGGCTTGCCAGCGCCGTCTCGGGGGTGAGTGCCGAATCCATGCGGTCAGGCTACCGTGCGGCAGTGGCGGGGGAAAGGGGCGGGCGGCGGTGCGGCGGCAAGGTCGAATGAGTATTTGTACCATGAAGAAGCCCGGTGCCGCCGCTTGCCCCTGCGACAGCGGCTTTCTATAAGCGGGGAAACGGCATCGGAGGCGGCATGGCATTTCCGCACGCGCATCTTCTCGGGATCGAGCCGCTCGCCCCCGGCGACATCACTGCCATCCTCGACCTTGCCGAGGACTATGTCGCGCTCAACCGCAGCGCGGCCAAGCACCGCGACGTGCTGGCGGGGCTGACTCAGATCAACATGTTCTTCGAGGCCTCGACCCGGACGCAGGCCAGCTTCGAGCTGGCCGGCAAGCGGCTCGGCGCGGATGTCATGAACATGGCGATGCAGGCCAGTTCCCTCAAGAAGGGCGAGACGCTGATCGACACCGCGCTGACGCTCAACGCCATGCATCCCGATCTGCTGGTGGTGCGCCACCCGCATTCCGGCGCCGTGGACCTGCTGGCGCAGAAGGTGCGCTGCGCCGTGCTCAACGCCGGCGACGGGCGTCACGAGCACCCGACGCAGGCGCTTCTGGATGCGCTGACCATCCGGTATGCCAAGGGGCGGCTGCACCGGCTCAACATCGCGATTTGCGGCGATATCGCGCATAGCCGCGTGGCGCGGTCGAACATCCTTTTGCTGGGCAAGATGGAGAATCGCGTGCGCCTGGTCGGGCCGCCGACGCTCATGCCCTCGGGGATTGCCGAATTCGGCGTCGAGGTGTTCGACGACATGAAGGCGGGGCTGGAGGGCGCGGACGTGGTGATGATGCTGCGGCTGCAGCGCGAGCGGATGGATGGCGGCTTTATCCCCAGCGAGCGCGAGTATTACCACCGGTTCGGCCTCGATGCCGGGAAGCTGGCCTATGCCAGGGAGGATGCCATCGTGATGCATCCCGGCCCGATGAACCGCGGCGTCGAGATCGACGGCGAGATCGCCGACGACATCAACCGCTCGGTGATCCGGGACCAGGTGGAGATGGGCGTGGCGGTGCGCATGGCGGCGATGGAACTGCTGGCGCAGGGCCTGCGGGCGCGCCGCGCGGCATGAGCACGCAGATTTCCATCCCGGCGCAGGAAGCGCATGTGGTGCGTGTCTTTTCGGTGATCGAGGAGGCGGGCGCTCCGATGGATGACGCGGCGGTGATGGCGGCGCTGGGGGCCGACCGCGATCTGGAGGCGGGCGAGATCGAGCTTTTCGGCCTCGGCGACCTTGGGTCGATGCCGCTGTCGGAGTATCTGGCGGAGGGGCACGGGATCGCGGAGGCGGACCTGGCCCCGATGCGCGGGCAGATCGACGGGTTGCGGGGCCGGGTGCTGATCGTGCCGTCGCGGGCCTTCGGGGGGCGGGCGACGGTGCTGCGCCCGGGGCGGGGCCTGCGCCTCGTGGCCCGGTTCGAGGAGGATGTGGCCCCGGTGAGTTTCGATCCGCTGCCCGCGGGCGGGGCGGCGGGCAGCGTCGCGCCCGCCACCCGATCCGCGCGGCCCGTGCGCCGCCCGGCGTGGCTGGCGGCGCTGGTGTTCTTTGCCGGGATTGCGGTGCTGCTGGCGCTGGCGGTCTGGCTGATGGTGACGCGATGACCGAGGGGCCCGTCCATTCCATGGTGCCGACCACACCGCTTGCTGAGGGCGAGCGCGTCGTTGTGAGCTTTCACCCCGACCGGGCGGCCTATCTGCGCGATCACGCGTGGCTTGCGGCGGGCGCGATGGCGCTGGGCATGGCAATTCTCTGGGCCATCGGCAACAGCCATGTCTGGACCGGGGCCGTGGGCGGGCTCGCGGCGGTCATGGTGCGGGGGGGCTACCTCGCCTCCGAGGAGTTGCAAGCCCGCTGGGACCTGACCGACCGCCGCCTTCTCGGCCCGTCGACGCGGGCGGTGCGGCTGGCTGAGATCGCGACGGTGCGGGGGTTGGGCAGCGCGGTGCAGGTGGTCACGCGGACCGGTGACAAGCACCTCATCAAGTATCAGGCCGACCGGGCGGGCGTGGAGGCACGCCTGCGCGCCGCCGCCGGTCTGCGGGAGGGCTGAGCCATGCAGGAGCCGAAGGACCCGCGCATGTCCGGCAGGATCGCGATGGCCGCGCTCGCGGTGATCGCGGCGCTGACGGTGGTGATGGTATGGGTGGCGGGATGAGCGACATATGAGGCAAGGACCGGATGGCATGACCACGACCCTCTTTACCAACGCCCGCCTGATCGACCCCGAGGCGGGGACGGATGCGCCCGGCTGGCTCCTGATCGACGGGGGTGTGATCGCCGGGCGGGGCTGTGGCGAGGACAGGCCGCAGGCCGAGATCGTGGTCGATTGCAGTGGGCAGTGTCTGGCCCCCGGTATCGTCGATATCGGGGTCAAGGTCTGCGAGCCGGGCGAGCGGCACAAGGAGAGCTATCGCTCTGCCGGGCTGGCGGCGGCGGCGGGGGGCGTCACCACGATGGCCACAAGGCCCGACACGGCCCCCGCGATCGACAGCCCCGAGGTGCTCGAATTCGTGGCGCGCCGCGCCAATGAGGCCGCGCCCGTCAACGTCCTGCCCATGGCCGCGCTGACCAAGGGGCGCGAGGGGCGCGAGATGGTCGAGATCGGGTTCCTGATGGATGCGGGGGCCGTGGCCTTCACCGATTGCGACCATGTGGTGCGCGACACCAAGGTGCTGGTCCGGGCGCTGAGCTATGCGCGCAGCCTCGGCGCGCTGGTGATCGGGCACTGCCAGGAGCCGGGGCTGAGCGCCGGGGCGGCGGCGACGAGCGGCAAGTTCGCCAGTCTGCGTGGTCTGCCCGCCGTGTCGCCGATGGCCGAGCGGATGGGGCTCGACCGCGACATCGCGCTGCTGGAGATGACGCAGGCGCGCTATCACGCCGACCAGATCACCACCGCGCGCGCGCTGCCCGCGCTGCAGCGGGCCAAGCGAAACGGGCTGGACATCACCGCGGGCACCTCGATCCATCACCTGACGTTGAACGAACTCGACGTGTCGGACTATCGCACCTTCTTCAAGGTCAAGCCGCCGCTCAGGTCCGAGGAGGACCGGCAGGCGGTCACGGAGGCGGTGCGCGAGGGGCTGATCGACATCATCAGTTCCATGCACACGCCGCAGGACGAGGAGAGCAAGCGCCTGCCCTTCGAGGCGGCGGCGAGCGGGGCGGTGGCGCTGGAGACGCTGTTGCCCGCCGCGCTGCGGCTCTACCATGCCGAGGCGCTGGACCTGCCGACGCTGTGGCGCGCGATGTCGCTGGGCCCGGCGCGACGGCTGGGGCTGGAGGCGGGGCGGCTTGCCACGGGCGCGCCTGCCGATCTTGTGCTGTTCGACCCCGGCAAGCCCTTCATCCTCGACCGGTTCGCGCTGCGCTCGAAATCCAAGAACACGCCGTTTGACGGGGCGCGCCTGCAAGGCAGGGTCAGCGCCACCTATGTTGCCGGCACCCGCGTCTACGAGGCCCCCTGATGCCCCATGTCGAGAGCACCGCAAGCATCCTGATCCTGTGGGCCGGGCTTGGCTACCTGCTCGGCTCCATCCCGTTCGGCATGGTGCTGGCGCGGGTGATTGGGCTGGGCAACCTGCGCGAGATCGGCTCGGGCAATATCGGGGCCACCAACGTGCTGCGCACCGGCAACAAGGCGGCCGCTGCGCTGACGCTGCTGCTCGACGGCGGCAAGGGGGCGGCGGCGGTGCTTTTGGCGCGGGCGATGGCGGGCGAGGACGCGGCGCAGGTGGCGGGTCTCGCGGCCTTTGCCGGGCATTGCTATCCGGTCTGGCTGCGGTTTCAGGGCGGCAAGGGAGTGGCGACGTTCCTCGGGCTGCTGCTGGCGCTCGCGTGGCCGGTGGGGATCGCTGCCTGCCTGACATGGCTGGCCACGGCGGTTGTGGCGCGCATCTCGTCGCTGGCCGCATTGGTGGCGGCGGTACTGGCGCCGGTCTGGGCGCTGATGCTGGGACACGGCGCGGCGGTGGTGCTGGCGGTCTGCCTCGCGGCGCTGATCCTGTGGCGGCACCGCGGCAACATGGCGCGGCTGCGCGCGGGCACCGAGCCGCGCATCGGGCAGAAGGACAGCTAACCGGAGAAACGGAGTTTCGAGACATGGATTTCATGACGGCGGTCAAGACGGTTCTCGCGGAGAACTATGTCAATTTCGAGGGGCGCGCGCAGCGCTCCGAATTCTGGTGGTTCACACTTTTCATCATCATCGTAAACGCCGTGTTGCAACTGCTCCTGGGCGAGATCGTCGCGTTGATCTTTGCGCTGGCCGTGCTGTTGCCGGGCCTCGGCGTTGCGGTGCGCCGTCTGCATGATGTGGACCGCTCGGGCTGGTGGTATCTACTGGTGCTGATCCCGGTGATCGGGGCGCTGATCCTGATCTTTGCCTTCTTCATGCATCGCGGCACGGCAGGCGACAACCGCTTCGGCCCCGATCCGCTGGCCGGTCAGGGCTGAGGCGGGGCCGCCCCGCCGCCTGGAAGCCCGGCACGCCGCAGGCACGCGCGCAGCCCCTCCATCCGCTCTGCATCGCGGTAGGGCACGCGGTCGAGATCCGCGCGCGAGAGGCCGGGGAGAACGACGCGTGCGGCGCGCACCGTGTCTGCCGCGGTCTCTTGCCGTCCGGTTTGCGCCTGGCTTGCGGCCAGCAGGAGGTGGCCCAGATACCAGCGCGGCATCCGGTGTACGGCGCGCCCGGCCCACCCGGCGGCCTCGTCGAATCGGCCGGCGGCGTAATGCGCCAGGGCGAGTCCGGTGAAGCGGAAGAAGATGCTGGGATCGCGCGGGTTGGAGCGCATGGCAATCTGCTGGCGGGCAATGGCCTCGTCGCTGCGGCCCACGAGCGCCAGGGCCGTTCCGAGACTGCCATGGGCCAGCGAACAGTTGGGGTTGAGTTCGACCGCGCGTTCGAGGGCGGCGATCGAGGCGTCGTGGCGATGCAGGCCCCATGCGCTGATGCCATAGGCCCAGTGCGCATATTCGTTGGTCCCGTCCAGTTCGGTTGCGCGGCGCGCGAGGCCATGGGCGCGGGTCATCGTCTTGCGGTAATCGGCGGCAAAGCCCATCAGCGCATCGTGATGGTGGATGAGCGACAGCACCATGGTTGCCTCGGCGCTTTCGGGATCGCGGTCGAGCGCGCGGTCCAGCAGCCATCGCGCGGTGGCAAAGCTGTCGGGTGTGAAATCGTAGAGCAGGTGCCAGCCGCGCATGGTCAGGTCCCATACCGTGAGATCGGGGCGCGCGGCGCGTTCGACAGGCTCGGCGATGGTGGTCAGGTGCAGGCGGGTCAGGATCGAGGCCACCACGTTGCGGGTGATCTCGTCCTGGAGCGTGAACACATCCGCCAGGTCGCCGTCGTAGCGCTCGGACCAGACATGTCCGCCGCTCGTCCCGTCGAGGAGTTGCGCTGTGACGCGGACCCGCGCGCCCGCGCGGCGCACGCTTCCCTGAAGAATGAAGCGCACGCCGAGATCGGCGGCGATACGCCGGGTGTCCACGGCCTGACCGCGATAGGTGAAGCTTGTGTTGCGTGCGATCACGAACAGCCAGGGCGAGCGCGACAGCGCGGTGATGATATCGTCGGTGATCCCGTCCGAGAAATACCGCTGCCCGGGATCGTCGGACATGTTGTCGAAGGCCAGCACCGCGATCGAGGGTTTCTCGGGCAGCGGCGGGGCGGAGCCGGGCGCGGGAAGCAGGTGTCGGTGCAGGTCGAGCTTCGAGGACACGCCGAGCTTGCGATAGATCGTCGAGAGATGGGTGCGCACGGTGGAGGGCGCGATGTTCAGCCGCGCGGCGATCTCCTGATAGGTCTCGCCCGCGGCATAGGCGCACGCGATCTCGGCCTCTCGCCCGCTCAGCGGCTGCGGTGTTTCGTCTGCCCCGTGCAGGATCCTGCCCCCGTTGTCGCGCCACCCGGTGCGGTGCGTGCCGCATGATACTGCATCTGGACGGGGAGAAATACAGCATCTGCCGGATGTCCCCGCACCCCCGGCGCGGCTAGTCTGATGGTACGAACTCTGGGAAGGGAGATCATAATGGACGTGACAGGGATTTCGACGGCGGCCATCGTGGCGCGCGGCTGGGACGCGGTGGCGCGCGGCGACTGGGATGCGCTGGTGGCGGACTATACCGAGGACATGGTGTTCGTGATGCCCGGGCAGGACGACGTGCTCGCCGGGCGGGCGGCGTTTCGGGCCGCGCTCGACGGGCTCGGCGCGCTGTTGCCCGGCGGGTTCGCCATCGACCGGATCCGCCAGATCGGTGACGGTGCGGAGGTGGTCTCGGTGCTCGACTGGCATTGCGACCGCCTCCCCGGCGGCAGCCAGCTTGCCGTTCTGTTCCGCTTTGATGGCGGCAAGGTGGCCGAGGAGCGCTGGTTCGTCGATACCGAGCAGTGGAAAGCGGCGTTCTGAAACCGGGGACGGGCGGGGGCGCTGCCCCCGTCGCGCGTCCGCGCGACTCCCCCGGAGGTATTTGGACCAGGAAGAAACCGGGGCTGCGCGGGTGGTTGACAGCGCGGGCGCTGGGTATATAAGCGCGGCTTCATTGGTGTTGGCGGCCCCCGCAAGGGGATGCCTGTCGGGAGCAATCCAGAGGACAACGCCCTTCGACATATCAGAAGGAGATCAGCCGTGACCAAACGCACGTCTGCCAAGTACAAGATCGACCGCCGCATGGGCGAAAACATCTGGGGCCGCCCCAAGTCGCCGGTCAACCGCCGCGAATACGGCCCCGGCCAGCATGGTCAGCGCCGCAAGCAGAAGATGTCCGATTTCGGCCTGCAACTGCGCGCCAAGCAGAAGCTCAAGGGCTATTACGGCGATCTGACCGAGAAGCAGTTTCGCCGCATCTATGCCGAGGCCGAGCGCGTGCGCGGCGACACCGGCGAGCTTCTGATCGGCCTGCTGGAGCGCCGTCTCGACGCGGTGGTGTACCGCGCCAAGTTCGTGCCCACCGTCTTTGCCGCGCGGCAATTCGTGAACCATGGCCACGTGATGGTGAACGGCAAGCGGGTCAACATCCCCTCCTACCGCGTCAGGGAGGGCGACGTGATCGAGGTGCGCGAGAAGTCCAAGCAGCTTGTCTCGGTGCTCGAAGCCGTGCAACTCGCCGAGCGCGACGTGCCCGATTACATCGAGGCCGACCATTCCAAGATGACCGCGACATTCGTGCGCACCCCGGGCCTCGGCGACGTGCCCTACCCGGTGATGATGGAACCCAACCTGGTCATCGAATTCTACGCGCAGAACTGATCGCGCCCTGACAAGAGATTCGGGCCGCGACGGGAAACCGCCGCGGCCCTTTTCGTTCTGGTCAAGCCCCGGTGCCAAAGCTAGAACCGCGCCAACAGGAAAGGCACCGGACATGACCAGGATCACGCCGCAGCCCGGCATCATGCGGATCGCCCCCTACCAGGGCGGCGCGAGCCATGTCGCGGGCGTGGCCGACGTGGTCAAGCTCAGCTCCAACGAGAACCCGTTCGGCGCGCCCGAGGCCGCCCGCGAGGCGGTGCGGCGCAGCGCGCGCGATCTGCACCGCTACCCGTCCACCGATCACGGCGCGCTGCGCACCGCAATCGGCGATGTCCACGGGCTTGATCCCGCGCGCCTCGTTTGCGGGGTGGGCAGCGACGAGATCCTGCACCTGCTGTGCCAGGCCTATGCCGGGCCGGGGGATGAGGTCATCCATACCGAGCACGGCTTTGCCATCTACCGCATCGGGGCGCTGGCCGCCGGGGCCACGCCGGTGGAGGTGCCCGAGACGCGGCGCACCACGGACGTGGACGCGATCCTCGCGGCCTGCACCCCGGCCACGCGTCTGGTGTTCATCGCCAATCCCAACAACCCCACCGGCACGATGATCGCGCCGGACGAGGTGCGGCGGCTGGCCGACGGCCTCCCCGAGGCCGCGCTGCTGGTGCTCGACGCGGCCTATATCGAGTATGTCGAGGGTCACGACGGCGGTGCCGCGCTGGTGGAGGGGCGCGACAACGTGGTGATGACGCGCACGTTCTCGAAGATTTACGGGCTGGGCGGGCTGCGCGTGGGCTGGGGCTATGCGCCCGCCCATGTGGTCGATGTGCTGAACCGCATCCGCGGGCCGTTCAACCTGTCGACCCCGGCGCTCGCCGCCGCCGAGGCGGCGGTGCGCGATGCCGACTGGCTGGCGCGCTGCCGCGACGCCAACACCCGGATGCGCGCGTGGCTGGCCGAGGCGCTTGCCGCGCATGGCGTGCCGTCGGACCCGAGCCACGGCAATTTCATCCTTGCCCGTCTCGGGGATCGTGCCGAGGCGGAAGCCTGCGATGATTACCTGAAGTCGCAGGGGCTGATCGTGCGGCGGGTGGCGGGGTACAACCTGCCGGACTGCCTGCGCATCACCGTCGGCGACGAGGCCGCCTGCCGCCGCGTGGCCCATGCCGTTGGGCAGTTCAGGGACGGCGCGCGATGAGCGTGATCTACGACCGTGTGGCCCTGATCGGCCTTGGCCTCATCGCCTCGTCGATGTTCCATGCCATCCGCCGCGCCGGGGTGGCGCGCGAGGTGACCGGCCATGCCCGCAGCCCCGAGACCCGCGCCATCGCGCGCGAGACCGGTCTCTGCGACCGGGTGTGCGACAGTGCCGCCGAGGCCGCCGAGGGCGCCGATCTGGTGGTGCTCTGTGTGCCGGTGGGGGCAATGGGGGAGGTGGCCGCCGGGATCGGCCCGGTGCTCAAACCCGGGGCCACGGTCAGCGACGTGGGGTCCGTCAAGAAGGCGGTGATCGAGGCGGTCGCGCCCAATCTGCCCGAGGGTGTGCATTTCGTCCCCGCCCATCCGCTGGCCGGGACCGAGCATTCCGGGCCGCGCTCGGGCTTTGCCGAGCTGTTCGACAACCGCTGGTGTCTGATCGTGCCGCAACCGGGCAGCGACCGCGCCGCTGTCGAGCGGCTGGAGACGTTCTGGCAGGCGCTGGGCAGCCACACCGACGAGATGGACGCCGAGCATCACGATCTGGTGCTGGCCGTGACAAGCCACGCGCCGCATCTCATCGCCTATACGATGGTGGGCGTGGCCGACGATCTGCGCCGTGTGACCGACACCGAGGTGATCAAGTACTCTGCCGCCGGGTTCCGCGATTTCACGCGAATCGCGGCATCGGACCCGACCATGTGGCGCGACGTGTTCCTCAACAATCGCGAGGCGACGCTGGAGATTCTCGGGCGGTTCACCGAGGAGCTTTTCGCGCTGCAACGCGCCATCCGCACCGGCGACGGCGATCACCTGCACGCCTATTTCACCCGCACCCGCGCCATCCGGCGCGGCATCATCGAGGCCGGGCAAGACACCGATGCGCCCGATTTCGGGCGGGTGAAGAAGGAGTGAGGCGCGCGGCGGCCCGCGCCGGCGGTGGTTGCACGCCGCAGGGGCAATTTGTCGCCGCCGCCGGACATGACCGGGCAGGGGCCTTGCAATCCGCTTCCGGCCACGTAGATTTGAGGTGACGGCAACGGAGGCTGACCATGCCCAAGCTCATCAAGCTCTACATCACGCAGGTCGCCATCGGTTTCGGTATTGCGGGCGTTTTCGTGGCGCTGCTGCTGTGGTTCGACATCGCCAACCTGTGGCACCTCGTCACCCATAGCAGCGACGGGCCGCTTGCCGTCCTGATCCTTTGGGTGGCCAACGGGATCGTCTTTGCCGGGGTGCAGTTTGCCATCGCGGTGATGCGCATGAAGGACGACGATGACGACGATCATCACGGCGGTCTGGGTCAGCACGTGATGCGGCAGGAATACGCGACGATCCCCGCGCGTGTCGACGCGACGCGCCAACCGCGCCGGCCACGGGCCTGAACGCCGCGATTGCGCCGCTCGACCGGGGAGCCGTGACCCGATCCCTGCCAGCCCGATCGTTGATGTGAACGGGGCAACCGTCGGAGACCGTCTTCGGCGGTTGTTTTCTTTTTGCGCGGGGATGTTTCGCGCGGATATTCTCCACCGACTGCCCCGGTCACGACACCGGGGCGTCTTGGCCTGACGGGACCACGTTGCGTGAAGCGGATCAGGTCGGCGTGACGCCCTGCCTCTCGGTGCTCCCTGAACGTCGCGGCTCCCGGTCTTGACAGGCGCTCGGCATGTCCGTTAAGTTAACACCGTTAAATAAAGTGAATAACGTTATACGGATGACGAGATGCAACCGGACCGACGCGACCGACGCCGCCTTGAGACCCGCGAAGAGATCAAGGACACCGCCCGCGCGCTCCTGGCCGAACAGGGGGCGGCGGGGTTGTCGCTGCGCGCCATCGCGAAGCGGATGGGCATGACCGCGCCGGGGCTCTACCACTACTTCGGCAGCATCAACGACCTGATCACGGCCCTGATCCTCGACGCCTTCACCCGGCTTGCCGAGGCGGTCGAGACAGCGGATGCGGACGCCGCCTCGCGAGGCGGGGCGGAGAGGCTGGCGGCGGTCGCCCATGCGTGGCGGCGCTGGGCGCTCGATCATCCGACCGACTTCCAGCTTCTCTACGGCAGCCCGATTCCCACCTACGAACAGCCCACCGACACCACGTACCCGGCGGCGCGGCGCAGCTTCCTCGTCACCGCCAACATCTTTGCGCAGGCGATCGAGCGCGGCGAGATCGCGCTGCCCGCGGAGTATCAGCAGTTGCCCCCGGAAATCGATCGCGCGCTCGACGCGCTGACCGGGGTGGAGGGGCACGACCTGCCGCCGCAGGCATTGTATCTCGCCGCGATTTCCTGGGCGCGGCTGCACGGGCACATCATGCTCGAGCTCTTTCACCTCATCCAGCCGGTCATCGGCGATGTCGACGCGCTCTTCGCCCACGAGGTGGGCGCGCTCATCCGGCAGGTCGGCTTCACACCAACCGAGTAGGAGGACAGCCATGAAAATCCATGCCATCGAGACAGGACGGGTCCGCGTCACCGAACGCTGGCGCGAGGGCGAGGGCGACGGACTGCGCCGCCTCTTGAACGCATGGTTCGACAAGGCGACGACCGGCTGGCTGCCGGTCCATGTCTGGGTGATCGAGCATCCCGAGGGGCTGATCGTCGTCGATACCGGCATTCCGGCGGACGCCAACAGGCCGCGCTACTTCCCGCCCTTCATGCCGCTCATCCAGCGGGCGGCCGTCTTCGACATCGCGCCGGAGGAGGAGATCGGCCCGCAGATGCGGGCGCTTGGCTTGGAGCCGAGAGACGTGCGTTGGGTCGTCATGACGCATTTGCATCAGGATCACGATGGTGGGCTGCACCACTTTCCTAGCGCCGAGGTTCTTGTCTCGCGGGATGAGTGGAGCTTCGCGTGCGGGCTCAGGGGCCGCATGAACGGCTATCTCAACCAGCGCTGGCCGCGCGGTTTCGCGCCCACGCCGGTGGATTTCGAGGACGGCCCCCTCGGGCCTTTCCCGCGCCATGCCAGCCTGACCCGTGCGGGCGACGTGACGCTTGTGCCGACGCCGGGCCATTCGCCCGGGCACCTCTCGGTGCTGCTGGAGGAGGGCGAGCCCACTATCATGTTCGCCGGCGACACATCCTATACCGAGGACCACCTCCTCCGGATGGTGGCCGACGGCATCGGCACCGACCTCGAGGCCGAGATCGAGACGCATCGCCGGATCCTGGCCCATGCCGCGCAGCGCCCGACGGTCTACCTGCCCAGCCACGATCCCGACTCCGCCGGGCGTCTGGCTCATCGGATCACGCTTGACCCGCATGGCACGGCTGCCGCGCGCGTCGGGCGGTTGGGGAAAGTCGCATGAAGTTCGAGAACCGGATCGACATCGCGGTGGCCACGGATGCCGTCTTTGCGTTCGTGGCCGACCAGCGCAACATTCCGCTGTGGAACTACTACGTGGTGGATGTGGTGCAGGAGACCGGCAACGGTCCTGCAGTTGGCGCCCGCTATCTCCAGACGCGGAAGATCGACAGTCAACATACGGCGATCACGCAGATGGAAACCGGAAAGAGCCTCACCGTGGAGACCGTGGCGGGCGCGCCGGTCGTCCGCCGGCGCATCGCGTTCCGACAGACCCGGGGCGGCACCCGTCTCTTCGACAGGTGGGGTATCGAAACCGGATACCCGCGCGTGCTCGAGCTTGTCGCTGTCCGCAGGATCAGGCGCGCCGTCGCGTCGAACCTGGAAAAGCTGAAGTGCTTGCTCGAGGAGGGCGCGGTGCAGCTTCAGGATGGTCGGGCCGTCTCGGTCAACCGACGCGCCGAGGTGTGACGGGCAGGCACCGGCCGTTCAGAGACCGGTTCGTCCCGGCACCCCGTCCGGGCGGACGCCAGGCTCTTTCCTTGCGGCTGTCGGAGGTTCGGACGGCGCGAGAGGCGTTTTGACCGGCAGGCTGACCTCTTGGGCCGACGGCTCCCGGCCACGTCTTCGGGACCGATTGCCGGGGTTGGCAGTGTGACGGGCCCGCACGCAACCGTTTGGTTCTCTCATTCCCGAGGACCTGTGTATACAGGTGGGCGCCGGGTAACCGGACCACGATCCGGACAGAGCCAGCTCCCTCGGAATTGCTTAAGGCCACCGGAATGCAACCGTTCACGGGAAGGGCAGCACCCGCCACACGCCAGAGGTAACCCCTTGCAGGGCGCGCGGCAAGGGGCGGCTCAGTCATCCGCGGAAACAAAGCCGTAGTCGCGCAGTTCGCGCGGCAGGAGGATGTAGATCTCGTCGGGCGGCGTGGTCAGGGCGTGGCGCATCACCAGCGGGTCGATGCCCATCTCGTCGAGATAGGCCATCACCGCGCCCTGACCGGCCTGAATGTCCTCCACGGCGAGGGAGGCGGGCAGGAGCGTGCTCTCGCCGAAATAGTGCTGATGCACGCCGACGAGCGCGTCATCGGCAATGTCGCGCCGCGCCCCGCCGACGAGGATATAGGGGCAGGCCGAGAAGCAGTATTCGCCCGCAAGCATGCGGGTGTCGATCCCTTCGGCACGCAGGTGCCGTCCCAGCGTCAGCGCGTCACCGACCGAGCCGCCGGATGATTGCAGGACGAGCCGTTCGGGGCGCGGGCGCGCCTCCTGCAGCAGCCTGGTGACGCGCGCGCCATCGCCCTCGGCCACGGTGCCCTCGAGCCGGTAGGTGGTGCCCTCGATGGCGGTGAGAACGAGCCGCGGCGGCAGGTCGCCGGGATCGCGGGCGGGGCGCGTCGCGGGGCGGTCACGATCGGGCCGGAAGAGGCGGCGCTGATCGCCGGGGCCGACCGGCTCGGTCAGGCGGGGGGCCTTGGGGCCGAAGCCGGGCCAGTCGAACCGGGCGTGCTGCATGTCGCCCAGCACCAGCAGGACCGCGATCCCCACCTGGAAGGCCAGCGCGCCGGTCAGTACGCGCGCCACAAGGCTACGGGCCCGCGCGGGCGGTTCCGGGTCGCTCATGGCTTGGCGTCTCCGAAGCGCTTGATGTTGCGATCCTGCGGCGGATCATCGGCGTGGTCGCCGTGCCCCTCCTCGATGTCGCGCGCGAGCGCCAGCGCGGCGCGGAACTCGGCCACGGTCATTGTCTGCTCGACCGCTGCGCCGTCGCGCATGTCGCGGATCACGCCGTGGGTGATGGCGAGGATCAGCACCAGAACCGCCGGCAACAGGTCGATGGCGATGGCCCCGGCCCAGGAGGGCACGAAATTGCCGGCGTAGAGGATCACCGCGTCCGCCGCCGAAACCGGCGTGTAGGTGACCTCGGGCGCGGGGGCCAGCGCGGCCACCTCCTGCGCCGCCTGTTCCAGCGTCGCCGCCCGCTGGCCCAGCACCTCGAGCACCGAGGTGATCGTCGCGGCCTGGTCGTTGCGCCCCTGCGCGGTGCGGCTGTCGAGCTCGGGCAGGACCACCGAGGCCGCGAGATCCTGCGCCGCGCGCGCCACCAGTGGCGCGACGGTCAGTTGCCGCATCTGCGTGATCAGCCCCTGAAGCCGCACGGCGGCCTCGGAGAACTCGACCGAGCGCGCCTCGACCGGGCCGGGCTCGACGGTGAGGGCGCGCATCCGGCTGAGGATGCCGTTGCCCTCGGAGAACGCGGCCTCGACCAGCGGGGTCTGTTCGGCGATCTGGCTCTCCAGCGCCGCAAGCTCGGCGGCCTTCTGGCGCAGCACGCGGAACACCGCGCCGCGCCCCGCGAGCCCCGACAGGTTGCCGGTGGCCTCCTGCTTGCTCAGGTCCTCGAAGGATTGCCGGACGCGGGCGACGTCACGCTCCAGCGCCTGCCCGGTGAGGGCGCGTTCATGCGCCGTCTCAAGGCTGTGCTGATAGTCCTGCACGGTCCGGGCGAGGTGTTGCTCGACCGCCGCCGACCCCGCCAGCGCCGCCGCGTTCAGCCAGCTTGACATGGCGACGATGGCCACCGAGCCGAGCGCCATCGCCCCCATGAGCCCGACCCGCGCGCGCGCCGAGGTGATAGCGGGAAAGAGCCGCAGCAGGTAGGACCAGAACACGAAGATGCCCACCGACACCGCCACCGAATAGGCCAGCGCCGCGAAGGTCGACATCGCGCCGGTATCGTCCAGCAGCGACGACACCCCGAGATAGGTATAGATGCCCGACGCCACCGCCAACACGCCGAGTGCTGTGCCCGAGAAGGTATCGAGCCAGTCGAGATGACCTTGCAGGTCGCGCGCATGGCGCAGGTTCTTGTCGTCGGAGGGCGCGCGGGGGGAGGACGTCATCGGCAGGTCCTTTCGGTTGGCAGGCCGGGGCCGCGCGCCCGAGTATGAGCCTGTGACCGGAAACATCAAGACGGGGGGTGCGGTGTGTCGCGAACTGCGCCGGGGCTTGCCAATGTTCGTGCAATGTTCGTATGATCGGGGGCATGTGGGATCACGCCGCCCCCTCTCGTCCGCTGCAGCCCGGCCAGGTTCTGGCGCGCGGCGTGTGTCGTCACCTGCTGGGGCACGATTTCGTTCCGGTGACGGAATTCTCGCCCGAGCGCGGCAAGCGCGTGGATGTCATCGCGCTGGGCCCCAAGGGCGAGATCTGGGTGGTGGAGTGCAAGTCGGGCCGCGCCGATTTCACCTCGGACGCCAAGTGGACCGGCTATCTCGATTGGTGCGACCGCTATTTCTGGGCGGTGGATGCGGGCTTTCCCATCGAATTGCTGCCCGACGACACCGGCCTCATCATCGCCGACGGCTATGACGCAGAGATCGTCCGCATGGTCCCCGAGACCCGGCTGGCGCCGGCGCGGCGCGCCGCGCTCACCCGCCGCATCGCGCGGGATGCGGCACGCCGGCTGCAGCGGATCAGCGATCCGCCGCTATGATCCGCGCGCCCGGGCCGCCGCGGCCGCGGCGCGGATTTCCTCGGCGATGTCCTCGGCCTCGTCGGGCTCGAAATCCATCGGCACCTCGATGCCCTGCGACTCGATGAACAGGCGCACCATGCCGTGCTCCGTCGGCCCGATCCGCAGATTGGCCTCGATATCGCGTTCGTCGTTGATGCCCATGACCGTCTCCTGAAACTGGCGGTCTGCTACGCTCTTCGTGGTTGATTGGCAAGCCTGCGCGCGGTTTGATAGCGCGCATGATTGAGGCCGCGATCCGCCCCTTCCGCCCCGATGACGCGCCCTGGCTGGTGGAGCGGCACGCCACGCTCTATGCGCGCGACGAGGGGTTCGACGCGACATTCGGGCCGCTGGTGGCGGGCATCCTCGACGATTTCACCGCGGAGCATGATCCGGCCTGCGAGGCGGGGTGGATCGCCCATGCAGGCGATCTGCGGCTCGGCTCGATCTTTTGCGTGCGCCAATCGAGAGGGATCGCCAAGCTGCGGCTCTTTCTGCTGGTGCCCGAGGCGCGCGGTCGGGGGCTCGGGCAGCGGCTGCTGGAGACCTGTACCGGCTTTGCCCGCGAGCGCGGTTATCGCGGCATGGCGCTCTGGACGCATGAGAGCCACCGCGCCGCCTGCGCGCTCTATTCGCGCAACGGCTGGCGGCTCGTGGGGTCGCAGCCTGTGCGTTCCTTTGGTTGCGATCTGGTCGAACAAAGCTGGGAAATCGCATTTCGTTAGGCTTGCAATCGGAAGTCGGCATAGGTAAATCCCCCGTCAGTGCCGCCTTAGCTCAGTTGGTTAGAGCGCTGGATTGTGGATCCAGAGGTCCCCTGTTCAAGCCAGGGAGGCGGTACCACCGCGATCATTCCCCCGTCACCAGCCGGTACACCTGTTGCGCGCGCCATTCGCCGCCCTCCCGGTAGACGAGGTGGAGCGATTTCTCGATCCGCTCCAGCGCGATGAGGTCGCCCTCGGCCACCGGCCAGGGCGGTTCGTCCACGTAGCCCAGCGGGCCGTGATCGCGCGGCAGGCTGCGCCACGCCTCGATCGCCGGCAGGAGACCGCCCGGCAGCGGGGCGGGGTCCAGCACATCGAGCCACGTTCCCGCCCGGCAGATCGCCAGCGCCGCCGCGCCCTCGGAATCGCGGACCATCGCCGCGTGGTCATGCGCGCCGTCGCCGTCGAAATCGCCGCCGAGGAGGCGCGGCGCGGGGGCGTCCGACAGGTGCCAGCGCCCGAGGTCGAGGCCGCAGGCCCCCATGATCTCGCGATCCTCGGGCGCGGGGGTGGCGGCGGTTGGCCATGTCAGGCAGACCTCCACCCGTGCCGCGCGCATCGCCGCCCGCGCCCCCGCCTCGGGCGGGCTGAGCACGATGTCGCCGATGCGCAGCCAGCCGCGCCCGTCCTCGGGGTCGGGGGCCGGGTACGCGGGCGCGCCGGGGGTGGGCTTGTATCCGCCGGTGCCTGCGAGCGCGGTGGAAAAGAAGAAGCGGCGCAGGTGCTGCGGCGCGTTCACGTCGCCGGTATTGGGGCCGGTATTGGCAATATTGCGGAAATGCCAGCCAAAGAGGTCGCGCGGGTTGGGCAGGCTGGCGGCATGGGGCGGGGTGACGGCGCTCAGGTCGCGGGCATCCCCCGGACCCGGGCCGTCATGGAGCCTGACCTGCCAGCCATGCGGGTGGGGCGCGAAGACGAGGTGCCAGCCGGTGCCCGTCACCGGCTGGCTGTGAGGGGCACCATCCGCGAGGGCCACCACCTCGAAGACCGCCGCGCGGGTCGCCGTTGCCGTGCAGTCCTGCGCCGCTGCCGCCATCGGCAGCAGGGCGAGGAGGGCGGCGCGCGCGAGCCTAGTCATTGGCTCCCGGCTGCACCGGCATCGCCGGGGCGGCCACCGGGCGATCCGGGTCTGGGACGTAATCGGTCGGGCCGGGCCGTTGCATGTTGGACACCACGATCACCCCCACCACCAACAGCAACAGCCCTATTGCCAGCAGCGCCGGCATCCGGCTGAGCCACCGCTGCCAGCGCGGGATGAGCGCGTTGCCCATCCACCAGACGACCACCGACACTGCGGCCGCTGCCAGTTGATACTTGAAGAATAGCTCCACACGGTTCATCCCGCGCGTGAAGCCGAAATCGGTGGGTGCCGTGAAATACGGCACGAGAAAGGACGCCGCGTAAAGCGCCGCCCATGTCCCGCTGAGAATGAAGACGCCGTGAAGGCGGCTCACCGGACCGGTCCCTTCATGGCCATACCCCTTGTCAGAACTTCAACCTGATTCCGGCGCTGATGTTCGCGGACCAGTCCCCGCCGATGTCGATCACCGGATCAAGCGCACCGTTGATGTCGGAATCGGGGCGGTGATAATCGAGCACCGGCACGCCGCCGTAATTGAGGCCAAGCGAGAAACCGCCGCTGACATTTCCGTTGGTGCGGCTGATCCCGGCCTCGATGGTGGCGGTCTCCATGCCGTCGCTCTCGTGGATCCGGTTGCTGTTGTCGATGTTGACCGCGCCGCCAAGACCGCTGGCCCGGATGCTGTCATATGCGTCGACTTCGACGTAGCTGTAGCCGACCGTGCCGCGCAGGTAGGCCGAGGTGAATGTGCCGTTGCCGTTCACCGCGTGGCGCTCGTGCTGGAGGCCGAGCTTGAGGTTGTAGTTGTTGATGTCGAAGGAGGTGTCATAGCGGATGTGCGCGCCGGAGTTTACCCCGAAGGCGGGGGTATTGGTCGTGAATTCGGTGGTTTCGTCCTGGTCCGCCGCGCCGAAATCGAGGCCCATGATAAGGCTGTTGATCCTGGCGAGTTCCACGCCGAAGATCTTCGCGCTGAGCGCCGCGCGATTTCTGTCGCTCATCCTGATTCCAAGCGGCTGCGAGTATTCAAGCCCGCCACCGAACGCGGTCCGGTCAAGGTCGAAAGTGCCGTGCTCGATATCCGTGGGCGAATTGATGAACACCCCCGGCGCATAGCCCACCCCGGTGATCCCGAGACCGTAGGGCAGCGCAATGTTCGAGACCGAGTCGGTGGCCCCGAGTTGGGAATAGTTGAAGGATGCCGAGAGCGTCGATGGGAGCAGGCGCCCGGTGTCGAGACAATACGCGACCGCGGCGTCGAAGCGCGCACCGCCGAGACGGTAGTCGAAATCGACGGCGGGGTTGACGAGATTAGCGTTAATATCGTTGCTATCCTCGGTGGCCAGCGCCCCGCGGGAGTTGTCGTCGAGAAAGCCCGTGTAGCCGACGGACAGCCCCAGCCCTTTCAAGCTGAAGGGGACATGCGCCCCGAGTTGCCCGTCCGCACCGAATTGGGCGCAGCCGCCGGCGGTGAAATCCTCAGGCCGCCGGGCATTGCGATAGCTGTCGTCGTCACTGTCCAGGAGGATCCTTCCAAAGCTGCCGCGAACAAAGAGAAACTCCTCGTCAATTACGTCGAGTTGCTCGGAGATCGGGCCATCTTCGAAATCGACACGGGAGCCGAACGTGAGGCCATTGTCGAGCGTGATGCCGTTATCCAGCGTTTGGCTGAGCGTCACATCCAAGTCGACATCCGCGTAAATGCCGCCTTCGATGCGGTCACCTGAGCCTGACGACAAAGGAGTTACGGAACTCCATGATATATCGCCTGCGGCCTGCGTCGCGAGAACAGTGGACATGAGCAGGGCAGGCAGCCCGGGTCTGATGGCAGTCATGGCGGATTTCCCCGAAGCGATGAGCAGAATTCAGTATCTCATCTTTACGCCACGTAAGGAGTGGACAAAGCGATTCGGGCCGTTTCGTGCCGAGAATGCACCGGACTGTTGCCGGATAGTGACAAAATGTCCCTATTCGCGTATAGTCACCTCCTGCCGCAGCGCCCCGCTGGCGCGATCGTAGATCAGGATGCGCCTGTCATCGGTCACCACCGCGTACCATCCCTCGCCCTGCGTGAAGGCGGTGGCGTGCGCGCCCTCGGGCAGGGTGATGGCGCCGGGCAGCGCGGGCAGGTCCGGTTCGGACCAGAAGCGGGTGACAAGCAGCCCGACGATCACTAGAAGCCCGAGGATCATCGTGGCGGTCAGCACCGTGACCAGCCGCGCGAGGAATTTCAGCGTGGCCGGGCTTACCGGCTGAGGGCTCTCGGACATGGCGCAGGACCTGCTCGGCTTTGTCATCGGGGCGGCACCGCCCCCCCGCCTTGATAAGGCGCTTGCCCGCGATGTGCCAGAGGCGGCGGCGCTGTCGCGGACGCGGCTGGCGCGGCTGATCGAGGAGGACGCGGTGCGCGTCAACGGTGAGGTGGTCCACGACGCCAAGGCGCGCGTGGTGGAGGGCGACCGCATCGACATCGCCCTGCCGGCGCCACGCGAGAGCCACATGGAGCCCGAGGCCATCGCGCTCAAGATCGCGTTCGAGGATGACGACCTCATCGTGATCGACAAGCCCGCGGGGATGGTCGTCCACCCCGCGCCTGGCACGCCGTCGGGCACGCTCGTGAACGCGCTGCTGCACCATTGCGGTGATCGGCTCTCGGGCGTCGGCGGCGCGCGGCGGCCCGGCATCGTGCACCGCATCGACAAGGACACCAGCGGCCTTCTGGTTGTGGCGAAGAGCGACGCCGCGCATCAGGGCCTTGCCGCGCAATTCGCCGCGCACACGGTCGAGCGCGCCTATCTTGCCGTGGCGCACGGTGTCCCCGATCCGGGCGATCCGCGCCTTGCCGGGCTCGCGGGGCTGCGGTTCGATGCGGGGGGCGTGCTCGTCATCCGCACGCAGCTTGCCCGCCACCGCACCGACCGGCAGCGGCAGGCGGTGGTGACCAGCGGCGGGCGGCACGCGGTGACCCGCGTGCGGCTGTGCGAGACGTTCGGGCAACCACCGGCGGCGTCGCTGGTGGAGTGCCGGCTGGAGACCGGGCGCACCCACCAGATTCGCGTGCACATGGCTTATGCGGGACTCGGGCTGATTGGCGATCCGGTCTATGGCGGGGCGCGCCGCCTGCCCGCGCGCGCCCTGCCGGAGGGCGGCTCCGAGGCCGCGCGCCGCTTTCCCCGTCAGGCGCTTCATGCGGGCGTCCTGGGCTTCACGCATCCGCTGAGCGGCACGGCGCTGCGGTTTTCCTCGCCGTTGCCCGCAGACATGACGGCGCTGCTCGACCGCCTGCGCGGAACCGACGACAGCGAAACAGGATGACGTGAAGTTTCGACATATTCGACGGAAACGCGTTGGCGATCCGTTAAGATCGACACGGTTACGGACTTGATCTCGCGCAAACGGCACTTAGATCAATGTTAAACCATTATACATGAGGAGGGACGTCCGTATGGGCAATTACGCAAATCTCCCGGCCCCCACCCCCGAAGGCGGGCTCAATCGCTACATGCAGGAGATTCGCAAATTCCCGCTGCTCGAGCCGGAAGAGGAGTACATGCTGGCCAAGCGCTGGGCCGAGAAGCAGGATACCGAGGCCGCGCATCGCATGGTCACCAGCCACCTGCGCCTCGCCGCCAAGATCGCCATGGGCTATCGGGGCTACGGCCTGCCGCAGGCCGAGGTGATTTCCGAGGCCAATGTCGGCCTGATGCAGGCCGTGAAACGCTTTGACCCGGAGCGCGGCTTTCGCCTGTCGACCTACGCGATGTGGTGGATCCGGGCGAGCATCCAGGAATACATCCTGCGCTCTTGGAGCCTGGTGAAGCTGGGCACCACCAGCGCACAGAAGAAGCTGTTCTTCAACCTGCGCAAGGCCAAGGCGCGCATCGGTGCGCTGGAAGAGGGGGACATGCGGTCCGACACGGTCAAGAAGATCGCCCACGACCTCGGCGTGACCGAGGACGAGGTGATCTCGATGAACCGCCGGATGGCCGGCTCCGACGCCTCGCTCAACGCCACCGTCGGCAGCGAGGGCGAGGGCACGATGCAATGGCAGGACTGGCTCGAGGACGAGGATGCCGACCAGGCCGGTGCCTATGAGGAACAGGACGAGCTGAAGGCCCGGCGCGAATTGCTGGCCAAGGCGATGGACGTGCTCAACGACCGCGAGCGCGACATCCTCACCCAGCGGCGCCTGAGCGACGAGGCGGTGACGCTGGAGGAGTTGAGCACGCAGTATGACGTCAGTCGCGAGCGCATCCGCCAGATCGAGGTGCGCGCCTTCGAGAAGCTCCAGAAACGGATGCGCAGCCTCGCGCAGGAGAAGGGGATGCTGCCCGCAAGCTGAACCTTGGATGACGCGTCGCGCTCGTCCAGAAAGGAGGGGGCGGAGCCAGAGGGGATTCGGGACATGGGCAGGCTGCGAAGCGGCGCTCTTCTGGCGATGGTAGCGCTGGCAGCCTGCGCGCCGCGACCCACCGCCATGCGGGCGGCCCCCGACCCGGCGGCGCAGGTGCAACCCGTCCACGTCGCGACGGGGCGGAGGTTCGACCGCACCGGGCCGATCTTCGGCTATGAGCGCGCCCGTGGACTGCGTTATTTCCGCGCCGACATCTCGGTGCCACCGACGCATGAGCCGGGCCGCATCGAATGGCCCGATGGTCCGCCCGATGCCGCCACCGATTTCGTCGTCACCGGCACCGAGGTGCATGACGGCGCGGCGGACCTCATCTCGCGGATGCGCGAGGGAGCGGCGGGGCGCGAGACGCTGCTCTACGTGCACGGCTACAACAACACGCTGTCCGAGGCGATGTTCCGGCTGGCGCAGATCCGCACGGATTTCGATGTCACCATGCCGACGCTGCTGTTCTCCTGGCCCTCGGCGGGCGATCCGCGCGGCTATGTCTATGACCGTGACAGCGTGCTCTTCGCGCGAGACGACCTCGTGGCGCTGCTCCATCGGCTCACCGCCGACCCCGGCGAGCGGGTGTTCATCCTCGGCCATTCCATGGGCTCGCAGCTTGTGATGGAGGCGCTGCGCCAGCTTGCCATCTCCGGCGACCGCCGGGCGCTTGCGCGACTGAGCGGCGTGGTGCTGATGTCGCCGGATATCGACCCGGACCTGTTCGCCCGGCAAGCCGAGGCGATCGGCGACCTGCCGCAGCCGTTCTTCATCTTCATCACCCGCGCCGACCGGGCGCTGACGCTGTCGGGCTTCATCACCGGGCGCAAGCCGCGGCTTGGGGTGATCGACGCCGCCGACGAGGTCGCGCGCCCCGACGTGCAGGTGGTGGACTTTACCGATCTGGCCAACGGCGACGACTACAATCACTATGTCCCCGTCACCTCGCCCGCCGCCATCGAAATGCTCAAGCGGTTCCTGTCGGAGACGGGCAACCCCGAAACCGGGGCGCTGGGCGCGCTGAGCCTCGACCTGCCCGCCGCAGACGCGCTGCCGCGCTGAGCCACGGGGTTGACCTGCGCCGCGCCCGTGCCAACATGGGAGCCGCAGCCGAAAGGAGCGGATCATGGCCGGCGGATGGGCGCGCGACGGCGCGGTGAGCGAACAGATCGAAGCCTCGATTTCCGACGAACTGGCGCGGCTCAAGGCCCGCGCGCAGCCACAGGGCGAGAGCCTCACGCATTGCGCCGAGTGCGACGAGCCGATCCCCGAGGCGCGGCGGGAGGCCATCCCCGGCGTCAAGCTGTGCATCGATTGTGCGTCGGATGTGCAGGCGCAGAACCAGCCACGCGGCGGCATCAACCGGCGCGGGTCTAAGGACAGTCAGTTGAAGTGAGGTCGGCCGCGTCGAGATAGGCGCGGACCGCCGTCTGCACATGGCGGAACCGATCGCCGCCCAAATGCTTTCCACCATACCAGCGGGTCACGATGACGAGGTGATCGCGGATTTCGTCGCGCTCGAGCATCCGCAGGATCACATTGCCCGCGCCGGTTTCGCCATCGTCATTCTTGATCGGACCGGACCCGAGCAGCAAGCCCCATGTATTATGCGTGGCCTTGGCGAACTTCTTTTGTTTCTTGAGGGTTTTCAATAGGCTTTTCGCCTCTGTCTCCGACGCGCAGGGCGCGCCGGAGACGGCGTATCTGGAGCCGCGATCGGTAAGGATATTGTCCAGCGTCAGCATTGCGGCGTTGTGCGGGGTTTCGGCAGTGTCCGCAATCCTCGCGACGGCACGGTCAGCCCTCCATCGCCTCCAGCTCGTCGATCATGCCCTCGATCATCGACAGTCCCTTGTTCCAGAACGCCGGGTCGCTGGCGTCGAGGCCGAAGGGGGCGAGCAGATCCTTGTGGTGTTTCGAGCCGCCCGCCTTGAGCATGTCGAAATACTTTTCCTCGAACCCGTCGGGGTTTTCCTCGTAGACGGCATAAAGCGCGTTCACCAGCCCGTCGCCGAAGGCATAGGCATAGACGTAGAAGGGCGAGTGGACGAAATGCGGGATATAGGCCCAGAAGGTCTCGTATCCGTCCATGAAATCGAACGCCGGCCCGAGGCTTTCCGCCTGCACAGACATCCACAGCGCGTTGATGTCGTCGGGGGTCAGTTCGCCCTCGCGGCGCGCGGCGTGCAGCTTGCATTCGAAATCGTAGAACGCGATCTGGCGAACCACGGTGTTGATCATGTCCTCGACCTTGCCGGCGAGCAGCACCTTGCGCTCGGCGTCGGTCTTGGCCCCGTCGAGCATCCGGCGGAAGGTGAGCATCTCGCCGAACACGCTGGCGGTCTCGGCCAATGTGAGGGGGGTGGAGGCCAGAAGCTCGCCCTGTTCCGCCGCCAGCCGCTGGTGCACGCCGTGGCCAAGCTCGTGCGCGAGCGTCATCACGTCGCGCGGCTTGCCCAGGTAGTTGAGCATCACGTAGGGGTGCGCGTCGGTCACGGTGGGGTGGGCGAAGGCACCCGGTGCCTTGCCCGGCTTCACGCCCGCGTCGATCCAGCCCTTGTCAAAGAATGGCTCGGCAAGCTCTGCCATGCGCGGATCGAAGCCGTCGTAGGCCGCCGTCACCGTCTCGCGCGCCTCGTCCCAGGGGATGGTGCGCGGCTCGGCCAGCGGCAGCGGCGCGTTGCGGTCCCAGACCTGCATGCGGTCGAGCCCCAGCCACTTGCGCTTGAGCTCGTAATAGCGGTGCGATAGCTGCGGATAGGCCGCCACCACCGCTTCGCGCAGCGCCTCGACCACCTCGGGCTCCACATCGTTGCCGAGGTGCCGCCCGGTCTGCGCCGTGGGCATCCCGCGCCAGCGATCGATCACTTCCTTTTCCTTGGCGGTGGTGTTGTGGACGCGGGCGAAGGTGCGCAGGTTCTCGCCAAGCACGCGCGCCAGTTCCCGGGCCGCCGCCTCGCGGTTGGTGCGGTCGTGATCGGTGAGCAGGGTGAGCGTGGCCTCGATCCCCATCTCCTCGCCCTCGACGGTGAAGATCAGCCCCGCGATGGTCTCGTCGAAAAGCCGCTCCCACGCGTCGCCCACCACGCCCAGATCGTGGAGGAACTTTTCCAGCTCGTCGGAGAGCTGGTACGGCTTCATCGCGCGGATACGGCGCAGCACGGGGGCGTAGCGGGCAAGCTCGGAATTGTCGGCATACATCGCCTTGAGCGCGTCCTCGTCCAGCCGGTTGAGTTCCAGCGAGAAGAACACCAGCGGCGTGGTGAAGCGGGTGATCTTCTCCTGGCAGTCGGAGAGGAACTTGGCGCGGCCCGAGTCGGTGGTCTGCTGGTAATAGCGCAGCCCGGCAAAGGACATGATGCGCCCCGCCACCCGGCTGATCGCCTCGTCGCGGCGGATGCACGCGAGCAGCCCGGCGGCGTCGAGATCGGCCAGCCGACCCTCGTAATCGGCGGCAAAGCACGCGCATTCCGATTCGAGCCACTCCAGATCGCGGGCAAGCTCGGGCGCGTCCGCGCCGGTGTAGAGATCGCTCAGGTCCCAGTCCGGCAGCGTGCCCAGATCCTCGCCTCCCGAAGAGGTCTCGGCGTCGTGGACGGGGTGGGGAAGCGTGACCATGCGGGAACCTCTTTGTTTTGCTGTCGCCCAGACATAGGCGGGCGGGCAGGCGGCCTCAAGCCTCGATCACCTCTCAGCCGTATCGCGCCAGCATGGCGCGCAGGTCGGCGAGGCTGTTGGCCTCATGGGTCGGTTTGTCGTGCCGCCAGCGGGCCATGCGGGGAAAGCGCAATGCGACGCCGGATTTGTGGCGCGGGCTGGCCTGGATGCCCTCGAAGGCGATCTCGAACACGTGTTCGGGGCGGACCTGCCGGACCGGGCCAAAGCGCTCGGTCGTGTTGCGACGCACCCAGGCGGTGATCTGGCGGAACTCGGCATCGGTGAGGCCGGAATAGGCCTTGGTGAAGGGCACGAGCGTGTCGCCGTCCCAGACCGCGAAGGTGAAATCGGTAAAGAGGTTGGCGCGCCGCCCGTGGCCCGCTTGGGCGTAGATCATCACTGCGTCGAGGGTCAGCGGATCGAGTTTCCATTTCCACCAGTCTCCCTTCTTGCGGCCCGCGTGATAGGGGCCGCTGCCGCGCTTGAGCATCAGCCCCTCGGCCCGGTGGGCGCGGGCGGTGGTGCGAGTGGTGGCCAGATCGTCCCATGTGGTGAAGGGGATCGGGGGCGAGGGTCGCAGGGGGGCGTCTGCGGGCAGGTCGGCCAACAGGGTTTCCAGCCGGGCGCGGCGCTTGGCGAAGGGGGTGTCGCGCAGGTCACAGCCGTCTTGTTCCAAGAGGTCATAGGCCATGAGGATCACCGGGGCCTCGGTCAGCAGCTTTTTCGGCACGGTCTTGCGCGTGATCCGTTTTTGCAGCGCGGCGAAGGTCAGGGGGTCATCGCCGTCATGGGCCAGCAATTCGCCGTCGATCACGGTGCCGTCGGGCAGCAGATCGCGCAGGGGGGCGAGATCCGGGAAGCGGTCGGTCATCAGTTCCTCGCCGCGTGACCAGATGAAGATCTGCCCGCCGCGCACGATCACCTGCCCGCGGATGCCGTCCCATTTCCATTCCGCCAACCAGTCGGCGGGGGAGCCGAGGCTCTCGGGGCCGTCCTCCAGCCCGTGGGCGAGGCAGAAGGGATAGGGGCGCGAGAGGGTGTCGGTGGGGTCTTGGCTCTCGATCAGGTCGGCCCATGTGGTGCTGTCGGGGGTCCAGTCGCCCATCAGGCGGTGGGCAATCTCGGCCTCGTCGCGGTTGAGGGCCTGGGCGAGCGCGCGGGTCATCAGCTTGCGGCTGATGCCGATGCGAAAGCCACCGGTGAGCAGCTTGTTTAAGACCAGCCGTTCCAGCGGCGTCAGCCCCTCCCATGCCGCCAGCACCTGTGCCTTGCGGGTGGCGTCTTTGGCGTCTTTCAAGGCGCGCAGGTGGTCGATCCAGTCCGCAAGACTGGCGTCGTGGGTGGTGGAGGGCGGCGGCAGGACGAGGGCGATGGTCTCGGCCAGATCGCCGACGATTGCGTAGCTTTCCTCGAACAGCCAGAGCGGGATGCCCGCGTGCTCGGCGGCCCATTCGCGCAGCCGGGTGGTGGTGACCGCGCGTTTCGGGCGGCGGCCCGAGAAGAGCGCGATGGTCCAAAGGCGGTCGGGTTCGGGGGCGATGCGAAAATACTCGGCCAGCGCGGCGACCTTGGTGTTGGTTCGGGTGGTCTGGTCGAGCGTGGCGAAGAGCGCGGCGAACTGCTTCATGCCTCTCCCCCGTCATCCAGCGTCTCGCCGGTGAACTCGGTGCGCAGCACGCGCGCGTCATAGCCCTGCTCGGTCAGCCAGCGGGCGAAGATCTCGGTATAGCCGTGGGTGACGTGGATTGTCTCGGCCCCGGTCCCGGCGATGGCACGGTTGAGGCCCGCCCAGTCGGCGTGATCCGACAGCACGAAACCGCGATCCGCCGCGCGCCTGCGGCGCACGCCGCGCAGGCGCATCCAGCCGCTGGCGAACCCGGTCGACGCGGGGCGGAACCGCCGCGCCCACGGCCCCGCAAGCGCGCCGGGAGGGGCGAGGACCAGCGCGCCGCGCAGCGCGCGCAGATCGGTCTCGGGGGTGACGTGGTGGGTCTCGGGCAGGGGGACGCCTTGCCCGCGCATCACCGCGTTGGTGGCCTCGATCGCGCCATGCGTCAGGATCGGGCCGATGGTCGGATCGAGCATGCCGAGCACGCGCTGCGCCTTGCCAAGCGCGTAGGCGCCGAGCAGCGAGAACCGCCCTTCGGCAGCGTTTGCAGACCACCACGTGTTGATCTCGCGCGCCACATCCTCGGGGTCGGGCCAGTCGAAAACCGGCAGGCCAAAGGTGCACTCGGTGATGAAATGGTGACAGCGCACCGGTTCGAACGGGGTGGAGAGGGGATCGGCCTCCAGCTTGTAATCGCCCGAGACGACCCAGACCTCGCCGCCCACCTCGACCCTGATCTGCGCCGAGCCGGGGACGTGGCCCGCCGGGTGGAACGACACCCGCGCGCCGCCGATCTGACGCGCCTCGCCGTAGCGGATGGTGTCGAGCGTGATCGCCCCCAGCCGGTGGCGCATCACCGGGGCGGCGAGATCGGTGGCGAGGTAGGCACCATGCCCGCCCCTCGCGTGATCGGCATGGCCGTGCGTGATGAGCGCTCGCGCGACGGGACGCCACGGGTCGATGTGGAAATCGCCCGCTGCGCAGTAGAGGCCGTTGGATGTGACGCGCAGCACCATACGGCGATGATAGGCCGCAGCGCGCCCTTGCACAGCCCCGAGCGGTGGCTATTGTGCCGGCAACGGCGAAAGGGGAGGGATGACATGCGGTTTGCACGCTTTGGGGATCGGGGGCAGGAGCGCCCCGCCGTTCTCGACGCCGGGGGACGGCTGAGGGACCTGTCGGGCGTGGTGCCCGATCTCGCGGGCGAGGTGCTCGGGTCGCTGCCCCGGCTCAATCCCGAGGCGCTGCCGCTGGTGCCGGGCGCGCCGCGGCTTGGGCCGCCGGTGGGCGGGATCGGCAAGCTCGTCGCGATCGGGCTCAACTACAGTGACCACGCCGCCGAACTTGGGGCCGAGCCGCCGGATGAGCCGGTGGTGTTTCTCAAGGCGACGACTGCACTTGGCGGGCCCAACGACCCGGTGGTGATGCCGCGCGGTTCGGTCAAGACCGATTGGGAGGTAGAGCTTGGCATCGTCATCGGGCGGCGCGCGAAATACGTGGGGGTGGCGCAGGCGCTTGGCCATGTGGCGGGTTATACCATCGTCAACGATGTCTCCGAGCGCGCACTGCAGCTCGAAGGGTCGGGGCAGTGGACCAAGGGCAAGAGCTGCGACACTTTCGCGCCGGTTGGGCCGTGGCTTGTCACCCCCGACGAGGTGGGCGACGTGCAGGCGCTTGACCTTGCCACCGAGGTGAATGGCGAGCGGGTGCAGACCGGCAGCACGTCGCGCATGATTTTCGGCGTGGCCGGGATCGTGTCCTACCTGAGCGGCATCATGACGCTGGAGCCCGGCGACGTGATTGCCACCGGCACGCCGCCGGGCGTCGGCGTGGGCCACAAGCCGCCGCGTTTCCTGCAGGCCGGCGACGAGATGGTGCTGCGCATCACCGGTCTGGGCGAGCAGCGGGTGACGGTGCAGGCGGAGGGGTAAGGCGGGGTGCGCAGGGCGTGCGATGCTGGCCTGAAGGAGACATTGGGCACAACGCTTGAGGAGCCGCGCGAGGGCCCGACCGCGGGTGGGCGCTCCGACGATGGAACGGCGCGCTTTATGGTGCCATATACTCTCACGTTATCAATAACTTGAGACGTAGAAAAGCGCCCGCCCGATGGGGCGGTCGGGCGCTCGCGCGGCGGTGCCTTGCGGCACCTTGATTCCGCGCGGGGGCCAAGCACCGAACGGCAGATATACGCCAGACTGCCGCCCCGATCATGCCCGCCTCACGCCGCTGCTGCGCCGTTTCCCGGGCCGTGGTAGAAATCGCAGATCATTGCAAACAGGCGGCTCTGCACGGCGGGCGTGTCCATCAGCGTCTCGTGCCGCCCGCCGGGAACGATCTCGAGTCGGCCGCCGGGCCAGCGCGCCATGCGGTCGTGGATGCGGGGCGGATCGACGATGTCCTCGTCACTGCCAAGGATTGTCAGGCAGGGCAGTGCGGGCGAGGGCCGCGCCGACAGCGTGCGCATTTCGCGCAACGCCTCGTGCAGCCATCGCAGGCTCGGGCCACCGATGCCCAGTTCGGGATGCGCCGCGAGTTGCCTGCTCATATAGCCCCACATCTCGCGGTCATTGGTGAGCTTGTTGGTCGCGAACGGCTCGCTCAGGACGTAATGGTCGGCGCCTGTGCTCGGGGCATAGAGATGGCCGAGGCCGAGGTTTCGCAGCCCCCAGGCCAGCGACCAAGCGAAGGGGCGCAGGCCCGCGCCCATGCGGATGCCCCACATCGGACCGGAAAACACCACGCTCGCGACGTCGAGTCCCTCCATTGCCGCGCGCAGCCCGATGCAGCCGCCCATCGAATGCGCCAGCAGGTGCCAGGGCCGCGGCAGATCAAGCGCGCGTGCCGCCTCGACCATCGCCGCCACGTCGTGCTGGTAGTCGGTGAAATGCAGCACATGCCCCGACATCGTGTCGCCGGTGAGCCGGTCGGCGAGCCCCTGTCCGCGCCAGTCCACCGCTAGGGTCGCGAACCCGCGCGCCGCGAAGTGGCGCGCCGCACGGCCGTATTTCTCGACATACTCGGTGCGCCCCGGAAACAGCAGCACCGTGCCCGCCTCTGCCTCGCGATTCCAAAGCCCGGCGCGGATGCGCACGCCGTCCCCGGTTGTCAGCCACCATGCGGCGCCGTCATCCGGGCCCTCGGCCACCTCCGCAAAGAGCGGGGCCGACTCCATCAGGCGAGGACGCTGCCGAGCTTCATCGCCATCCCCATGTCGCCATCCACCGACAGCCGCCCGGACATGAACGCGGCGGTGGGATCGAGATCGCCCGACAGGATCGATTCGAACGTGTCGGCATCGGCGCTCAGCGTCACGTCGGTGTCATCATCGGCGGCGCGCGCGCCGTCCTTGTCGATGACGATGTTACCCTCGCCCTCGATCACGAACTTGGCCGCGCCGTCGAATCCGTCGCTGCCCATCTTGTCGTTGAGGGCCTTGACCGCGGCTTCAATCACGTCGCTCATCTGGTTCATCCTTTCACGATTGCGATGACGGGGCTTTCGCCCCCGCCAATCCGCGCTACACTGGTTCCGTTATGAGAGACGCATTCCGATATCTCAACCGTACCGTTGCGGCACTGCTTGCGCTGGTCATGTTTTCCTTACCCGTGATTGCGGCCGAGACCCGGCTCGACACGCTGTTTACGCAGCTTGAAGGGGCGCCGCCCGAAGAGGCGCGGCGCATCGCCTCGGAGATAGAGATGGAGTGGGCGAAATCCGGCTCGCCCGCGATGGACCTGCTGTTGCGGCGCGGCAAGGACGCGCTCGAGGCGGGCGACATGAAGATGGCGGTCGAGCATCTGAGCGCGGCGATCGACCACGCGCCGGGCTTTGCCGAAGCCTGGCATCTGCGGTCCGTCGCATTTTTCCGGCAGGAGCGCCACGGTCTCGCCCTGAGCGACCTCGCGCAGGTGATCATCCTTGAACCGCGCCATTTCAACGCGCTTTTCGGTATGGGCCGGGTGCTGGAAGAGACCGGTCGCCTGGCGCTCGCGCACGATGCTTTCGCGCGTGCGCAGGCTATACATCCGCATCACGAGGCCGTAAGCGAGGCGCTGGAACGGGTGTCGCGCGAGATGGGCGGAACCGACCTCTGAACGGCGATCCAAGGCGATAGAACGGGGGGCGCATGTCCGGGCAGTCGAGAACCGTCGCGGTTCTGGGACCCACCAACACCGGCAAGACCCACTACGCGATCGAGCGGATGCTGGGCTACCGGACCGGGATCATCGGCCTGCCGCTGCGCCTGCTGGCGCGCGAGGTCTATGAACGAATCGTCGCCGTGCGCGGCCCGTCTGTGGTGGCGCTCGTCACCGGCGAAGAGCGCATCGTGCCGCCGCGCGCGCAATACTGGGTTTGCACGGTCGAGGCGATGCCCGAGGGGATGGGCACCGATTTCGTCGCGGTGGACGAAATCCAGCTTTGCGCCGATCCCGAGCGCGGTCATGTCTTTACCGACCGCCTTCTGCGGATGCGCGGCACCCTTGAGACGCAGTTTCTCGGCAGTCACACAATGCGCGGCGTCATCGCCGAGCTTGTGCCGGGGGTGGAATTCCTCAGCCGCTCGCGCATGTCACAGCTTGCATATACCGGTCCGCGCAAGGTTTCGCGCCTGCCTGCACGCAGCGCCATCGTCGGCTTCTCGGTTGAAAACGTCTATGCCATCGCCGAGTTGATCCGGCGGCAAAAGGGCGGCGCGGCGGTGGTGATGGGCGCACTCAGCCCCCGCACCCGCAACGCGCAGGTCGAACTCTACCAGAACGGCGATGTGGATTACCTCGTGGCCACCGACGCCATCGGCATGGGGCTCAACCTCGATATCGACCACGTCGCCTTTTCCGCACTGTCGAAATTCGACGGGCGGCGGATGCGGGCGCTGTTTCCGCACGAACTGGGTCAGATCGCCGGGCGCGCGGGGCGGGGGATGCGCGACGGCAGTTTCGGCGTCACCGGCGAGGCACCCGATCTCGAACCCGATCTCGCGGAGGCGATCACCGATCACCGCTTCGCGCCGGTGCGCCGCCTCGAATGGCGCAATGCGCGGCTGGCCTTCGGCTCGGCGCAGGCGCTTATCGGCTCGCTCGAGGCGCGCCCCGAGCACACGCTGCTGGCGCGTGGGCGCGAAGCCGATGACCTCGCGGCGCTCCGGGCGCTCGCCGAGGTGCCGGAGGTGCGCGCCCGCGCCACGGATGCGCCCGCCGTGCGGCTGCTCTGGGATGTCTGCCGCATCCCCGATTTCCGCGGCATCAGCGGGACCGAGCACGCCAGCCTACTGGAGCGCATTTTTTGCGACCTGCACGAGCTTGGCCGCGTGCCCGATGACTGGCTGGCCGCGCAGATCCGGCGAATCGACCGCACCGATGGCGATATCGACACGCTTTCCAAGCGCCTGGCGCATATCCGGACATGGACCTATGTGGCGCAGCGCAAGGGCTGGGTCGATGACGAAACCCATTGGCGCGCGGCCACTCGCGCGGTAGAAGACCGCCTGTCGGACGCGCTCCACGGCGCGCTGACGCAGAGATTCGTGGACCGGCGCACATCTGTATTGATGCGGCGGCTCAAGCAGAAGGAGGCCATGGTGGCCGAAGTGAACGATCAGGGCGCGGTCAGCGTCGAGGGTGAATTCGTCGGGCGGCTCGAAGGGTTCCGCTTCATCCGTGACAAGGCGGCCGCCGGGCAGGAGGCGCGCACGCTGCAACAGGCAAGCCTCGCGGCCCTCGCGCCGCATTTTCATCTCAAGGCGGATCAGTTCTACAACGCGCCCGATACCATGATCGACTTTACCGAGCAGGGCGGATTGATGTGGGGCAACGAGGCGGTGGGCAAACTCGCCTCCGGCTCCGACCCGCTCAAGCCGCAGGCCGTGGCCTTTGTCGATGACGAGGCGGGGCCGGACGTGGCCACCAAGGTACAGCGCCGCCTGCAGCATTTCATCGACCGCAAGGTCGCCACCCTGTTCGAGCCGCTGCTGGCCATGAGCCGCGACGAGGCGCTTACGGGGCTGGCGCGCGGCTTCGGCTTCCGGCTGGTCGAGGCGATGGGCGTGCTGCCGCGCGGCGATGTGGCCGATGAGGTCAAGGCCCTCGATCAGGAGGCGCGGGGCGCGCTGCGCAAGCACGGCGTGCGCTTCGGGCAGTTCACCGTGTTCCTGCCCGCGCTGCTCAAGCCCGCGCCGACGCGGTTGCGGCTGGTACTCTGGTCGCTCGGCAACGGGCTCGAGACCTTTCCCGAGGCGCCGCCGCCGGGGCTGGTGACGGTGCCCGCCGACACCGGCGCACCGCAGGGCTACTTTGCGATGGCGGGATACCGCGCAGCGGGCGAGCGGGCGATTCGCATCGACATGCTGGAGCGGCTCGCCGACATGCTGCGCAGCGCCGATACGCGCGGTGGCTTCGAGGCGACGGCGGACATGTTGTCGATCACCGGCATGACGCTCGAGCAGTTCGCCGGGCTGATGCAGGGGCTGGGCTATCGCGCCGAGCGTGGCGAGCGCGAGAAGGTCAAGCCGGTGGACAAGGCTGTGGCCGAGGCCCCCGCCGATGCCGCGACCGCCGCCGAGGAGGCACCGGCAGACCCCGCTGCCGATGCCGTGGAGCAGATCGCCGACGAGGGCGAGGCCCCGGTTGCCGCCGAGCCGCCGCAGCCCGAGCCCGAGGTGACCGCCGACATCGCCGAGACCCCCGAGGAAGAGATCGTGCCGGGCGAGACGCCCGAGGTCGTCGAACCGGAGATCGAGGTCTGTTACACGTTCACCTGGGCCCCGCGCGGCCGCAAGGCCGGGGCCGATGGCCGCACCCGCCCGCGTCAGGGACAGGGCAAGCCCGGCAAGCCCCGGGGTAAGGGCGGCCCCAAGGGCAAGCCCCGCGACGAGCGCGCCAAGTCCTTCAGCGCGAAGCCCGAGAAAAAGGACCGCATCGACCCTGACAACCCCTTCGCCGCGGCGCTGATGGGGCTCAAGGACAAGAGCTGAGCGTGGCCCCAAGCGCCGAGCGCATACGCCTCGACAAGTGGTTGTGGCACGCGCGGTTCTTCAAGACGCGCGGCCTTGCCGCGGGGCAGGTCACGGGCGGGCACGTCCGCGTCAACGGCAGCCGTGCCGTCAAACCCGCACAGCAGGTGGGCCCCGGTGACGTGCTCACCTTTGCCCAAGGCGCGCAGGTGCGGGTGGTGCGCGTTACCGCCATCGGCACGCGCCGCGGCCCCGCCACAGAGGCGCGCACGCTCTACGAGGACATGACGCCCCCCGCGCCGCAGGATGCACCCCCGCCCAACCCGCGCTATGAGGGCAAGGGACGCCCCACCAAGCGCGACAGGCGCAAACTCTTCCCCGGTGGCTCCGGCCCGCTTGAATGATCCCGCGCTGTGGACTAGGTCTCGTCCGAACCGCTGCACCCCCGGCTAGCACGTGAGACGCCCATGACCTATATCGTCAACGACAACTGCATCGCCTGCAAGTACACGGACTGCGTCGAGGTCTGCCCAGTGGACTGTTTCTACGAGGGCGAGAACATGCTGGTGATTCATCCCGACGAATGCATCGATTGCGGTGTGTGCGAGCCCGAATGCCCCGCCGACGCGATCCGTCCGGATACCGAGCCGGATATGGAGAAATGGGTCGAGTTCAATCGCAAGTACTCGGAGCAATGGCCGGTCATCGTCACCAAGAAGGACCCGCTGCCCGAGGCAGAGGAGCGCGATGGCGAGACCGGCAAGCTCGACAAGTATTTCTCCGAAGCCCCCGGCGAGGGCGGGTGACGGGGCGATTCGCTGTGGGTGGCGCGACCGGGACGGCGCGTTCCGGGCTCAGGCCCGGTCAAGCCTTTGACTAATAATGCCAAAACCACGCCGAGAGGCGCGCGCCCTTTCATGGGGGCGGTTTTTGTGTTATATTGTGTTCACGAAAAACAAGATGCGCTTGAAACCGGTTCCACCTCACCTGCTGCCGGGGTGGATAATCCATGACAAAGGACACATAAACCCGATCCGGGAAGGGTCGCGGCGTGTGCCCTTTGCTGTGCCGGATGGCGCGCTGCAAGGAAAGAACCGCATGTCGAAAGCCAGGAAGACCGAGTTTCGCCCCGATGATTACGTCGTCTACCCCGCGCATGGCGTGGGCCAGATCATCTCGATCGAGCAACAGGAGGTCGCGGGCCTCACGCTCGAGCTGTTCGTGATCTCCTTCGAGAAGGACAAGATGACGCTGCGGGTGCCCACCAACAAGGCCACCGAGATCGGTATGCGCAGCCTGTCGAGCCCAGATGTCATCTCCAGGGCGATGACCACACTCAGGGGCAAGGCGCGGGTCAAGCGCGCGATGTGGTCGCGCCGCGCGCAGGAATATGAGCAAAAGATCAATTCCGGCGATCTCATCGCCATCGCCGAAGTGGTGCGCGACCTGCACCGCAGCGACGATCAGCGCGAACAGAGCTATTCCGAGCGCCAGCTCTACGAGGCCGCGCTCGAGCGGCTGACCCGCGAGGTCGCGGCGGCGTCCGGCGGGGACGAGGTGCAGGCCGCCCGCCAGGTGGACGAGGTGCTCATCTCGCGCGCCGCCTGAGCGGCATCGCATCCGGGTTTTTGCCGCGTCCGCAAGGGCGCGGCCTTTTTCGTGGGCGTCAGCGCCGACTCAGGGCAGCAGGCACAGAAGCGCCGCGATCTCGGCCACCTGCTGCGCCGCGCCGAGGATGTCGCCGGTCTGGCCGCCGATCCGGGTGTGAGCCACCCATGCCACTCCCAGAGCCGCCAGCGCCGCTGCGGCCACCGCCGCGAGGCCGGACGCGCCACCCAGGCCTGCCGCCGCCGCGAGGGTCAGCGCCATCGCCAGCAGCACCGTTGCGCGGGGCGGGTGGCCCTGGGCCTGCGCCAGGCCATCGGCGCGGGCGTGGGGCAGCGTGGCCATCACCCCTGCCATCGCCGCGCGTGACACCATCGCCGCGATGACCAGCGCCGCCGCGCCCGCCAGCGCCCCGGCGGCAAATATCAGCGCCAGCGCCACGCCCCGCAGCCCGAGGACCAGCACCAGCGCGATCACCCCGTAGCTGCCGACCCGGCTGTCGCGCATGATCTCCAGCCGCCTCTGCTGCGTCCAGCCGCCCCAGAGCCCGTCGGCGGTATCGGCGACCCCGTCCTCGTGCAGCCCGCCGCTGAGCATCACCAGCGCCCCGAGCGCCAGCAGCGCCGCCACCGGCGCTGGCAGGCCCAGCATCAGCGCCGCGCCGCCCGAGAGTGCCGACAGCCCGCCCAGCACCGCGCCCGCCACGGGCCAGGCCCACGCCGCCCGCGCCCCGCGCGCGGTGTCGTGAATCTTTACCGGCAAGCGCGTGAGCAGTGCCAGCGCCAGCGTCAGGTCGCTCGGGTGCAAGAGCGCGGTGCCGCGGTCGGTCTCGGGCATGGTCGTGGCCTTTCGGGCTGGGGGCGGGGCCGCATTCGCGATACAGACACGCAAGCAGACTTGCAACGAGGCCGCCATGCCCACCCCCTTTGTCACGCTATCCGACTTTTCAGCCCTGCTGCGCGATCTGCCTGGCCCGGATGCAGGCAGCATCGCCACGGCGCGGGCACGCGACGCGACGCTGACCAAGCCGCCCGGCGCGCTCGGTCGGCTCGAGGAGGTGGCGGCGTGGTATTGCGGCTGGCGCGGCGATGCGCGCGCGCGGGTCTGTGCCCCGCAGGTGGTGGTCTTTGCCGGCAATCACGGGGTGGTGGCGCAGGGCGTCTCGGCCTTCCCGTCAGAGGTGACGGCGCAGATGGTCGCCAATTTCGAGGCGGGTGGCGCGGCGGTCAATCAACTCGCCGGTGTGGCGGGCGCGCGGCTCGACGTGCGCGCGCTCGATCTTGACCGGCCCACCGGCGATATCGCCACCGGCCCGGCGATGTCAGAGGCCGGGTGCGTCGCCGCGCTAACAGCGGGGTGGGAGGCGGTCGATCCCGGAGCGGATCTGTTCGTCGCGGGCGAGATGGGGATCGGTAACACCACCTCCGCCGCCGCCATCGCGTTGGCCATCCATGGCGGCACGGCGGCGGATTGGGTCGGGCGTGGCACCGGGCTCGACGATGCCGGGCTCGCACACAAGGCGCAGGTGGTGGCGCGCGCGGTGGCGGCCAACCCGGCGCGCGGCGGGCTCGCGGTGCTGGCGGCGCTCGGGGGGCGGGAGCTGGCGGCGATGGCCGGAGCGATCGCGCGGGCACGGAGCCAGCGCATCCCGGTGCTGCTCGACGGGTTCATCTGCACCGCCGCCGCCGCCTGCCTCGAGGCCGAGGTGCCCGGCGCGCTCGACCATGCGCTTGCCGCCCATGTCAGCGCCGAGCCGGGCCACGCGCGGCTGCTCGACCGGCTGGGCAAGGCACCGCTCCTGTCGCTTGGCCTACGGCTGGGCGAGGGTTCGGGCGCGGTGCTGGGCATCGGCGTGGTGCAATCGGCGCTGGCCTGTCATTCCGGGATGGCGAGCTTCTCGGAGGCCGGGATCAGCGGGGCACCCGGCCCCGAAGCCTGAGTGAGGGTGATCGCGGAGGCGGACCCTTTCAAAGGGTCCGGGACGTTTTCCTTTCAGGAAAACGGTGACAGCGCGATCTCCGACGGGGCCACTCAGCTTCCGGTGTCGCCCTCAATCAACGCCCCGATAATCGCCTTCGCGCTCTCGCTATCCCAATGCGCATCCCCTTGCAGGCGGGCGATCTCGTTTCCCTCGGGATCGAGGATCACCGTGATGGGCAGGCCGAAGATGCCCATCTGGCGCGCCAATGCGCTCTTGGGGTCGCGGTGGAGCGGCAGGTTGCTCACCCCGATCTCGTCGAAGAACGCCTTCATCGCCGGGGGCGGGTTGCGCCCGGTGGCGATGGTGACGACTTCGAAATCCTCGCCGCCCATCTCGGCCTGCAAATTCGACAGCATCGGCATTTCCACCCGGCAGGGTGCGCACCATGTGGCCCAGAAATTGACCACGACATGGCGGCCCTCATAGTCGGCGAGCGTGGCCGCCGATCCGTCCTCGCGCTCGAATTCCACCTGCGGGACAGGCGTGGGGGCGGAATGGAACATGAGCTTCTTCATGTCCCCCTCGCGCAGCGCCTCGAGCGCGGCGGTATCGGCCATCGCGGTATTTGCACCAAGCGCGAGGGCCATATAAAGGACGATCCCGAGACAACGTTTCATACTTCCCTCCAAAGGGCCGGATATCATGACCGACACGACCTCGAACCAGATGTGGGGCGGCCGCTTTGCCGCCGGGCCGGATGCGATCATGGAGGCAATTAATGCCTCGATCACGTTCGACAAGCGGCTCGCGGCGCAGGACATCGCCGGATCGCGCGCCCATGCCGCCATGCTGGCCGCCACGGGCATCGTCAGTGATAAGGATGCAAGCGCGATGAGGGAAGGGCTTCTCACGGTGTTGTCAGAGATCGAGGCCGGAGATTTCACCTTTTCCGCCGCGCTCGAGGATATTCACATGAATGTCGAGGCGCGGCTCAAGGAAATCGCGGGCCCCGCCGCCGGGCGTCTGCACACGGGCCGGAGCCGCAACGATCAGGTGGCGACGGATTTCCGGCTCTGGGTGCGCGATCAACTGGATGCCGCCGACGGGGCCTTGGTGGCGCTGATGCGCGCGCTGCTGGCGCAGGCCGAGGCGGGGGCGGATTGGGTGATGCCCGGCTTCACCCATCTGCAGACCGCGCAGCCGGTAACGTGGGGCCATCACATGATGGCCTATGTCGAGATGTTCGGGCGCGATCTGAGCCGGGTGCGGGATGCGCGCGCGCGGATGAACGAATGCCCGCTGGGCGCGGCGGCGCTGGCGGGCACATCCTTTCCCATCGACCGGGAGATGACGGCGGGGGCGTTGGGGTTTGACGCGCCCTGTGCCAATTCCCTTGATGCCGTCAGCGACCGGGACTTCGCGCTTGAATTCCTCGGAGCGGCAAGCATCTGTGCGATGCATCTCAGCCGCTTTGCCGAGGAATTGGTGATCTGGTCCTCGGCGCAGTTCCGGTTTGTGGCACTCAGCGACCGGTTCTCGACCGGGTCGAGCATCATGCCGCAGAAGAAGAACCCCGATGCGGCGGAGTTGATCCGCGCCAAGGTGGGGAGGATTTTCGGGGCCAACGTGGCGCTGATGATGGTGATGAAGGGGCTGCCCTTGGCCTATTCCAAGGACATGCAGGAGGACAAGGAACAGGTCTTCGACGCCGCCGACAACCTGATGCTGGCGCTCGCCGCGATGGAGGGCATGGTGCGCGACATGGCCGCGCAAAAGGCCAATCTGGAGGCCGCCGCCGGGTCGGGCTTCTCGACCGCGACGGATCTGGCCGATTGGCTGGTGCGGGTACTCGACATGCCGTTCCGCGAGGCGCATCACGTCACCGGCAGTCTTGTGGCCCGCGCCGAGGCAAAGGGCTGCGACCTGCCGGACCTGAGCCTTGAGGAGATGCAGGCGGTGCATGGCGAAATCGACGCGACGGTCTATGATGTGCTGGGCGTGCATAATTCGGTGGCGTCAAGGATGAGCTATGGCGGCACCGCCCCCGAACAGGTGCGCGCGCAGGTGGCACGGTGGAAGGAGCGTCTGGAATGACAAGAGCGGTTCTGACGGGGCTGGCGCTGATCGCGCTCGCAGGCTGTGGCGCGGATGGCGCGCCGGTGCGCCCCTCGGTCAACACCACGGTGAGCGCGGGCACCGGCGGCGTGCATACGGGCGTCAGCACGGGCGTGCGCGTCGGCGGCGTGAATATGGGCGTCGGTCTGGGCCTATGAGATGGGTCTTTGCCGCACTGGCGCTCTGGGGCGCGGTGCATCCGATGTATTACTTTCTCACGTGGTTTCGCGAGAACGGCTTTGATCTTGGCGGCATGATCGAGGCGTGGCATGCCAACGCGGCAAGTTCGGGGCTTGTCTGGGACCTGACCATCGCGGCGGTCGCGCTCACGGTCTGGGTGCTGGTCGAGGTGGTGCGACACCGGCATTGGGCGGGGCTGATCGCGATTCCCGCGACCTTCTGCATCGGGGTGAGCTGCGGCTTGCCGCTCTATCTGATGCTGCGATCTACCCCACGGCGCTGAACGTCGGGTCTGCATCTCAGACTTTCCAGAATTGGCCCCAACTTGGCCACAATCCAGAGTCAAAAACGGGATTGTTTACATTTTGAGTATGGGGCGGAGATGACCGACGCGCAGACAAAGATCCTGGTGGACCGTCGCACAATCAAATTGCCGGCGATTGCCGACCTCGTGAAGAAAGCCGCCGCCCGCGAAGGGATCGGCGCTGGGCGGATCATGAGTGAAATGTTCCGGCTTGCAGTGCGGCGCGGCGGGCTAACCCAACGCGAATATTTCGCACATCATCTTTATCGCACGTCGCTGTCATGGGACCAGAAACGCGAATTCATCGGGGAGATGGAAAGCTATCGGCTGAATCTGCGCCTTTCACCGCCCGGATTGACACGGATGCGTGGATTTCTGAACGACAAGATCACTCACACGGCGCTCTGGCGCGCCTGGGGCATTCCGACCACGCGCACCCAGGCGATGTTCTCGCGCGACCGCTGGCTGGGTCCGGTCCCGACGTTGCGCGACAGTGACGCGATCGTTGATTTTTTGAAACGCGATGCGGTCTGTCCGCTGTTCGGCAAGCCGGTCGAGGGGCTTCAGTCGCTGGGCGCGGTCTATATCGAAGCGGTGGATGCGGCGGCGGGAACCGCAACGCTGTTGACTGGCGAAACAGTCGGGATCGACGCGCTGGCGGACGAGATCGTGCGTGAATTCCCGGATGGCTACATGTTCCAGGACGCCGAGCTGCAGCATCCGGAGATTTCCGAAATCCTGGGTCCGGCGCTGAGCTGCCCGCGATTGGTCACGATCATCGAGGATGACACGCCGACAGTACTTTATGCCTACTGGAAGATCGCAGCGTATGATGGTGTTTCCGATAATTTCTGGCAAAACGATACGATGCTTGCGGGAATTGATGTCGCAACCGGAACCGTGACCAATTGCATCACCGGCAAGGGTCCGGACGAGACGGAGGTCGAGACGCATCCGGTCTCGGGTAAGCCGGTGACAGGCTATCGCATTCCGTACTGGGCCGAGGCCGTCGAGATGGTTCAAAACGCCCATGCGATCTTTCCAATCAACGGTTGCCTGGGCTGGGATGTGGCGTTCGGCCCAAAAGGTCCGGTGCTGATCGAATGCAACGACAATACCGGGCACGACACTTATCAGTTGGTCGCCGGACATGGCGCGCGGCACCCGAGCCTGAAGGCGCGCTTTGATCGGGTGATCGCGCGAAACAAGCGCATTCTGGCGGATCGAAAGGCCCGGGTCTACAAGGTGGAGACTTAAGGCTTGATTGGTCTGAACCCTTTGTTATTAGCGCCGAATGGATCATTTTCTCTATCGTGACGGTGTCTTGCACGCCGAGGATGTGCCTCTGCCCGAGATCGCGGCTGAGGTGGGCACGCCGTTCTATTGCTATTCCACCGCGACGCTCACACGGCATTTCCGGCTGTTCGACGAGGCACTCGACGGGGTGGACCACCTCGTCTGCTATGCCATGAAGGCAGCGAGCAATCAGGCGATCCTGCGCACGCTGGCGGGGCTTGGCGCGGGGATGGATGTGGTCTCGGGCGGTGAATACACGCGCGCCCGCGCGGCAGGCGTCGCGGGCGAACGGATCGTTTTTTCCGGCGTCGGCAAGACCCGGGACGAGATGCGGCTGGCTCTGGAAGGCGGCGTCCGGCAGATCAATGTCGAGAGCGAGCCGGAACTGCGCGCGCTGAGCGAGGTGGCAGCACATCTCGGGGTGGTGGCCCCGATCACCATCCGGGTGAACCCGGACGTGGACGCAAAGACCCACGCCAAGATCGCCACCGGCAAGAGCGAGAACAAGTTCGGCATCCCGATTTCGCGCGCCCGCGGCGTCTATGCCGAGGCGGCCCGCCTGCCGGGGATCGAGGTGGTGGGGATCGACGTGCATATCGGTAGCCAGCTCACCGATCTGGAGCCGTTCCGGCTGGCCTATCGCAAGGTGGCGGAGCTGACCGGCACCCTGCGCGCCGATGGCCATGATATCCGCCGGCTCGATCTGGGCGGTGGCCTCGGCATCCCCTATACCCGGTCGAACGAGGCACCACCGCTGCCGGTGGAATACGGCGCGATGATCCGCGAGGAGCTGGGGCATCTGGGCTGCGAGATCGAGATCGAGCCGGGGCGACTGATTGTCGGCAATGCCGGGATACTGGTGAGCCGGGTGATCTATCTCAAGCACGGGGAGGGGCGTGATTTCCTGATCCTCGACGCGGCGATGAACGATCTCATCCGCCCGGCGATGTATGACGCGCATCACGATATCGTGCCGGTGATCGAGCCTGCGCCGGGCGCGACGCAGGTGCCGCATGACGTGGTCGGGCCGGTCTGCGAATCGGGGGATACCTTTGCGAGGGGGCGGATGCTGCCGTCGCTGGCAGAGGGCGACCTGGTGGCGTTCCGCAGCGCCGGTGCCTATGGTGCGGTGATGTCGGGCGAGTACAACACCCGGCCCCTGATCCCCGAGGTTCTGGTCAATGAGCGTGACTTTGCCGTGATCCGCGCGCGCCCGACCTTTGACGAAATGATAAATCGCGATACCATTCCCGAATGGCTCTGACGCGACGGTCGCGTCATGGCCCGAAAGGAGCGGTTTCGCGGATGTCCCGACCCGGCGATCCCCTGGTACAGACGATGGCGCGGCTGCGCCCGGCCGTCGCGCTGACATGGGCCGGCCTTGTGGCCGAGCGGGTCACGCGGGCGTTCTGGCCGCTGTTGAGCCTGTTGGCGGCGGTGGCGGGCGCGGCGTTTCTCGGCTTGCACGACCATGCCTCGCCCGTGGTGTTGCGTGTGGCGGGGGCGGCGCTTGGGGTGATCGCTTTGGCGCTCGCGGCTCATGGTCTGTTGCGGCTGCGCTGGCCGCGCCGGGCCGATGCGGTGGCCCGGCTCGATGCGTCGCTTGACGGGCATCCGCTCGCCGCGCTCGGGGATGCGCAGGCGATCGGCACCGGAGACGACGCATCCGCCGCGGTGTGGCGCGCGCATCAGGCGCGCATGGCCACCCGCGCGGCCGGGGCGCGCCACGTGCCGCCCGACCTGCGGCTGGCGCGCCTCGACCCCTATGGCCTGCGCCATGTCGCGCTTCTGGTGCTTGTGATCGGCCTTGTTTTCGGTTCGGTCTGGCGCGCGGGGACGGTAACGCAGATGGGCGCCGGCGGCGGGGCCGGCGCGGCGCTGGCGCAGGGCCCCGCCTGGGAAGGCTGGATCGAGCCGCCGCGCCATACCGGCCTGCCGAGTCTCTACCTCGCCGATCAGGAGGGCGTGATCCGCGCCCCGGTGGGTAGCGAGGTGACGCTGCGGTTTTACGGCGCGGAGGGCGCGCTCAGCCTGTACGAGACGGCGTCGGGCGGCGGCATTGATGCACAGCATGCAACGGCCCCCGAGCAGAGCTTTGACATTATCCGCGACGGGGTGCTGCGCATCGACGGCCCCGGCGGGCGCGACTGGCAGGTCGAGGCCATGGCCGACGCCGCGCCGAGTGTGGCGGTGCTGGAGGCGGAGGCGCGGACGAGTTTTGAGGGGCAGATGAGCCAGCCCTTCGAGGTGCGTGACGACCACGGTGTGACCGGTGGGCATGCGGTGATCACGCTCGATATGGAGCGCATTGCACGCCGTCACGGCCTCGCCGCCGAGCCCGAGCCGCGCGAGCCCATCCGGCTCGATCTGCCGCTGCCGATGATGGGGGACCGAGCCGAGTTCACCGAGACGCTCATCGCCAACCTGTCGCAGCACGCTTGGGCGCATCTTCCGGTGACGCTGAGGATGACGGTGACGGACGCGATCGGGCAGGACGGAAAATCCGACCCGGTGGAGATGACTCTGCCAGCGCGACGTTTCTTCGACCCGCTCGCGGCGGCGGTGATCGAGCAGCGGCGTGACCTGCTGTGGAGCCGCGAGAACGCCACGCGCGTGACGCAAGTGCTGCGCGCGATCTCTTACAAACCGTCGGAAGGGCTGTTCCGGTCAAGCGGGGCCTACCTGCAACTGCGGACCATCCTGCGGCGGCTCGAGTCGATGGTCGCGGCGGGCGGACCGGACAAGGCCGGGCGCGACGAGATCGCAAAGGCGCTGTGGAATCTGGGCGTGCTGATCGAGGATGGCGACGTGGGCGACGCGCTCGAACGGATGCGCGCCGCGCAGGAGCGTCTGAGCGAGGCTATGAAGAACGGCGCGAGCGAAGATGAGATCGCCCGCCTGATGCAGGAATTGCGCGACGCCACGCAGGATTACCTGCGCCAGAAGATGCAGCAGGCGCAGCGCGAGGACGAAAACGGCGGCGATCAGCAGAGCGCCGAGAATTCCATGCGCATGTCCCAGCAGGACTTGCAGGACATGATGGACCGCATCCAGGAACTGATGGAGCAGGGCCGCTTTGCCGAGGCGCAGAGGGCGCTGGAGGAATTCCAGCGCATGATGGAGAACATGCAGGTCACGGAGGGGCAGAGCGGCTCGGAGGGCCAGCAGGCGATGGAAGGGCTGGCCGACACGCTGCGCGGCCAGCAGGGCCTGTCGGATCAGGCGTTCCGGGATCTGCAGGAACAATTCAACCCGAATGCGCAATCCGGTCAGTCGCAGCAGAACGAGGGCAGTTCGGGCGGCGAAGGGCGCGGCGAGAGCCATGATGGCCAACAGGGGCAGGGCGGCGGCGAGGGTGGCACGCGTCCCGGCGGTCAGGGCCAGGACGGGCGCGAGCAGGCCGGGGAGAGCGAGGGTGGATCGCTCGCCGAACGGCAGGAGGCGCTGCGCCGCCAGCTTGAGCAGCAGCGCAGGGGGCTGCCGCAGCTTGGCGGCGAGGCCGGGGATGCGGCGCGCGACTCGCTCGAACGCGCCGAGCGGTCGATGGAAGGGGCCGAGGAGGCGCTGCGCAATGACGATCTCGCCGGCGCGCTGGAGGATCAGGCCGACGCGATGGAGGCGTTGCGCGAGGGCATGCGCAGCATGGGCGAGGCGATGGCGCGGGACAGCAGTCCCGGCAGCCCCGGGGGCGCGCAGGGCGAGTCCGGTCGCGCGCAGGCCGATCCGCTGGGCCGCGAGTCGGGTCAGGGCCGCCACGCGGGAACGCAGGACAGCCTGTTGCAGGGTGAGGATGTCTATCGCCGCGCGCGCGACCTTCTCGACGAGATACGACGCCGCTCTGGCGAGGGCGCGCGCCCGGATATCGAACTCGATTACCTGCGCCGCCTGCTTGACCGCTTCTGACCTGCGTCAGATCCGGGTGATCAGATCCTTGACCGTCGCCGAAAGCATTGCGCGCATATTGTCCACGACCTGAACGTACTGCGCGAGCGGTGCCTCTGCGGCGGGCCAGATTGCCGCGATCCGCGGGGCCATCAGGTAAACCACCAGCGCCGCCACGCAGCTCACCACCGCAAGGCGGAAGCCGGCGCGGAACCCGCCGCCACCATTCCGGTCGGGCGGTGTGTGCTTGGACATCGTCGGCGCGAGCGGGCCCGTGACGTCGTCGGAGGCGCTCAGCGAGGAATTGATCTCGTCGATATCGGGAAACAGGTTGCGCCGCGACCCCGGGTCGAGACGCTCGTCTTCCTCTTCGTCGAACATGTCGTCAGGGTCATCGGTGCGGGCACCATTGCCGGGCGGCGCGGCGGAGGGGTCGGTGGACCGGTCGCCACGCAGCCGCTGCATTCGGTCGCGCGCCTCTCGTGCACGCCGCGCGTCTTCGGGTTCGGGCTCTCCGATGCCGAGATCGGGTTGCGTCTCGATCCGCCCATCGGCCTCGGCGGCGCGGGCGGCGCGCTCGCGGTCGGCTTCCTCGCGCAGGATGTCGGCCACCGACGGGTCGATCCGCCGAGCCGCCGACGGCTGTGGATCGGTTTTCGGTTCCGGGTCGGCTGCGGTTTCGGTCGCTGCCATCGGGTCCGGATCCGCAGCGGGCATGTCAGGCTCTGCGGGGGTGTGATCGGGGTGGTTCTGAAACCACGTCGTGCCGCAATTGGAACACTGCACATCGCGCCCTGGCACGGGGATCACCGCATCCGGCACCTCGTACTGCGCACCGCAGTTGGGACATGTCAGCCTCATGGGGTCACCCGCTGCCTGCTCCTTGCCACCGTTTCCCGGCTCTTGCGACCGTGTGCAAGCATAGGCCCTTATCCGGGAAGCGAAAAGAGCAAAGCGAATCATGCGGGCAGTGATTGCACATGTGTGACCTCTGGGGCATGAAGGGGGCCGCGGCAGAAAAGGGCGCTGGCGGTGATCGAACTCGAGGGCGTGGGATATTCCTATGGCGGCGGGGAGTTGCTGGGCGATGTGTCGCTCAGCCTCGCGCCGGGCTCGTTCCATTTTCTAACCGGACCGTCCGGCGCGGGCAAGACGACGCTGCTCAAGCTGTGCTACGGTGCCCTCGTTCCGACGGCGGGGCAGGTGCGGCTCTTTGGACAGGATCGGCGCGAGATGGGCCGCGACGACATCGCGATGGCGCGGCGGCGCATCGGTGTGGTGCATCAGGATTGCCAGTTTCTCGACCATCTCGATGTCGCCGAGAACATCGCCCTGCCGCTCGCGGTGTCGGGGCGCGACCTGCTGGCCGAGGAGGCCAACCTGCGCGAACTGATCGGCTGGGTCGGGCTGCGCGCGCGGGCGCAGGCGCGCCCGCCGGAGCTATCGGGCGGCGAGCGGCAGCGCGCCGCTCTGGCGCGCGCGGTCATCATGTCGCCCGACGCGGTGCTGGCGGACGAGCCCACCGGCAATATCGACTGGGAGATGTCCGAGCGCCTGATGCGCTTGCTCATTGAACTCAACCGCATGGGCAAGACGATTCTCATCGCCACCCACGATCTCGCCCTCATCCGTGCGGCCAAGACGCATGTGCAGGCCCGGGTGCTGCGCATCGCCGGGCGGCGGCTTCAGCTTGCGGGGGCGGATCTGTGACGGCCCTCTCCGGTCTGCTCTCGCAGCTTCTGCCCGGCGACACGCAGGCCGACCGGGTCGTGCCACCGAGTGGGTTCACTGCCACGCTGACGCTGTTCACTGCGGCGGCGATGGCGTTCCTCGCGGTGTTCGCGCTGGCGCTGTCGCTGGCCACCGGGCGGCTGGCGGACCGTTGGGGCAACGAGCTAGCCCGCACGGCGACGGTGCGCATCTCGGCCCCCGAGGGGCAGATGGCGGCGCAGACGGTGGCGGCGCTGCGCGTGCTCGAGACCACCACTGGTGTCGCGCGCGCTCGCGCGCTCGACGATGCCGAGCAGGCGGCGCTGCTGGCACCATGGTTCGGCCCCGACTTGCCGCTCGATCAACTGCCTGTCCCGCGGCTCATCGAAGTGACCGAGACCGGGGCGGGATTTGACGCGCAGGGGTTGCGGCTGCGGCTGGCCGCCGAGGTGCCCGGTGCCGTGCTCGACGATCACACCCGCTGGCGCCGGCCGCTGGTGCAGGCCGCCTCGCGGCTGCGGCTGCTGGGCTGGCTGTCGCTGGCGCTCATCGGGGCGGCGATGGCCGCGATGATCACACTGGCGGCACAGGCGGCGCTGGCGGCCAACGCGCAAGTCATCACCGTGCTTCGCCTCGTCGGTGCGCAGGACGGCTTTATCGTGCGCGCCTTTGTTCGCCGCTTTGCCTTGCGGGGCCTCGGGGGCGCGGCTATCGGCACCGGTCTTGGGTGCCTCGCCATCCTCGCGCTGCCCGCCGCGCGGATCGAGGGCGGGTTTCTCGCCGGACTCGGCTTTCAGGGCTGGCACTGGCTCTGGCCGCTGGCTGTTCCGCCGCTGGCAGGGCTGGTGGCCTTTGCCGCAACCCGCGCCGCCGCGCGGCGCAGATTGGAGAAGATGCCATGAGATACGCCCTGCAATGGCTTCGGTCGCTGGTATTCGTGGGTCAGATGTACCTCGCGATGGCGGTGCTGGGCATCGTTTTCCTGCCCTGGGCCCTGTTCAGCACGCGCGGCGCGCGTATGGCCTGCAAAACCTATTGCCGCTGGGTGCGCTGGACGGCCCGCTGGATGGTGGGCTTGCGCACCGAGGTGCGCGGCACGCCGCCCGCGGACGAGGTGCTGATCGCCGCCAAGCACCAGAGTTTTCTCGATATCATCCTGATCTTCGGCAGCGTGCCGGCGGGCAAGTTCATCATGAAGCGAGAGCTGATGTGGGCCCCGGTGATCGGGCAATACGCGCTGCGCATCGGCTGCGTGCCCGTGGATCGCGGCAAGCGCAGCCAGGCCATCGGCAGGATGGTGGAGGACGTGGCAAAGGGGCGGCAGGAGCCGGGGCAGCTCATTATCTACGCGCAGGGCACCCGTGTCGCGCCAGGAGTAAAGAGGCCCTACAAGGTCGGTGCCGGTGTGCTCTACAATGAGACGGGTCAGACCTGCGTGCCGGCGGCGACCAATGTCGGCGTGTTCTGGCCGCGCAAGGGCATCTATCGCAAACCTGGTCTCGCGGTCGTGGAGTTCCTGCCCGAGATCCCGCCGGGGCTGAGCAGGCAGGCGTTCATGCAGCGGCTCGAACGGGATGTCGAAGAGGCGTCCGACAGGCTGATGCGCGAGGCGGGGTTCGAGCCGGGCGGGTGCTGATCGGCAACAGCCGCGCGCTATCATATCTGTCCCCGGCATCGCCCCGGTATTGCCCGGATTTCAACCCTTTCCGCCAAAACTTGGCCGCAAACCGCGGGCATCGTTGCGAGTGAGGCAACAATGCCGCACGGCGGCACAGGCAAGAGGATGGGAAAGATGAAGGCACGTTGGCTGAAATCCGTGGTCGAGCACAGCAAGGAGGCCGCGCCCGCGCTGCCCTATCAGCGGCAGGTGCGGCGGCGGGGGCGGCGGCAGGGCCCGGGCGATGCGAACGACGTCGCATCGCCGCGCAGTCTCAAGTCCGCCTGAGCCACGCCGCATCCCGCAGTGGCGTGATCGTGTTCCCGGTCCGCATGGTGCCCCCGAGACCTCGGTCGCCGGGACCGCAAAGGCACGAATTCCACGCCAAGCGGCACATGCCATATCGCGGCTGCCGCCGACGCGTGCGCAGGCAGTCATGCCGGTCCTGATCATGAAGCAAGTTGACATGAGCCTTCCTTGTTTCGGTGCCGACCTTCCGCCCTCGATCCCGGTCGCCCGGTCGCAGTCGGCCACCCGCCTCTATTCCTGCCTGTGGCGCGATGCCGGGGGGCGGCTCATGGCACAGGAGCGCCGCTTGCCGGCGATGCCGCTGCTTGACGCGGCCCATGCCGCCTTTGCGCGGGGCGCGCTCGTCTCGACGCCGGGCGGTCCGGTGGCGGTCGAGGACCTGTCGCCGGGGGACATGATCGCCACCGCTGCGGGTGGCGCGGTCCCGGTGGTCTGGATCGGGCTGGTCACGCTCTGGCCCGGTCCGTCCGGCGAGGGGGTGCCCCTCACGCGGGTGATGGCCGACGCCTTCGGTCCCGGGCGTCCGCTTGCCGATCTCGTTGCAGGGCCGGGCGCGCGGCTCCTCAGCCGCCCGCGAAACTTGCGCGCGCGGATTGGTGCGGGTGGCGTGCTGTCCCCGGTGCACGCGATGGCCGACGGGGCGCACGCGATCCGAATGGCCGCGCGACAGCCGGCGACATTCTTCCACCTCGCCTTGCGCCGACATGCTCTCATCGTGGTGAACGGCCTGGAGACCGAGAGCTATCACCCCGGTGCCGGGTTCGAGCGCGGCCTCGACGAGGTCACCTTGCGGCAGGTCATGGCGGCCTTTCCCCATCTCGGCGCACCGCAGGACTTCGGCCCGCTGGCGCGGATGCGCCTGCCGCTCGACGCGCCCGAGACCCCGGACCTCGTCTGACCGCGCGGCACCGCTCAGGCGGGCCGCTCCAGCCGTTTTTCCAGGATGTCGAAGGGCACGCCGGGCTCGTCCTTGGCCCCGCGAATGACCAATGAGGTCTTGACGCTCGCCACGTTGTCGGCGGCGGTCAGCTCTTCCGTCAGGAACCGTTGAAAGGTCGACAGATCCGGGGCCACGCATTTGAGGATGAAATCCACCTCGCCGTTGAGCATGTGGCATTCGCGCACGAGGGGCCACGACCGGCAGCGCGCCTCGAAGGCCGACAGGTCGGCCTCGGCCTGGCTCTGCAGGCCGACCATGGCAAAGACCTGAACCTCGAACCCCAGTTCGCGCGCGTCGATATCGGCATGATAGCCGCGGATGTAGCCCTGTTCCTCAAGTACCCGCACCCGCCGCAGACAGGGCGGTGCGGAAATGCCGACGCGCTTGGCCAGTTCGACATTGGTCATCCGGCCATCGGCCTGCAATTCCGCCAGTATCCTTCGGTCGATCGGATCGAGACGCGTGCCCGCCATCGCATTCTCCTGTTGATTTTCGCGGATGTTATACCAACCCTGCGGCTGCGCGCAATTATCTTTCGTTTGCGCGCAAGATAATTTCGGATGTCCGGATTGTTCGGTGGCGCATAGCCGGTCTGCAAGGGGTTACATGCCCCGGCCCGCGCAGCTATATCTCCGCGCGATACGAGGTCTTCAGCGAAAGAGCAGCCATGTCACAGACCACCCATACCAAGTGCCTGATCATCGGCTCCGGCCCGGCGGGCTATACCGCCGGGGTCTATGCCGCGCGCGCCATGCTTGAACCGGTGCTCGTGCAGGGAATCGAGCCGGGCGGGCAGTTGACCACCACCACCGAGGTCGAGAACTGGCCCGGCGATACCGAGGTGCAGGGCCCCGACCTGATGGTGCGGATGGAGGCGCATGCCAAGGCCATGGGCTGCGCCATCGTGGGCGACATTATCACCGAGCTTGACGTGGACAGCCGCCCCTTTGTGGCGAGAGGCGACAGCGGCGCGACCTACACGGCGGATGCCGTGATCCTCGCCACCGGCGCGCGCGCCAAGTGGCTGGGGCTGGACAGCGAGGAGGCGTTCAAGGGCTTTGGCGTTTCGGCCTGCGCCACTTGCGACGGGTTCTTCTATCGCGGGCAGGAGATCGTGGTGATCGGCGGCGGCAACACCGCCGTCGAAGAGGCGCTGTTTCTGACCAATTTCGCCTCCAAGGTGACGCTGATCCACCGCCGCGACGAACTGCGCGCCGAGAAGATCCTGCAGGACCGGCTGTTCAAGAACCCGAAGATCGAACCGCTTTGGTTCCACACGCTGGAGGAGGTCACGGGCGCCGACAACCCCAAGGGCGTCGAGGGCGTGCGCGTGCGCCATGTCGAGACCGGCGAGATCACCGACATCCCCTGCAAGGGCGTGTTCATCGCCATCGGCCATGCGCCCGCGAGCGAGCTTGTGAAGGGCAAGGTCGAGATGCACCACGGCGACTATGTGCGTGTCGAGCCGGGCAGCACCCGCAGCTCGGTGCCGGGGCTGTTTGCCGCCGGCGACCTCACCGATCACGTCTATCGGCAGGCCGTGACGAGCGCCGGGATGGGCTGCATGGCGGCGCTCGACGCCGAGAAATTCCTTGCGGAGCAAGAAGCCTGACGGGGGCGGGGGCGCTGCCCCCGTCGCCCGTGCCGGGCGACTCCCCCGGAGTATTTCCGGCCAGGAAGAAATTGGGCTTTCGTTCAGGCTTTGTTGACGGGTCGTGGCCTATGGTCGTGCGAGGACCAGGGCAACGGGGATCAAGGCATGAACGCACCACCCGCACGGATCGGGCAGGCGCACCCGCGCGGCGCGGCGGCGCATCTCTCTCGCGCGCAGAAGGCGGCAATCATCGTGCGTTTCCTGATGAACGAGGGCGCGGATGTGTCGCTCTCGGAGTTACCGGACGAATTGCAGGCGCGGCTGACCACGCAAATGGGGTCGATGCGCTATGTCGACCGCGGCACGCTGGCCGAGGTGGTGGCCGAATTCGCCAATGAACTCGAGGGGATGGGCCTGACCTTTCCGCGTGGCCTGCCCGGCGCGCTGTCGGCACTCGACGGACGGATCAGCCCGCAGACCGCGGCGCGCCTGCGCAAGGAGGCGGGCGTGCGCCAATACGGCGACCCGTGGGAGCTGGTGAAAGCCACCGATCCCGATACGCTCGCCGCCATCCTCGAAGAGGAAAGCGCCGAGGTCGCCGCTGTGATCCTCTCCAAGCTCGATGTCGCGCGTGCCGCCGACCTTCTCGGGCGGCTGCCCGGTGCGGTGGCGCGGCGCATCACCTATGCCATCTCGCAGACCGGCTCGGTCTCGCCCGAGGCGGTGGACCGGATCGGCCTCGCAATCGCCGCGCAGATCCAGGACGTGCCGCAAACCGCCTTTGCCGACGGGGCCGTGGAGCGGGTGGGTGCGATCCTGAACTACTCGGCCGCCGCCATCCGCGACGAGGTGCTCGAGGGGCTGGAAGAGACCGACGAGGATTTCGCCGCGCTTGTGCGGCGCGCGATCTTTACCTTCGCGCACCTGCCTGACCGCGTCAAACCGCCGGATATGCCGCGCATCCTGCGCGAGGTGGAGCCGTCGGTGCAGGTCGATGCGCTGGCCGGGGCTCTCGATGGCGCGCTTGCACCGGTGGCCGAATTCCTTTTATCCAATATGTCCAGCAGGATGGCCGATGCACTGCGCGAGGACATCGCCGCGCGTGGCCGCGTGCGTGCCCGCGAGGCCGAGGCCGCGCAGACCGAGATCGTGAATGCCGTGCGGCGACTCGAAGCCGCGGGTGAGATCAGCCTCGTGCAACCAGAGGAGGACGATGAGGGCGGCGGGTAGGGCCTCTCGACCGCAGGGGCAGGGCGTGCCATCGTGGCCGCCTATGGCGACCGGTTGAAGGGAGGCGCGTGTGAGCAGGGACGTTCCGGACCTCGGGCATCTCGCGGTGCGGGGCACGCGCATCGCGCTTCGGGTGACGCCGCGGGCCTCAAGGGCGCGGATCGCGGTCGAGGGGGATGTCTTGCGCATCTACGTCACCGCGCCGCCCGAGGCGGGCAAGGCCAATGACGCGGTGCAGGTGCTGCTGGCAAAGGCGGTCGGGGTGCCTAAGACACGGCTCCGGCTGGTGCGCGGGCAGACCGCGCGCGACAAGGTTTTCGAGGTTTTGTGAACGAATTCAGACCGTTCAGCCCTCGGCCATCCAGCGGACATGCCGCGCGCCGCGGGCGGCAGCTAGGGTGATCTGTCTTTGGCGCTCGCGAAAGCGGGCCTTGTCCCCGGGGCTGGTCTCGTGGGCGCAGTGGTGGCAGGCGACCCCGGCCTCGTATTCGGGGCGGGCGCGGTCCGCGGGCAGGATCGGGCGGCGGCAGGCGTGGCAGAGCACGTGCGGCCCGGCGCGCAGCCCGTGTTCCACCGATACGCGCCCGTCGAAAACGAAGCACGTCCCGTGCCACAGGCTGTCTTCCTCGGGCACCTCCTCAAGGTATTTCAGGATGCCGCCCTTGAGGTGAAAGACCTCCTCCACCCCCTGGCTCAGCAGGTAATTCGTTGATTTCTCGCACCGAATCCCGCCGGTGCAGAACATCGCCACGCGCTTGCCCGTGAACCGCTCCTTGTTGGCCTGCCACCACGCGGGGAAATCGCGGAAGCTGTCGGTGCCGGGATCGACCGCGCCCTCGAAGCTGCCGATGGCGACCTCGTAGGCGTTGCGGGTGTCGATCACCGCGACGTCGGGGGCCGAGATCAGGGCGTTCCAATCGGTCGGGGCGACGTAATGACCGGTCGCGGCGCGGGGATCGGCATCCGCAACGCCCATGGTCACGATCTCGCGCTTGAGGCGCACCTTCATGCGGCCGAAGGGCGGGGTGGTGCTGTGGCTGTCCTTCCACTCCAGACCGCCGCAGCCGGGCAGGGCGCGGACGTGGTCGAGAACGCGGGCAACGCCATTGTAACCACCTGCAATCGTTCCATTAATTCCTTCGCGCGCCAGCAGGAGCGTGCCGCGCACGCCCTCGGCCTCGCACAGGTCGAGAAGCGGCGCGCGCAGGGCGTCGGGGTCGTCAAAGCGGGTGAAATGGTAGAGGGCAGCGATGCGGTACATGGGGCGGCATTTACGCGCGCGGGGGCGTGCGGGCAAGGGGCGGGATTGACGCGGCAGGGCCTGCGTCCTAGCCATGTGGCGCAAAGGAGACGGGCATGAATGCTGCATTACTGGTGATCGACGTTCAGAACGATTTCTGCCCCGGCGGCGCGCTGGCGGTGCCGGGGGGCGACGAAATCGTGCCGGAGATCAACAATTTAATGAGTGATTTCAAGGATGTAATCCTGACGCAGGATTGGCATCCCGCAGGCCATTCCTCGTTCGCGTCGGGGCATCCCGGCAAGGCGCCGTTCGAGACGGTGGAGATGGAGTACGGCACTCAGGTGCTGTGGCCGGACCATTGCGTGCAGGGCAGCCATGGCGGGGCGTTTCATCCGGGGCTGGATACGACCCCGGCGCATCTTATCATCCGCAAGGGTATGTCATTGAATATAGACAGTTATTCGGCTTTCTTCGAGAATGACCGGTCGACGGCGACGGGGCTGGATGGCTATTTGCAGAAGCGCGACGTGACCGAGCTGGTCATGGTCGGGCTGGCCACCGATTTTTGCGTGCAATTCTCGGCACTTGATGCCGCAAGGCTGGGCTACAAGGTGGTCGTGCGGCGCGATTTGTGCCGGGCGATCGACCTCGACGGGTCGCGCGCGCAGGCCGAGGCGGCGATGCGCGAGGCGGGGGTCGCACTTGAGTGAACCGCGAGGTTCGGCGCGCGAACCGCACGGTTCGGGCGAAACGGCGCTCGGTGCCGAAATCCGGTCTTGTCGTCTGTGTGCCGAGCGATTCGCCGAAACGCAGACGGCGCACGCGCCGCGCCCGGTGGTCTGGTTCCGCCCCCCGGCGCGCATCCTGATCGCGGGGCAGGCACCGGGGCTGCGGGTGCACCGCTCGGGGCGGCCCTTCGACGATCCGTCGGGCGAGCGGCTGCGCGATTGGCTGGGGATCGGTGCGGAGACGTTCTACGACCGCGAGCGGGTGGCGATCGTGCCGATGGCGTTCTGTTTCCCCGGCTATAACGCGAAAGGGTCGGATTTGCCGCCGCCGGCGATCTGCGGGCGTACATGGCATGACCGGGTAATGGCGGAGCTGGGCGCGGTGCGGCTGACGGTGCTGGTGGGGGGCCACGCGCACCGCTATCACCTGGGCACGTGCAAGGGCGTGACCGAGGTGGTGCGCGGCTGGCGCGATCATGCGCCGCGCACGTTTCCCTTGCCGCACCCGTCCTGGCGCAATAGCGCGTGGCTGAAGCGCAACCCGTGGTTCGGCGACGAGGTGCTCCCGGCGCTGAGGGCCGCGGTGAAAGAGGTGCTGGATGGCTGAGATGACCCCGCTCGATACCGCGCACGCGGCGATGGAGGCCGCGCCGGAGGACGAGGGGGCGCGGCTGCGGTTCTACGAGCGGCTGGCGGCGAGCGAGCTGTGCCTGTTGCTGACATGCGAGCCCGAGGGCGACCGCATCGACCCGGTGGTGATCGCGCCGGAGGGCGGCGATTGCGTGCTGGCGTTTGACGGCGAGGCGCGGCTGGCGGCGTTCTCGGACGGGCCCGCGCCCTATGCCGCGCTATCGGGACGGGCGCTGGCGGCGATGCTGGCGGGGCAGGGGATGGGGCTGGCTCTCAACCTCGGGGTGGCCCCTTCGGCGATCCTTCTGCCCGCCGCGGCGATGGAGTGGCTGGCGGAGGTGCTGGCCGATGCGCCCGAACAGGTGGCCGCGCGCCCGGTGGAATTCCGTGTGCCCGGCGGGCTGCCCGAAGCGGTGCTGCACGCGCTGGATGCGCGGCTGGCGGGGATGACCGGGATGGCGCGGGCCGCGTGGCTGGTGGCGGTGCGCTACGAGGATGGTGCGCAGGGGCATCTGCTGGGCTTTGTCGGGGCCGCACCGGGCGCGGAGGGCGCGCTGGCGCGGGCGGTGTCGGAGGTGCTGGCATTTTCCGGGCTGGAGGCGGCGGCGCTCGATGTCGGGTTCTTCGCGGCGGGCGACCCGGTGCTGGCGCGGATGGCCGGGTGCGGCCTGCGGTTCGACCTGCCGGAGCCGGAGGCGCGGGCCGCCCCGGCGGCACCGGGGTCCGATCCCGAGAGGCCGCCCCGGTTAAGGTAGGGGGTGGGGGAGACCGTTATTGGCCAATTGTGTTGAAAAAGTCGGTGTGCTGCGAAGAAGAAGTAAATCTGCAGAACATCCCCCCGCCGAAGCTCCGCCGCGCAAACACAGTTTGCCCAAGGGTGACATGAAGGAACGCTGTTCCAAAATTTTGAGGCGAATTTCAGGTTGCAGAGTTTTTCAACACAATCGGCCTTGAGGGGACATTGGGCATGATGCGATGAGCCGCGCGAGAGCCCGACCGCCGGGTGGGCGCAGATCGGTCTGTGCTGTGCGATTTATGGTGCAAAATACATCAATGATCACAGCTATTTGCAGCGTTGCAAAAGCGCCCGCCCGATGGGGCGGTCGGGCGCTCGCGCGGCGGCGTGCAAGCACGCCTTGACTCCGCGCGGGGTGGGTGGCGAATGGCAGCTTCAGGCCATTTCCGTCCCGGCCGCGCTCCCCCTCAATACCCTGCGTCGCGGTCCACGAGGTGCAGGAGCGGCTCACCCGCCTCGCCGCGGCGGATGTTCTCGGCGATGACCTGCGCCGCCGTCTCGGGCCGCGTCTCGGAGGCGATATGCGGCGTCACCGTCACCCGCGGATGCGCCCAGAAGGGATGCTCGGGCGGCAGCGGTTCCTCGCGGAACACGTCGAGCGTGGCGTGGCCGAGCGCGCCGCTGTCGAGCGCGGCGAGAAGGGCGGCGTCGTCGATCAGCGGCCCGCGCCCGGGGTTGAGGATCACCGCCCCGGAGGGCAGCGTTGCCAGCCGCGCGGCGTCGAGCAGGTTCTCCGTCTCGGGCGTGAGCGGCAGCAGCAGGACGAGGATGTCGGCCTGCGCGAGGGCGGTGCGCAGACCGTCCTCGCCGGAGAGGCAGCGCAGGGTGCCGATCTCCTTGGGTGAGCGGCTCCAGCCGGTGACGGGAAAGCCGAGATGGCTCAGCATCCGCGCGCATTCGCTGCCGAGCGCGCCGAGGCCCAGCACGCTGACCCGGCGGTCCGGGGCGAGGGGCGGCACGTCGGGCCGCCACACCCCGTCCTGGTGCAGGATATGGGTATCCATCCCGAGATGATGGCGCAGGACGTGGCCGGTGACCCATTCCACCATTCCTCTCGTCAGCCCGTGATCGACCATGCGCGCTAGGGGGATACGGAGCGTGGGGTTGCCGACGATCTTTTCCACCCCGGCCCAGAGGTTGAGCACGGCGCGGGCGCGGGTGAAGGGGGTGAAATCCTGCACCGCGCTGCCGGGGGCGTAGACGATGTAATCCACCTCTGCGGGCGCGAGGTCGGTGGCGAGGGTCGCTGTCACGCCGGCGCGTGCGAGCGCGCGGCGCAGCGGCGCCTCGTAGACGCGCCATTGCGCCTCACCGGCGGCGAAGAGGATGTTCGCGGTCATGGATTACCTCGGTCTGTGGACATGCGCGCTCTGCACCAGGCCGAAGCCCAGCATCAGCACCAGCATCGCCGAGCCGCCATAGCTTACCAGCGGCAGCGGCACGCCGACGACCGGCATCAGCCCCATCACCATCGCCATGTTGACGGCGAAGTAGAGGAAGAAGGCCACCGCCACCCCCAGCGTCAGGAGCGCGGAGAAGCGGTCGCGGTTGGAGAGCGCGGAGGCGACGCAGAACAGGATGACGAGCGCGTAGAGTCCAAGCAGCGATACCGCGCCGACGAAGCCGAATTCCTCGGCGAGGGTGACGAAGATGAAATCGGTATGCTTTTCCGGCAGGAAGTTGAGCCGCGATTGCGTGCCCTGCATGAAGCCGCGCCCCGTCCAGCCGCCCGAGCCCAGCGCGATCTTGGACTGGGTGATGTGATAGCCCGCGCCCAGCGGGTCGCTGTCGGGGTCGAGGAAGGTGTCGATGCGGCGGTACTGGTAGTTCTCCAGCAATTGCCAGCCGGTGCCGCGGCTGCTGAAGACGGCGGCGACAGCCCCCGCGCCCAGCGCGATCACGGTGGCGAAATAGGCCCAGTGGACACCGGCGAGGAACATCATCGCGCCGCCGCCCAGCACCAGCAGGATCGAGGTGCCGAGATCGGGCTGGCGCAGCACCATGCCCACCGGCACGAGGATGATCGCAAGCGGGATGAGCACCCAGACGGGGCGCGAGATGCGCGACATGGGCAGCCAGTCGTAATAGGCGGCGAGCACCATCACGAGCGTGATCTTGACCAGTTCCGAGGGCTGGATGCGCATCACGCCGAGGTCGAGCCAGCGCTGCGCGCCCTTGCCCTCGATGCCTATGAGCGCCACCGCCACGAGCAGCGCGAGCGAGGCGAGGTAGGCCAGCAGCGAGACGTTGCGCCAGAACCAGATCGGCACCATCGCCACGACGATCATCCCGGCGAAGCCCAGGGCGAAGCGCTTCATCTGCGGCTCGGCCCATGTCGAGAGCGTGCCGCCGGCCACCGAGTAGAGCATCAGGAAGCCGATGGCCGCCACGCTGGCCAGCAGGATCGCCAGCGGCCAGTTGAGATGGAGGATCTTGCGCGGGCCTGCGGGGACAGTCTTGACGGTATGTTCGAGATAGCTCATGCGCGGTCGTTCGCCTCCGGCGTCGGGCGCTCGCGCTCGCGCTTCAGCTCTTCCTGGAGGGTGCGGATGCGCGGGCGGTCGGCGGCGGGGTAGGCGGAGAGCGGCGGGTCGCCGCCGTAGAGCGCCTGAAGCATGATGTCGCGCGCGATGGGGGCCGCGGCGGTGGAGCCGCCGCCGCCATGCTCGACCACCACCGACAGGGCAAAGCGCGGCGCGTCATGCGGCGCGAAAGCGACGAACAGCGCGTGGTCGCGCTGTTCGCGGGGCAGGTCGCGGTTGTCGCGCACGCCGTCCGCGCGCTCGGTGGCGGAGATGTTGCGCACCTGGCTGGTGCCGGTCTTGCCCGCGAGGCGCAGGCTGTCCTCGACGATGCGGCTGCGAAAGGCGGTGCCGCGCTGGTTGTTGCTGACGGCGAACATGGCGCGGCGGATCTCGCGCAGGTGGTTCTCGTTCAGCCCGAGGCTGTCGCCGTGGCCGGTGGGCTGATCCACCCCGGCGATGGATTTCACCAGCCGCGGCACGATCGCGCGCGAGGTGGCCAGCCGCGCCGTCATCACCGCGAGTTGCAGCGGCGAGGCGAGCACGAAGCCCTGCCCGATCGCGGTGTTGGCGCTGTCGCCGACCATCCACGCCTCGCCGCGATAGGCGAGCTTCCACTGCCGCGAGGGGGCGAGCCCCTCGGCGACGCTGGTCATCGGCAGGTCGAACTGTTCCCCGATCCCGAGCCGCCGGGCCATTGCGGAGATGCCCTCGATGCCAACGCGCATCGCCATCTCGTAGTAATAGACGTCGCAACTGTTGCGCAGCGAGCGGTGCAGGTCCACGTTGCCGTGGCCGCCGCGTTTCCAGCAGTGGAAGCGCCGCCCGCTGACCTCCTTGAAGCCGGGGCAGTAGACGGTCTCGTTGAAATCCACGAGGCCCGCGTCGAGCGCGGCCAGCGCCGTCACCATCTTGAAGGTGGAGCCGGGCGGGTAGATGCCCTGCACCGCCTTGTTGGGCAGCGGACGCAGCGGGTCCTCGAGCAGCGCGCGGTAATCGGCCGAGGAGATGCCGCGCACGAAGAGGTTGGGATCGTAGCCGGGGCTGGAGGCGCAGACCAGGATGTCGCCGGTCTCGCAGTCGAGCATCACCGCCGCCGCGCCCTCGCCGCGAAGCCGGGCGTGGGCATAGGTCTGGAGCGCGTTGTCGCAGGTGACCTGGATGTCGGCACCGGGGCTGCCCTCCTGGCGTTCGAGCTCGCGCATGATGCGCCCGGCGGCGTTGACCTCGACGCGGCGGGTGCCCGCCTCGCCGCGCAGAATGTCCTCGTGCCGGGCCTCGAGCCCGATCTTGCCGATCTGGAACCGCGGTAGCCGCAGCAGCGCCTCGGGCGCGTCGAGACGGTCGAGGTCGCGCTCGCTGACGGCGCCGACATAGCCGATGGCATGGGCATAGGCCGCGCCCAGCGGGTAGCGTCGCGACAGCCCCACTTCGGGCGTCACGCCGGGCAGGGCGGGGGCGTTGACGGCGACGCGGCTGATCGCCTCCCAGTCGACGCGGTCGGCCACCGTCACCGGCGTGTCGCCGCGCAGTTCGGCGAGGTCGCGGCGCGCCTTTTCAAGCTCGCCTGTCTTGAGCTCGACCAGCCGGGCGAGGCGGTCGAGCACGGCCTCGGTATCGCCCGCCTGTTCGCGCGTGACGGTGATGCGGTAGCTGGGCACGTTCTCGGCGATGACCCTGCCCTCGCGGTCGAAGATGCGGCCGCGCGCGGGGGCGATGAGCTGAAGGTTGATGCGGTTCTCGTCCGCCAGCAGGCGGAACTCGTCGGCCTGGTCCACCTGAAGGTGGCGCATGCGGAAGAGCAGCGCGCCCAGTACCGCCACCTGCGCACCGCCCAGGACCAGCGCGCGCCGCGTGATGCGGCGCTGACCTTCGGCGCGGTCGCGGGCCGGGCGTCTCATGGCACATGCCTTTCCGGGGTCAGGTCGCCGGGGACGCGCTTGCGCACGCCGAAAAAGAGGTGCGACAGCGCCGCCACCAGCGGGTAGGCGACAAGCGTTGAGAGAAGCTGCATCAGGCTGAGCCCGAGCGGCGCCTGATCGACGATGAGCACGGTCAGCACCAGCCGACAGGCGAGCGTCATCGCCACCAGCGTGCCCGCCACCGCCGCCCATTCCGCGACGAAGGTCAGATCGCGCAGCGCCGGCGCGCGGCGGCGCAGCGTCTCGCAGCCAATGAGCGTCAGCGCCGCCCAGAGGCCGGGCGGACGCTGCAACAGCAGGTCCATCGCCAGCGCCAGCCCGGCCACCAGCAGGGGCGGCACGTATTCGGGCCGACGCACCGCCCAGGCGAAGGTCAGCGCGAGGAACAGATCCGGCCCCGCCCAGCCCGGCGGCAGCGTATCGAGCGGCAGCAGCCGCGCGAAGACGAGCGCCCCCGCGAGCGCCGCGAAGAGCGCCCGCATGAGCCACAGGTGAAGCGTGCCGGTCTCAGCCATTTCCGGCCTCCACCGCCGCGCGCGGTGCCGGGTCCGCCGATTCGGTTTCGGCTGCGGGGGCGATCAGGCCGCCGGGATCGTCGATCCGCTCGTGGTCGTAGCTGCGCAGCACGCGCAGGAATTCGAGCCGCTCGTAATCGGCGGCGATGCGCACGCGCATCCGCCCGCCGGGATCGGCGACCACCTGGCCGACCGCGAGCCCCGCCGGGAACACCCCGCCATCGCCCGAGCTCAGCACCCGGTCGCCGGGGCGGACCTGCTCGGGGTCCTCGATGAAATCCAGCAGCGGCGCGGGCGAATTGTCGCCGATCACCAGCGCGCGCTGCCCGGTGGGCTGGATCGTGACCGGCACGCGGCTGGAGGTATCGGTGAGCAGGATGACCCGCGCCGTGTTCTGCCCCAGACCCGAGATGCGCCCGACGAGGCCCAGCCCGTCCATCGCCGCCCAGCCCTCCATGATGCCGTCGCGCGCCCCCACGTTGAGCAGCACCGATTGCCGGAAGGGCGAGCCGCTGTCGGCCATCACCACGCCGGTGACATAGGTCAGGCGCGGGTCGAGCTGCACGTTGTTGAGGTCGAGCAGGCGGGCGTTTTCCCGCTCAAGCTGCAGCGCCGCCTCCTTCCAGGCCTTCATCTGCTGCAATTCGCGGCGCAGCTCGCGGTTTTTCTCGTGCATGCGCTGGTAGGACTGGAAATCGCGCAGGATATTGACCGCGCCGGTCACCGGCGCCATCGCCCAGTCCATCGAGGGCACGACCCGGTCCACGACCTGCGCACGGAACCGTTCCACCCGCGGGCTGTCGATGCGCCACAGCAGGAAGATGCCGACCAGGCAGACAAGCAGGATGCCGAGGAGCAATCGCCGCAGCGGGCCCCGGTAATCGTCGCTCTGTCCGCGGTCGCTGGCCACTGGCAACCTCTTTTGCTCAAAAGGTGGGCCGGTTAACTGTCGTAGTCAATCGCGTGCCGCAACTGTTTCTCGAATTCGAGCGCCTTGCCGGTGCCCAGCGCCACGCAGTTGAGGCTGTCATCGGCGATCGAAACGGCGAGGCCGGTCTGTTCGCGCAGCGCCAGGTCGAGATCGCCCAGCAGCGCGCCGCCGCCGGTCAGCATCACGCCGCGATCGACGATGTCGGCGGCGAGGTCCGGCGGCGTGGCTTCGAGCGCCGTCATCACCGCCTCGGTGATCTGCTGCACTGGTTCGGAGAGCGCCTCGGCGACCTGCGCCTGGCTGATCTCGGTCTCCTTGGGGACGCCGTTCAGGAGGTCGCGCCCGCGCACCCGGATCGAGGTGCCGCGCCCGTCATCGGGCATCCGCGCGGTGCCGATGGTGGTCTTGATCCGCTCGGCGGTGGATTCGCCAACCAGCAGGTTCTGCTGGCGGCGCAGGTAGTTGATGATCGCCTCGTCCATGCGGTCGCCGCCCACCCGGACCGAGCGGGCATAGACGATGTCGCCGAGGCTCAGCACCGCCACCTCGGTGGTGCCGCCGCCGATATCGACGACCATCGAGCCGGTGGGATCGGTGATCGGCATGCCCGCGCCGATGGCCGCCGCGATCGGCTCGGCGATGAGCCCGGCGCGGCGGGCACCGGCCGACAGCACGGATTGGCGGATGGCGCGTTTCTCGACCGGGGTGGCGCCGTGCGGTACGCAGACGATGATCTTGGGCTTGGAGAAGGTCGAGCGCTTGTGCACCTTGCGGATGAAGTGCTTGATCATCGCCTCGGCGGTGTCGAAATCGGCGATCACGCCCTCGCGCATCGGCCGGATCGCCTCGATGCTGCCGGGCGTGCGGCCCAGCATCAGCTTGGCATCCTCGCCCACCGCGAGCACACGCTTGACGCCGTCCTTGACGTGGTACGCCACCACCGACGGCTCGCTCAGGATGATGCCGCGGCCCTTGACGTATACGAGCGTGTTGGCGGTGCCGAGGTCGATTGCCATGTCCGAGGAAAAGAAGCTCGGAATCTTGTCAAACATCGCCATTTGCGCCCGTATCCTGTTGCCCCATAGGTGAAAGCCCCCGCGACTCGGGGGTGCCCCGGGGCCACGCGCCGTTATAGGGGGCGTTTCGCCCGTGCGAAAGGGCTGTTTCGGGGCGGATCGGCGGGGGATCGCCGCCTAGCCGTTGAGATGATCCAGCCGCGCGCGCACCGACAGGCCATGCGCCCCGAGGCTCTCGGCGTTTGCCAGCGTCTCGGCGGCGGGGCCGATGGCGCGCAGCGACTCGGGGGTCATTTTCGCCAGCGTCGTGCGCTTGAGGAAATCCACCACCGACAGGCCGGACGAGAACCGCGCCGAACGCGCGGTGGGCAGGACGTGGTTGGGCCCGCCGACGTAATCGCCGATCGCCTCGGGGGTCCACGCCCCGAGGAAAATCGCCCCGGCATGGGTGATCCGTTGGCTCAGCGCGTCGGGGTCGGCGACGCACAGCTCCAGGTGCTCGGGGGCGATGCGATTGCTGAGGGCTGCGGCGGTGGCGAGGTCGGGCACGGTGATGATGGCGCCGAAGTCGCGCCAGCTCGCCCCGGCGATGGCGCGGCGCTCCAGCGTCTCCAGCCGCGCCGCGACGGCGGCGGCGACGTCGCGGGCGAGCGCTGGATCATCGGTGATCAGGATGGCCTGCGCGCTCTCGTCATGCTCGGCCTGGCTCAGCATGTCGAGCGCGATCCAGTCGGGGTTCTGGCCCTTGTCGGCGATCACCAGGATCTCCGACGGCCCGGCGATCATGTCGATGCCGACGCGCCCGAACACCCGCCGTTTGGCCGCCGCCACATAGGCGTTGCCCGGCCCGGTGATCTTGTCCACCGGGGCGATGCTCGCGGTGCCGTAGGCCAGCGCCGCGATGGCCTGCGCGCCGCCGACGCGGTAGATTTCGTCCACCCCGGCGATCCGCGCGGCCAGCAGCACCAGCGGATTGGCCTTGTTGTCGGGCGTGGGCACGGTGATGGCGAGCCGCTCCACCCCCGCCACCTTGGCCGGGATCGCATTCATCAGCACCGAGGACGGGTAGGAGGCGAGCCCGCCGGGCACATAGAGCCCCGCCGCGCCAACGGGCGTCCAGCGCCAGCCGAGGGTGGCACCGCTCTCCTCGGTCCAGCTTGCATCCTGCGGCATCTGGCGTTCGTGATAGGCGCGGATGCGCTCGGCGGCCAGTTCCAGCGCGTCGCGCTCGGCCTGCGGCACCTGCGCCACCAGCGCGTCGATCTCGGCGCTGGAGAATCGCAGGGTGCGCGGCGAGAGCGCCACCCGGTCGAATTTCGCGGTCAACTCGATCAGTGCCGCGTCGCCGCGCGCGCGGATATCGGCAATGATCGCGGCGACGGTGTCGTCCACGTCGGGGCTGTCCTCGCGCTTGGCCGACAGCAGCGCGGTGAAGCGGGTCTCGAAATCGGCGGCGGTGGCATCGAGCATGACGGGCATGGGCAGGTCCTTTCCGGCGGGGCGGGTAGCGGGCGGGGGAATATGTCTCAAGCCCCGGTTTTCTTCTTGGAAAAAATACTCATGCCCCGCCCGGCGGCAATCAGGTGTCGTGGCGGGGCACCTTGCCCGAGGGGGCGCGGTAGGGGCGGGTGACGTCGCGCAGCCCGACCTCGAGCGCCTCGATCTCGAGCCGGATCGCGCCGTCGCCGGCCAGCGTCAGGATCAGGTGGCCGGTGCCTTCCTCGCCCGGCTCGAACGTCACCGACAGCAGCGACAGCACGGTGTCGGGATCGCCCCGGTCGATGCCCTGGCTGGCCACGCCGAGCACGTTCTCGACCACCAGCAGCGATTGCGCGCGCTCCGGCCCGTGGCGGTCGCGGCCCTCGTCCTCCCAGCGGAAGCGGTTGAGCAAAAGCGCGAAGCGGTGGCGGCGCGCCTGCCAGCGCATCTCGGTGATGGGAAACACCGCGTCCTGCGCCAGCGCCGAGATCACCTTCAGATCGTCGGGGTCGGCGGCGACGAGGTTGAGCGGCGTCTCGCGCCCCTCCTCGAAAGTGGCATCGTCGCTCATTGGCTGGTGATCCTCTCGATTTTCGCGCCCACGCCGCTCAGCTTGTCCTCGACGCTCTCGTAGCCGCGGTCAAGGTGGTAGACGCGGTTGACGACCGTTTCGCCCTCGGCCGCGAGCCCGGCGAGGATCAGCGACACGGAGGCGCGCAGGTCGGTGGCCATGACCGGCGCGCCCTTGAGGGTCTCGACGCCCGTCACGGTGGCGGTCCCGCCCTGCACGTCGATCCTTGCGCCCATCCGCATGAGTTCCGGCGCGTGCATGAACCGGTTCTCGAAGATGCGCTCCTCGAGCACCGAGCTGCCCTCGGCGATGCACATCAGCGCCATCATCTGCGCCTGCAGGTCGGTGGGAAAGCCGGGGAACGGTTCGGTCACCACGTCGACGGCGCGCACCCGGCCGTTGCGGCGCGCCACGGTCAGGCCGGCCTCGGTCTCGGTCACGTCGATGCCCGCCGCGTCGAGCCGCTCGCAGAACGCCGCCACGAGGTCGATGCGCCCGCCGAGGCAGGTCACCTCGCCGCCGCAGATCGCCGGGGCGAGCATGTAGGTGCCAAGCTCGATCCGGTCGGGCACCACGGCGTGGGTGGCACCATGGAGGCGGTCCACCCCCTCGATGGTGATGGTGTGCGTGCCCTCGCCCTCGATCCGCGCGCCCATCTTGCGCAGGCATTGCGCGAGATCGACGATCTCGGGCTCGCGCGCCGCGTTGCTGATCACCGTGGTGCCGCGCGCCAGCGTCGCGGCCATGAGCGCGTTTTCGGTGGCCCCGACCGAGACGATCGGAAAGTCCACCTTGCCGCCCCGGAGCCCGCCGGGCGCGCGCGCATGGACATAGCCGTCGCGCAGGTCGAGCTCGGCACCCATTGCCTCCAGCGCCTGCAAGTGCAGGTCGACGGGCCGCGCGCCGATCGCGCAGCCGCCCGGCAGCGACACCACCGCGTGCCCGTCGCGCGCCAGCATCGGCCCGAGCACCAGGATCGAGGCGCGCATCTTGCGCACGATGTCATAGTCGGCGCGGTGGTTGTCGATGCGGTGCGACGACAGCGACAGCACCTGTCCGCCCTGCATCTGCGCCACCTCTGCGCCGAGCGATTCCAGCAGCGTGCGCATGGTGCGGATATCCGACAGGCGCGGCGCGTTGGTGAGCGTCAGCGGCTCCTCGCTCAGCAGCGTGGCGGGCATCAGCGTGAGGCAGGCGTTCTTGGCCCCGGCGATGGGGATCTGCCCGTGAAGCGGGCCGTTGCCGGTGACGATGATGGAATCCATGACTGCTCTAGTCCTCGCGTTTTTCGCCTTGGCCTGACCCGGCGTGCCCGTCCTCTGTGGCGGCGCGCGCGCGCATCTGCGCCTTGCGCCGCGCGAGATTGGCCTTGAGGGCGGATTTGAGCCGCTCGCCGCGCTCCTGCGGCGCGGCTTTGCGGGTTTCCGGCTTGGGTTTGTCGTTCATGGACCCCTCTTACAGGAGGTGTGAAATAGCGTCCAGTTACCCCTTGCGCCCCCGGCGAGAAGCGTCTAATCACCGCGCCACATCGGCGCTGCTGTAGCTCAGAGGTAGAGCACTCCCTTGGTAAGGGAGAGGTCGAGAGTTCGATTCTCTCCAGCAGCACCATCTCGCCCGCCCTGCTCCGAATTCCCCCCTGAGTATTTGAAAGGGAGGGATAAATTCCGGGTTTCACAGCCGCCATTCCGACGGCACCGCAAAGGCCGTCCAAGGGCTCGTCCGAGCACCGTCCGACGCATGGCAAAATCGCGATTATTCCCGATATGCCAATGGCATGAGCGGAATTTTGCGGGACGTTCAATGCAATCGTCCAGCCGTCCCTTCCCGGGCAGAGAGTCCGCGATCTTTTCGCACAGGACATTGTTGTCGCGGTCCGGTCCTTCAATTCCGCCCTTGCAGGCTGCGACTGTGGAGGCGCTGTTCGCCTCGGCGATGTTCGGAAACCGTCGATTGCGCGAGGCCCGCCTCGTTCATGATGTCCCCGCTGATGCAGCCGGGGCAAGACTGACGGACGGCGATGATCCTGACCCGGGCCGGACGAGCCGGCGCCCTGGCGACGGAGGCGCTGACGACAGTCACGCTTGTGACCCGTGATTGTGCGGATACGTTGTGGACGGCTATTCCGAACGCACGGAAAACTTGGCCGGATTGCCAGAGAAAAGCTGCCCGACCCCTGCGCCGCTTGCGGTCCCGTCATCATCGCGCACGAGGAACAGAGCGTCGAGTCCCCGTTGTCTTGCGAGCGCCGCGCCCGCATCAGCGCCGAGCACCATGAGCGCCGTCGCCCAGGCATCGGCCTCGGCACAGGTGCCGGCCACCACGGTGACGGAGGCCGGCGAGGCAATCAGCGGCGCGCCGCGCCTGGGGTCCATCGTGTGCGACAGGCGCCGTCCCTGCACGTCGACCCAGTGGCGGTAATCACCCGAGGTCGCGACGGCGGCGTCCTGCAGCGCGAGGATCGAATGGGGAGTCCGGCGCTCTGCGTCCGGCGCTTCCACGGCGATGGTCCAGGCCTCCCGGTCCGGCCGGAGACCCGTCGCGCGCATTTCCCCATCGATGCCGACGAGGGTGTCCGCGATCCGGTGGTCGCGCAGGATCCCGGTCAGCCGGTCCACGCCATAGCCCTTGGCGATACCGTTGAGATCCAGTGCGATGGGCGCGGTCTTGCGCAGGTGGCCGCCGTCGAACTCCAGAACCTCATGCGCCGGGTGGCGCGGGGCGTTCATCGCGGCACGGATGCCATCTGGTGTCGCGTCCCCGGGCCCGAAGCCCCAGGCCGTCACCGCGTCCCCCATGCCGATGTCGAAGGCTCCGCCCGAGGCGCGCCCGATCCCGAGGCCGAGGCGCAGGACGTATCGAAGGTGCTCGGGAACCGCCACCCATTGGCCCACCGGCGCAGCGTTGATCCGCATCAGATCGCTGTCGGGCTTCCAGGTCGACATCTGGTCGTCCACGTCGTTCACTGCGGCTTGCAGCAGCGCCCGGATCGCAGCGCGATCAATGGTCGGGTCTGCGAAGAACGTGGCCTGCCAGCGCGTGCCCATCGTCGGGCCGTTCAGGGCGATGCGCGTGCGCTCAGTAGACATCCTCGACATACCGCCCCTCCGCCTTCAGGGCCGACGGGGTGAGCCCGGTCGGCGCGAGGATCCCGGTCAGCGCCTCCGCCACGCCGGTCGCCATGTCGCGTCCGCCGCAGACCATCACGCGCGCCCCGTCGCGGATGAGCTCCGCGACCTGAGTGGCCTCGCCCCGCAGGGCGTCCTGCACGTAATGGGGCCGCGCCCCGCGTGAAACGGCGCTGACCAGCCGGGTCAGACGCCCCTCGGTCTGCCAGCCGGGCATTTCCTCGCCGTAGAGGAAGTCGCTGCCGGGATCACGCATGCCGAAGAACAGGTGGACCGGCCTGCCGCTCCCGTTGCCGCGGATGAGGCCCGCGAGCGGTCCGATGCCGGTTCCCGCGCCGATCAGGATCAGCGGCGCCCGGCCCCGGCCCGGACGGAAACCGGGGTTGCGGCGGAGGAAGGCGGTCACGGTGTCGCCCGGCTCCAATGCGGCAAGCTGACCCGAGCAAAGGCCGCCCGGGTGCTTCTTCACGACAATCTCGACGAACCCGTCGCGACGTCCGGAGGCGAGCGAGTAGAGCCGCGGAACGGCGCTTGCCTCCGGCACGACGCCGACAAGGTCGCCTGCCTGAAACCGGGCAAAGCCCGACCCGGTGAGCCGCTGCCAGAGCGAGACGCGCGGAAGGGCGAAGCGGAGGATCGCGGTCGGGGCCTGCACCCCGGCGCCGTAGTCGCGGCGCGAGACGAGAGTCAGCGTGTCGGTTTTCGGCAGGACGGGCCGGTGCGACAATTCCAGGGGGATCCCAAGTGCCTCTCCCAGCGCGCGGCCCCAGCGCGTGAAATCCTGCGGCGATTGGCGGTCGATCGTATCGAGCGGCACGAGTTCGGGCCAGCCCTGCGCCTGCGCCGTTGTCGCAACCTCCCTGGCGAAGGCGCAATATGCCGGAAAGCCGCGGTCGCCGAAGCCGAGCACGGCCAGAGGAATGTCCGGCGCGCGGTCGAGGGCGTTCAGCCGATCGAGGAAACCCTTTGCCGTGGCGGGCGCAGCCCCGTCGCCATAGGTCGCGGCGAGCAGGATGATGCGCCCGGCACGGGTGTAACGCTCTGGCGCAAAGCCCGACATCGGGCCGACATGGACGCTCTGCCCGGCCTCGGTCAGCGCGGCGTGAAGGGTTGCGGCGAAGCCCCATGTGCTGCCGCCTTCGCTGCCGACGAGAATGATCGTCCCGGCGCGGCCGGCGGGCTGATTGCCCCGGATGCGCGGCCGCCCGCGCCGTCCGGCAAGCCAGACCATAACACCGGTGGCGCCCATGAGCGGCACGCCAAGCGCCATCAGCCCGAGAACCAGCCCCAGCGTCGCCGCACCCTGTCCCGTGTGCAGCATGTAGATGGTCTCCGAGACGCGCTGCCAGCCCGTCAGGCCGGCCCAGGCCAGCAGCGTGCCGGTGCCCTGGTCGATATACCCTGTGCCGCGATCGGTCTTGAGCGCGAACACGTCCGTCGCGTCGCCGGGATAGGGAAAGCTCAGGTCGCGCAGCTCTGCGACGGGCGTCTGCTGCAACGTGGCCATCTGACCCGGAGCGAACCCCGTCCCTTCGCTCACCTCGGTCGGCATGGCCGGGATGGCGCCACCGTCCGGCAGAAGATCGAAGGTGGAGGCCGTCATCCACAACGCCGTTGCGGACGACAGGAAAAGGCCGGTGACCGCGATGCGGGCGATCTCGACGTGGAGCCGGCCCGCGCGCGGCCCGCGCAACGGCGCGCACCAGTTCCGCCAGCCGCCTGCCCGGCGCGCGACCAGCGCGGTGCCGGAAAGCGACAGCACCAGCAGCGCCGCCGCCCCTGCCGCCATGGCGATGCGCCCGCCATCCCCGAGGAAGAGTGAGCGGTGAAGGTTGGTGAGCCAGCGAAGGGTCTGGTTCGGGTCGGCCGAGGCCACGCCTTGCCCCGTTGCCGGGTCGATCACGGCGGCACCGGGCGCGCCCTGATCGAACCAGTAGGCGGTGATCCGGCCCGAGGGCGACCGGCGGATCTGCTCGACGCCGGGATAAACCGCCCGGATGCGCTCCGCCAGGGTGGCGACGGTCAGGTCGGTCTGCGCCTGCGGCGCCGCAAGCCGCCCGGCCGCGGGAAAGACCGACAGCGCCGCGCCGCTCAGGCTCAGGATAGTGACCAGCGCAAGGGCCAGAAGACCCGGCCAGCGATGGAGTGCACGGATCATGGTCCTGCTCCCTCACATGTCGTAGGCGAAGCTGGCGATGTAGCGGCGGCCCCGCACCGGCGTCCCGGCGCCCGTCGTCGTGAGCGGCACCGCCACCTCGTTCGGGCTGTCGCGCATATCCTCGACCGCCGCGTCGATATGGAGCGTGTAACCCGCGTCGAAGAGCGCGTCGGCCAGGTCGAGCGTGATCTCAAGCGTGCGTCCGGCACCGACACTGGCGCCGGTGATGCCGTTCACCTGCTCCGTGTCGCCGCCCGTGGCGCGGTGCCAGTCGCTCAGATGCTTGTAGTATTTGGACTTGCCGCCGGCCATCCAGAGACTTCCGGCATAGGCCCCCGAGGCATCGGTAACATAGAGCGCGAGATAGGCACCGTCGCCACCGTAGTTGTTGAGGGTCGTGGCGAGCGTCACCGGCCTTGCCATGGCGAGGCCGGGAAGCGTGAGCGCGGTGGTGAGTGCGAGCATTGCAAGTGGCGATTTCATCTGATGTATCCTTTGTCGGGGCGGGGCTGCGGGGCGGCTCAGTTCACCTGAGCCTTGGGAGGCGCGCCGTTGCCGAAGAGGCCGTTCTGTGGCGGGGCGACGGTGCCGGCAGGCGCGGGATTGCGGGCATTGCCGCGATCGTCGTCGTCCTCCTCGTCGTCCTCGTACTCCATCTCGACCATCTGAAGCGTCGCCGGATCGAGTTTTGCTTCAATCTCCCGGCCAGTGCTGTCGCGGCCCTCGATCTCGTAGCAGCCGTCGTCGATCTTGAACCGGCGCACGGTCCAGCCGTGCTGTTCGGCCGCCTGCATGGCGGCCTCGCGTGATTTCCATTGGCCGCGGGGCGCGACGCAGTCGTCATCGTCCGCAACCGCCACGCCAGCGGGCAGGAGCGCGATAACGGAAAGGGCTATCAAGGTCTTTTTCATGGCAGGGTCTCCTGTTTGTCTGCTGGGACAAACCTGGAGACCGGACCTGAGGGCTTCCTGACGGCGCGGTGATTCCCGCTTCAGCTTGCCGTCAGGAAAAAAGGCCCCGCCGGTGACAGCGGGGCCAGGTCAGGCCGACGGGGCGGTCAGCCGGGGGGTAGGGGTGGTCAGGCGATGTCGCCCGGTCCCGCGGCGCGCTTGTCACCGGTGACCATGGCGCGGGCGAGGTTTTCATTGTGGCGGAACGAGGCCAGCACAACGCCAGCGACGTGCAGTGCCACGAGCAGCAGCATCAGGTTGGCAAGGACCTCGTGCGCCTCTTCCACGATCTCTCCACCGCCCTCGCCATATTCTCCATACTCACCATCCTCGTCGGCCCGCGCGGGTGCCACGATGGCAGGCATGGACGGCAGCATCGCGATTCGGTCCGGCTCTTCAAGGAGCCAGCCGGTGAAGGCGGTGCCCGAGAGCGCGACAAGCAGCGCCACGATCATCGCGGCCCCCGCCGGGTTGTGGCCGAGATAGCGCCGCTCCTTGCCGCGCGTCAGCTCGCCGAGATAGGCCAGCGTCGCGCGGGGGCCCTTGAGGAACTGTGCAAAGCGCGCATACCGGCTGCCCACCAGACCCCAGACCAGCCGGACTGCCACCAGGCCGGCGACCACGTAGCCCGCGATCTCGTGAACCGTGTCAAGGTCCTCGGCACTCAGCCAGGCCACCGCAAAGGCGGCGACCAGACTCCAGTGGAACACCCGCACCAGAGGATCCCAGACCCGGACCTTGCGATCCGTCCCGGCGTCCGGTCGCGACGTGTGCTGTGCGTTGGTTTCAGTCATCCTTCTCTCCTTCGCGATCGCGGCGTCGGCGATCGTCGTCCTTGTCCTTGTCCTCATCCTCATCCTCGTCCTCGTATTCGAACTCGATCACCTCCAGCGTGGCCGGATGGACCGTCACCTCGATCCGGCGCCCTTCGGCGTCGCGACCGTCGATTTCGTAGCAGCCGTCGTCGATCTTGATGCGGCGCACTGTCCAGCCGCTCTCCGTGGCCAGCCGCGCGACGGCATCGCGCGGCTGCCAATCGGCCATCGGCACAAAGCAGTCATCGTCCGCATGCGCGGCCCCGACCGGGAAGGCCGCGAGAAAGCCGAGAATTGTCAACGTCTTCTTCATGGGTCACACTCCTCATGGAACGCATCTTGATGCAGCTTATGCGCCGCGAAGCTGACGGCAGGCTGAAGAGGTTCACCCGAATGCGTCAGCTTTGCGTCAGCACAAACCGCCAAAAGCAGGTCGAACAGACAAGGAAAGATCAAACCCCATGCGCATCCTGCTGATCGAGGACGACACGACACTTGGGGCCGCGGTGCGTGACCAGATCGCGGCCGATGGCCAGTCGGTGGACTGGGTCACGCGCCTCGATGCTGCGGGCGATGCCGTGCGCGCCACCGCCTACGACCTGATGCTGCTCGACCTGATGCTGCCTGACGGGCGCGGCATCGGGTTTCTCAAATCCTTGCGCGCGAAGGGCGACGTGACGCCGGTCATCATCCTGACCGCGCTCGACCAGATATCGGACCGGATCGAGGGGCTGAACGCGGGTGCCGACGACTATCTTGTCAAACCCTTCGATCTGGCCGAACTGTCGGCCAGGATCGGGTCGGTCGCGCGGCGCTACAGCGGCAACCCGAACCCCATCCTCAGCCACGGCCCCCTGGATATCGACCTCGCCGCGCGAAACATCCACAAGGACGGCAAGCCGGTACCGCTGACGGCGCGCGAATGGGCCCTCTTCGAAGCCTTCCTGTCCCGCCCCGGTCAGCTCCTGTCCAAGGCGCAGCTCGAGGAAAAGCTCTACGCGTTCGACTCGGAAGTGGAGAGCAACACCATCGAGGTCCATGTCAGCCGCCTGCGCAAGAAGCTGGGGGCAAAGGTCATCGTGACAGAGCGCGGCATGGGCTACCGGCTGGGCAGGCCATGAGGTGGCCGGCCAGCCTTCAGGCGCGGCTCGGCCTGTCCCTCGGTCTCGTGCTGACGGTTCTGTGGCTGGTGGCCGCGGCAGTGACGGCGGTGATCGTCCGGGGCGAGCTTGACGAGGTGTTTGACAGCGCCTTGCGCGAGACGGCGGAACGCATCCTGCCGCTCGCCGTGACCGATATCGTCGGGCGTGAGACCCAGGGCGTGACCCAGCGGCTCGCGCCGATCCGGGCGCATGACGAGTTCTTCACCTACGTGGTCCGCGACGCGGACGGGCGTACCCTGTTGCAATCCCATGCCGCCGATCCCGCCGTGTTCCCGGGTTATGAGGGCCCCGGGTTTCGCGAGACCGCCACGCATCGCCTCTACAGCGACGCCGCCCTGCAGGGCACGATCCGCATCACCGTGGCCGAACCGCTGGCCCATCGTGCGGCGACTGCCCGCGAAATCCAGATGGGCCTTGGCCTGCCCCTGCTGGTCGTGCTGCCACTGGCACTTGCCGCTATCATACTCGCCGTCCGCTTCAGCCTGGACCCCCTTCGCCGCTTCCGCGCGCGGCTGGACGCGCGCGGTGCGCGTGACCTCTCGGAAGTCCCCGCAGAGGACCTGCCGACGGAGATAACCCCGCTGGCCGCGACATTGAACGGCTTGCTGACGCGGTTGGGCGGGGCGTTCGAGGCCGAGCGCAGCTTTGCTGCGAATGCCGCGCACGAATTGCGGACGCCGTTGGCGGGTGCCATCGCGCAGGCGCAACGCCTTCGGTCGGAAACCCGGGACAGCGCCGCCGCGCAGCGCGCCGGCGATATCGAGGAAACCTTGAAACGGCTGACCCGCCGCACCGAGCGCCTGATGCAACTGGCGCGCGCCGAGGGCGGATGCCTGCAATCGGAAACCGCCCACGATGCGCGGGCGGCCCTGCGTCTCGTCGTCGGGGACATGGCGCGCAGTCTGCAGTCACCCGACCTTGCACTCGACCTTCCCGATACCCCCGTCCTGTCGACCATCGATCCCGACGCGCTGGGCATCGTCTGTCGCAACCTGGTCGAGAACGCGCTTCGCCATGGCGCAGCCCATGGTCAGGTCGCGGTCTGCCTGACCAAGGCGGGCGACCTGATCGTATCGAACGCCGGACCGGTGGTTGCCCGTGATCGTCTGGCCAGCCTCACAGACCGGTTCCAGCGCGGCGCGCAGACCTCGGGTGGCAGCGGGCTCGGGCTGACCATCGTCGCGGCGATTGCGAACCGCACGGACGGCACGCTGACCTTGACCTCCCCGAGGCCGGGTGCGGTGGATGGTTTCGAGGCCCGCTTCCGTCTGCCGACCGCGCCCTCTGTGGGCTGATCTGTGGGCTGAGCGGTGCAAATCGTTTGAGATCAACGCGATGGATTTGCTCTGATTGCCCTTGGGTCATGGCCCCCGCCCTGCACCGGGCGGAGGTCAAGGAGAGCGCAGCGATGTCGGCCACCCCGTTACTCTGCCGGTTTCAGGTCGTCCGGCAGGATGGCCTCGGGCAGACCCTGATAGCAGACCGGGCGCAGGAAGCGGCGGATCGAGAGCGTGCCGACCGAGGTGGCACCGAAATTGGTCGAGGCGGGGTAGGGCCCGCCATGCACCATCGCATCGCAGACCTCCACGCCGGTCGGAAAGCCGTTGGCCACTAGCCGCCCCGCCTTGCGTTCGAGCACCGGCAAAAGCCTGCGCGCCGCGTTGGTATCGCCGTCGTCCATATGCAGCGTGCAGGTGAGCTGGCCCTTGAGGCTTGCCGCCACCTGCTCCATCCCGGTCAGGTCTGCCACCCGGACGATAAGGCCGAGCGGGCCGAACATCTCTTCGCCGAGGGCCTCGTTTGCGAGCCATGTCTTGCCGTCGGTCTCGTAGAGATAGGGTGTGGCGTTGCGCCGGTCGCAGGTGCTGCTCAGCACCTCCTGCACGCCGCTTGACGCCGCGACGCGGTCGCGCCCGTCGCGATAGGCCCGGGCGATGCCGTCGGTCAGCATGACCTGCGCGCCGGTCTTCGCGAGCGCGGCCCTGGCGGCCTCGGTGAATGTGTCGGCCTCGGGTCCGTCGATGACGATGGCAATACCGGGATTGGTGCAGAACTGGCCCGCGCCCATTGCCAGAGACCCGGCCCAGCCTTCACCGATGGCCGCGCCACGCGCCGCCACCGCCTCGGGCATCAGGAACATCGGGTTGACCGAGCCCAGCTCGCCGAAGAACGGGATCGGCTCGGGCCGCTGCGCGCAGAGATCGAATAGTGCGCGGCCCCCCGTAAGAGAGCCGGTGAAGCCGACGGCCTTGATCAGCGGGTGCTGCACCAGCGCCTGTCCGACCTGCCGGTAGCCGCCCTGCACGAGGCTGAAGACGCCCCTGTGAACACCGCATTTCTGGATCGCGGCATGGATCGCCTCGGCGACGATCTCGCCGGTGCCGGGATGCGCGCCGTGGCCCTTGACCACGACCGGGCATCCCGCCGCAAGGGCGGCGGCGGTGTCGCCCCCGGCGGTGGAGAAGGCCAGCGGAAAGTTTGACGCGCCAAAGACGGCGATGGGGCCGATGGGCCGCTGCATCGCCCGCAGATCGGGGCGCGGCAAGGGCTCATGGTCGGGCAGGGCCGCGTCATGGCGGCGGTCGAGGTAATCGCCCTTGCGGATATGCTCGGCAAAAAGCCGTAGCTGGCCGGTGGTGCGACCGCGCACGCCTTGCAGACGGGCCTCGGGCAGGCCGGTCTCGGACGTGCCGATCGCGGTGATCTCGTTCCCGCGCGCCTCGATCTCGTCGGCTATGGTGTCGAGGAACGCGGCGCGATCCGCGCGGCTGGCATAGCCATAGGAGAGAAATGCCTCTTCCGCCGCCTGCGCCGCTTTGTCGATGAGCGCGGGCGAACCGACGGAGACGTCATGCGCCGGGCCATTGGCGGGCTCGGAGGCGAACGTGTCGTCCGTGGCGATCCATGCTCCTGCGATCGGGTGCTTGCCATGCGGGGTGAATGTCATCGGGTATCCTCTGGGCTTTCCCGGTGAGTGGGTGGGAGCGAAAGCACCGTCCTCAGCGGCCGGTTTTCTCGCGCCATTTGTCGAACTTTTTCTGATTTTCCCCGGTGGTGCAGGGGTAGAGCCCGATGATCGCGGCGCCGTTCTCGACCTCTTCGAGAACGAAATCCTCGAACGTCTCCATAATCATGCGCGTCGCGCATCTCCTCGGTCGCGAAATGGGCCGAGTCGATGTCTTCGTCCTGTCGGGTCAGATCGTTGTCTTCGTCCTAGGACATTGAACCGTCCTCCTCAGTCAAGCAGATTTGGCAGCCACATCGCGATGTCCGGGATGAACAGGACAAGAGCGAGGCCGATGGCCTGCAACGCGATGAAGGGCAGCACGGCGACAAAGATGTCCTGAAGCTCCACGCCCTTGGGCGCGACGGATTTCAGGAAGAAGCAGGCTGGCCCGAACGGCGGCGACAGGTAATACATCTGGATGTTCATGGCGAAGAGCACGCCTCCTTGCGCACGCCCGCCACGACCAGCGCCCCGACCGCACCGATGGCGGCGGCCTCGGTCACCGTGGCGATGCCGGAATAGATCACGCCCAGCACGGTAAAGGTCAGCACGGCGGGCAGGATGATCCCCTTGAGGAACTTCAGCCGCTTGAAGAACGGATAACCGGTTTCGGGAATGTCATAGATCGGGGCCATCCCGGGGCGCAGACGCACCCGCACCAGGATGTAGGTGATATAGAGCGAGGCGAGCAGCAGCCCGGGCACGGCAGAGGCCGCGAAGAGCTTGGTGATCGACACCTGTGCGGCCAGCCCGTAGACGATGAGAACGACCGATGGCGGAATGAGCGTGGCCAGGGCACCGGCAGCGCAGATGATGCCGATCGACAGCTTCTTGTCATAGCCCAGCCGCAGCATCTGCGGCAGCGCGATCAGCCCCAGCATCACGATCTCGCCGCCCATGATCCCTGACATGGCGGCCAGCAGGACGGCCACGATACAGGTCTGCACGCCGACAGAGCCGCGAAACCGCCCCCCGGCGATGGCCATGGAATCAAACAGCGACTTGGCGATGCCCGAGCGTTCCAGCACATTCGCCATGAAAACGAAGAACGGCACCGCGATCAGCTCATACTTGTGCAGAACCTCGCTCACATTGGCGGCGACGATGAAGAACCCGGCGCGTTCGCCGAAACAGAGGATCGCCGTCACCAGCGAGACGGTCAGCGTGGTAATGCCGAGCGGCACGCCAAAGGCCATCAGGCCCAAGAGGGCGACGACGATCAGAAGGGTGATGAGTTCAATGCCCACCGGACAGGTCTCCCTCAGAGTTCTGGACCCACCGGATGATGTTGGCCACGAGTTGCGCGAGGCAGAGACCGCAGCCCACGACGATCAGCACCTTGAGATATGTCGGCTGGGGCGAGTTGAAGGCGGTTCCGCTATGCTCGGTCCGGCCAAGCACCTTCGCGGCCGGCCCCCAGAGCGCCATGGTCAGCACGAGGATCGCTCCGAAGGCGACCAGAAGCTGCACAAGGCGGAAATATCGCCACACGCGCGGGCTCACCAGCAGTTCCATCATGGTGATCGAGATGTGCCGGTTGCGTTGGGTCACGTAGCCCACCGACAGAACCCAGACGGTTGCGCAGAGCGTCATCGCCAGTTCGGTCGACCAGACGGTCGGGCTGTCAAAGCCGTAACGCAACACAACCTCCAGCGCCGAGATCACGATGCAGGCGAAGAACAGGGTGGAGCAGGCATGGCCGATGAACACGCTGAACCGGTCCATAATCTCGGCGTAGCCTGCGAGCAGGCGTTTCATGGGGTCTCTCCCACTGGCTTGGAATGGGGTCCGGGGCCGCCCCGGTCACATGGAACGGCCCCGGGCGGGAGGACGGTCACTCCTTGAAGAGGCCGATCTCGGTCATGTAGGCGAGATGCGCGTCGAGCGCCTCCTGCGCCAGATCGGATTTCTGGGCATAGCTTTCCCATTCCTGGCGAGCGACCTCGCGAAGCTGATCGCGGTCTTCCTGCGCCCAGTCGATCACCTCGATGTCGTCGGTCTTGTCGTCGCGCTCGACACAGGCGATCTGGACGCGTTTTCACGCCAAGACCGTGAGTATCACGCGTCGCTTTATCAGGCGGCGGGCGTGCCAAATCTCTGGACCATCGTCACCGCACGTTCGGGCCATATCGACCGGCTGCGCAAGCTCAACCTGCCGGAACCCGGCAAATCCGCGTCGATCCTGTCCTGTCACGAGCGTATTCTTGACGCGGTCGGTGCGGGTGACACCGCGGCGGCCGAAGCCGTCGTGCGCGAGCATTTGTCGGGAACGCTGGCGCAGGTCGACAAGATCATGCAGCGGAACCCGGAGTATTTCTGACCTCGGTCATGGATCGTGTTCGGGGCGTGACCGGCGCACTCGTAGCGCGCGTCAGCGGCGGAGCGGGACGCAACCGGCGGGTCGCGTCCGTCAGGATGGTGTCGTTCGCCGGATGGTCCGGGGTCACGATCAGGCGGCCCTGCTGGCTGGAAGCGGGTAAGCCTCTGCGTGGCCGGCCTGTGCAAGTGGCTTGCCCATCATGTCGCGGCTTGCGGTCCGCCATTCGTCGCCCCGCGCGGCCACGACAGCGCCGGTGGGGCGGATGATCGGGGCCGCGTCGGGAAGGATGGCGAAGACATTGGTGCGGCTCCGCTCAGGGTCAGCCCGATGCTGCCAAATCACGCCAGGAGCCAAATTTTTCAGAGATTTCCAGAATGACCGGTCCTGGTGCAACGAACGGCGGGGCGTGCGACGAGATGCCATGTTTTTCAAATTAATGATTGCGAATCACAACTAACCTGACGTTACCTTCTCCCATGTCCGGTTGTGATCCCTTGGAAGAAGGCGGACCCGCCGACGAGCGTGGTCGTACCTCGCTCGATGTCGATGATCTCGACTGCCTCGAGGGTCTGTTGAGTTTCTATGTGCGGTCTGCGAACTACGCGCTTTCGACAGATCTTGACGCGCGGCTTGGTGATCTGGCGGTGGCGCGGGGAACCGGCAAGATAACCGCGCTGTTGTTGATCGACTCTCACCCCGGCATCCGCGCCTCGGCCATTGCCGAGGCGACATTGCGCGACCGGCCAAGTATCAGCAGGATCATCACCCACCTTGTGGATCACGACCTGATCACCAAGCGCGAGATGCCGGCCGAACGGCGCGCGTTCGGTCTCTATATCACCGGCAAGGGCCACAGCCTCGCCGAAGAGGTGCGCAGCATCGTCAAGCGGCAGTCGGACGATTTCTTTGCGGATTTGCCCGAGAAAGACCGCGAGGATCTGCTCCGCATCACCCGCGACATCTATGTGAAAATCAGGAAGGGGCGGGCGGAATGACCGGGCGCACGGCGATCATTTCCGGCGCAAGCCGCGGAATCGGCAACGCGGTCGCGCGGCGGCTTCTCGACAACGGATGGCAGCTTTCGCTGGGAATGCGGCGGCCCGACGATGCCGACGCACGGTTTTCGCAATGCCACATTGCACGACACGATGCGTTTGAGCGCGATGAAGACGACTGGGTCGCGTCCGCGCTGGACAGGTTCGGGCGGATCGACGCGGTGATCTGCTGTGCCGGGATCATGGAGCCGGGGGATGTGATCGACGTCGGGGAAGACACGGTTGACCGGATGCTCGAGGTCAACCTGAGGTCTCCTCGCAGGCTGGTCAGGGCCGCGTGGCCCGCGCTCCGCGAGGCGGAAAACGGGCGCGTCATCCTGCTTGCGTCGCTTTCGGGTAAACGGGTGAAATCCGCCGGGAGCGGTGCCTACTCCATTACAAAGCACGCCGCCGTCGCCCTGGCGCATGGTATCCGCCAGAAAGGGTGGCATGACGGGATACGCGCGACCGCGGTCTGCCCCGGATTTGTGGATACCGACATGGCGCGTGCGATCACCGATATGCCGCCCGAAACCATGACACGTCCCGGGGATGTGGCCCGTCTCGTCGATCTCGTTCTCGATCTGCCGGACACGGCTTCGGTGGCGGAGCTTTGCGTCAACTGCCAGCCCGAGGAGTTCTACTGATGCCAGGTCCGACGCCCGTTCCGGTCCATGGCGACCAGAAATTGCCCGCGCGGGTCGATGTGGTGATCGTCGGCGGCGGCATCATCGGGTGCTCGACGGCGCTGGAACTGGCCGAGGCGGGCCACTCGGTCGCGATCTGCGAAAAGGGCGGTATCGGCCACGAGCAATCCAGCCGCAACTGGGGCTGGGTCCGCATCTCGCGCCGGGACCCGCGGGAAGTCCCGCTCATGGCCGAGGCGATCCGCCTGTGGCGCAATCTGGATGCGCGCACGGGACGATCGACGGGGTATCGCAGCGCCGGGATCATGTTCGTATGTGACGATGAGGACCGCTTTGAGAAGTACCGTCGCTGGCAACGCCATCTCGAACCGTTCCAGATAACGAGCCGGATGCTCGGCGCACGGGAACTTCACGGGATGACGCCAGAAGCCGACCGCATCGAGGGGGTCGGCGCGCTCTACACCCCCGAGGACGGCAGGGCCGAGCCGCAGAAGGCGGCCCCCGCCATTGCCGAGGCGGCGCGCGACAAGGGGGCCGCGATCCTGACTGGTTGTGCGGTGCGCGTGGTTGAGACGGAGGCCGGCCGGGTCAGCGGGGTCGTCACCGAGCGGGGCCGTATAGCGTGCGATGCCGTTGTCGTCGCGGGCGGGGCCTGGTCCAACCTGTTCCTGGGTAACATGGGCGTGGACCTTCCGTCGCTGGGCGTCGTGAGCCATGTGATCCGGACGGAACCGGCCGAAGGCGGGCCGGACCACGCGATCTGGACCGACGATTTCGCGATCCGCAAGCGTGAGGACGGCGGCTATACCGTGTCGCGCGGAGCGGGCACGACCGTCGATATCGTGCCGAACTCGATCCGGTATGGCCTGAAGTATCTCGCGGCTCTGCGGATGCAGCACCGGGAATTGCATTTTCGCCTTGGCAAACGGTTTCTGCACGAGGCGATGCGCGCGAAGTCATGGCGGGCCGACGAGGAAACCCCGTTCGAGCGCGACCGCGTCTTTGACCCGGCGCCTTCGCCACGCATGGTTGGACGGCTGATGGATCATGTCGGCAACGCTTTCCCGGCGCTGAGGAATGTGCCGGTCGCGCAAAGATGGGCGGGCTGCATCGACGTGACGCCCGATGCAATTCCGGTGATTTCGGCTGTTGAGTCCACGCCGGGTCTGCATATCGCAAGCGGGTTCTCGGGCCATGGCTTTGGTATCGGCCCGGCTGCGGGCGGGCTCATGGCCGACATCGTCCTGAACCGCACGCCGCGCGTCGATGCCAGGGAATTCCGGTTTTCGCGCTTCACCGATGGAAGCCGGATCGCCCCGGATGAAGGTTTCTGAGGGGCCAAGAAGCAGAAAAACAATCACCCACCCAACAAGGAGAGGTAAGATGACGATGAGGAATACAACCGTTATGAACCGCCGCACCCTGCTCAGGACCGGGGCCGCGGGTATGACACTCCTGATGTCCAATGCGGCGGCCGGGCGGCTTGCCGCGCAGGAAGCCTCGGGCCGGGTCGTGATCGGCTTTTCGCAGGAGCCCACGGTCATGCACCCGCACATGCCGCATATCGAGGTCGATGAAGGCATTCACTTCAACCTGTTCGATCCGCTCTTTATCGTGGACACCGACGGGAATTTCCAGCCTTCGCTGGCGCGCGAGGTGCCGACGGTGGAGAATGGCGGGATTTCCGAGGACGGGCTTAACTGGCGCGTCAAGCTGCGCGATGACGTGACCTGGCATGACGGCGAGCCGTTCACCGCCGAGGATGTCAAGTTCACCATCGAACTGAACCAGAACCCCGACTTCAATGCCATGCGCCGCAACGGGCACGAGCTTGTCCGGAACATCCGGGTCGTGAACGACCACGAGCTGACATGGGAGATGGCCGAGCCGTTTGCGCCCTATCCCGCAATCCTGTCGTGGACGTTCATCGTCCCCGCGCATGTATTGGCCGGTGCCGAGGATCCGAACCAGACGGATTTTCGCAACAAACCCATCGGCACCGGACCTTTCAGCTTCGGCGAACGGGTGGCAGGCAACTACATCCTGCTCAACGCGAACCAGGATTACTTTGGCGAAGGCCCGCACCTGGAACAGGCGATCTTCCGCTATATCCCGGACATGACGGTGCTCTACACGCAATTCCGGACCGGCGACATCGATGTGATCGGCCTTCAGGGCATCCAGCCGGACCGCTACGAGCAGGCCCAGCAGATCCCGGAACGGGAGATCGTGATCGCGCCCTCCTCCGCGGTCGAGTCGATCACCTTCAACATGGGCAAGCCGCAGTTCCAGGACCCCGAGGTGCGCCGTGCGCTGTCTCTGGCGCTTGACCGCGAAACCATCGTCGAAGCCCTCTACTACGGCATCCCCGAGCAGACCGAGAGCTTCCTGCCGAGGGAGTCGTACTACTACAACGAAAAGCTGCCCAGTGCCGCGTTCGACCCCGAAAAGGCGGCTCAGGTCCTCGACGAGGCAGGCTGGCTGCCCGGTGCCGACGGCGTGCGTGAAAAGGACGGGGTGCGTCTCGCCTTCAAGAACTCGACCACGGCGGGCAACAACGTGCGCGAGCAGGCACAGCAGTTGATCCAGCAGACCTATGCCGCGATCGGTGTCGAGATGGAGATTTCGAACCTGCCGCCGGCGGTGATGTGGGGTGAATACTGGATGATGTCGCAATTCGACAGCGTCATGGTCGGTATCACCTTCACCACCGGGCCCGACCCGGATGTCTCGAACTATCTGCATTCATCGAGCATCCCCGCTCAGGGCGGCGCGGGTCAGAACACCTGGCAGTACAAGAACGAAAGGGTGGACGAGCTTCTGGAGAAGGGCGGGCGCATGTTCGTGCCGAAAAAGCGCAAGGAGGTCTACGATGAAATCCAGCGCCTTGTCCACGAGGACATGCCGTTCCTGCCGATGTTCCAGTATGCCAACCTGCGGGGCCACAAGACCGGTCTGGAGGGGTTCGACCCGAACGTGAACGTCCGCATCGAGACGTGGAACCTGAACGAATGGCGCTGGGCCTGATCCCGGCGCACCGCGCGGCCCGGCCCCACGGCCCGGGCCGCGCAATCCGTAAGGTACGGCCATGCTGAGGTTTCTGACATACCGACTGGCTCACAGCCTGCTTTTGCTGTTCCTGGTGTCGGTGATCGGGTTCACGATCCTGCACCTCGCGCCCGGCGGGCCGCTGTCGCAATTCGCGCTCTCGCCGGGAATGAGCCAGGCCGAGCTTGAAAGGATTGCCGAGCGCATGGGTCTCAACCGTCCGTTGCCGGTGCAGTATCTGGACTGGGCGGCCCGGTTCGTCATGGGGGACTGGGGCGAAAGTTTTCGCGACGGGCGCGCCGTCCTCGACATCATTTTCGGGCATCTGTTCGCCACGCTGCTGCTGATCCTGACCTCGACCATACTGTCGGTGGGGCTGGGCACGCTGGTCGGTGTGCTGGGAGCGATGCGGCGGTACTCGGCCTATGACTACCTCGCGACCGTTGGCGCGATGGTCGCGCTGTCGATCCCGACATTCTGGTTCGGGCTTGTGGCGATCTACGTCTTTTCCCTGCGGCTGGGCTGGCTGCCTTCGGGCAACATGTACACCATCGGCGACGAGAGCGTTCTCGACTATGCCGAACACCTGATCATGCCCTCGGTGGTTCTTGCCCTCGTCCAGGTCGCGATCTGGTCGCGCTACATGCGGTCGTCGATCCTTGACGTGGTCGGCCAGGACTTCGTGCGTACGGCGCGGGCCAAGGGCCTGACGCGCCGACGCGTGCTCTATGTGCATATTCTGCGCAACGCGCTGATTCCGATGATCACGCTCACCGGTATCCAGCTTCCCACGCTGCTCTCGGGGGCGCTGGTGACGGAGACCGTTTTCACCTGGCCCGGTATCGGGCGCCTGTTTCTCGACAGTCTCGGTTACAACGACTACCCGGTCATAATGGGTGTGCTGATGTTCACGGCCATCTTCGTACTTCTGGGCAACCTGATCGCCGATCTTCTCGTGGCCGGCGTCGATCCGCGTGTGAGGCTCGAGTGATGTCGACGAACACGTCCCCCCCTGCCATTGCCGCAACGGACCGCCGCTGGATCACATCGCGGCCCGTCCGCCGCTTCGTCCGGCATCGGCTGGCGATCACCGGGCTGGTGATGATCAGTTTGATCGCGCTGCTTTGCGTGGTCGGACCCTGGATGCTGCCGCACGGCATGCTGGACATCCATATCCGTGACCGTTTTTCGCCGCCGGGCACGGAGACCTATCTGCTCGGCACCGACGAGATGGGGCGCGACCTGGCCGCACGGCTTTTCATGGCCGGGCGCGTGTCGCTCATGGTGGGTATCGCGGCCATGGTACTGTCGACGCTTCTGGGAGCGGTCATCGGCCTTGTCGCAGGGTATTTCGGCAAGGTCATCGGCACCGTGCTGATGCGCTTTACCGATGCGGTTCTGTGTTTCCCCCAGATATTTCTCCTGCTGGTGCTGGCCGCCTTCCTTGAGCCCAATGCCCTGATGATCACGATCATCATCGCCCTGACGAGCTGGATGGAGATCGCGCGCATCGTCTCGGCCGAGATACGGTCGCTGCGCGAGCGGGATTTCGTCACCGCCGCGAAGATCAGTGGTGCGTCGCACACATGGATCATGTTCCGCGAGCTTTTGCCGAACACGATCGGGCCGATCATCGTCGCCGCGACCCTGACCGTCGCGCGCGCCATCCTGATCGAAGCCTATGTCAGCTTCCTCGGATACGGCATTCAGCCGCCGCTCCCGAGCTGGGGCAACATGCTCAACAACGCGCAGCAATTCCTCGACACCGCGCCCTGGCTTGCCATCGTGCCGGGGGTGGCGATCACGCTGGCGGTGACCAGTTTCAACTTTATCGGTGACGGGCTGCGCGACGCGCTCGACGCCAGAAGTGACCTGCAATGAGCCGCGTTCTGAGCGTCGAAGACCTGGGGATAGGGTTCCGCTCCGAGGGGCAGGATTTCACCGTCGTGCGCGATGTCAGTTTTTCGCTCGAGGCGGGAGAGACGCTGGCCCTCGTGGGGGAAAGCGGTTCGGGAAAGTCGGTGACCAGCCTCGGCGTTATGGGCCTGCTCCCGCCGCCGCCGCAATCGCGCACAACCGGCCGGATCGTTCTGCACAGCGGCGACGGCGACATCGATCTTCTCGACCTGCCGGAATCCCGGATGCGGCGGCTCAGGGGCGACCGGATCGCGATGATATTTCAGGAGCCGCTCACCTCGCTCAACCCGGTCCACACCATTGGCGACCAGATCGTCGAAGCCATTCGAAGCCATCGCCGGGTGTCGCGCGCCAAGGCGCGGGCGCGCGCGGTCGAGTTGCTGGAGCAGGTGGGTATTCCCGATCCGCAGGATCGTCTGGGCACGTATCCGCACGAATTGTCGGGCGGGATGCGTCAGCGGATCATGATCGCCATCGCGCTTGCGCTGGAGCCGGACATCCTGATCGCGGACGAACCCACGACGGCGCTCGACGTGACGGTGCAAGCCCAGATCCTCGACCTCTTGCGCCGCCTGCAGAAAGACACGGGCATGGCCATGCTTTTCATCACCCATGATTTCGGCGTGGTGGCGGACATCGCCGACCGCACCATCGTCATGTATGCCGGCCAGACGGTCGAGGAGGGGCGAACCGAGACCGTCCTGAGCGATCCGCTCATGCCCTATACGATCGGCCTTATGAACGCGGTCCCGCGGCTTGAAACCGCGGGGCTGAAACTGGGTGACCTGAAGACCATCGAGGGTTTTGTGCCCGATCCCGCCGCCCTGCCGCAGGGCTGCTCTTTTCATCCGCGCTGTGCTTTCATGCAGGAGGGGCTGTGCGACACCTCGCCCCCGTCCATCGAGGACGCAGGCGGCGGGCACATGGTGCGCTGCAAGCGCTGGAGACAGATCGGCGAGGGACGCGAGACATGACCGCCGACACGCCACTCATTGAAACCATAGAACTCAAACAGCATTTTCCGCTTCGCCGGGGGCTGTTCGGCGGATCGGGCCTCGTGGTGCGGGCCGTCGACGGCATCACGATCGACATTGGCCGGCGTTCCGTTCTGGGGCTGGTGGGCGAGAGCGGATCGGGCAAGTCGACGTTCGGTCGCGCGGTCATGGGGCTCGAGACCCCGACCTCCGGCAGCCTGAAATTCGACGGCGTCGACATCGCGCGGGCAGGGTCCGAAGAGATGAAGGCGGTGCGCCGACGGATGCAGATGGTGTTCCAGGACCCGTTCAGCAGCCTCAATCCCCGCATGAGCGTGGCGAACACGCTCTCTGTTCCGCTGCGCTTTCACGAACCCGGTCTGTCGCGGCAGGCACGGCGCGACCGCGCGGGCGAGATGCTGGAAACCGTCGGCCTGCCGGCCCGCTACATCGACCGCTTCCCGCATGAATTTTCGGGCGGCCAGCGCCAGCGCATCGGCATCGCGCGCGCGCTGATGGTGCGCCCCGACTTCATCATGGCGGACGAGGTCGTATCGGCGCTCGACGTTTCCGTGCAGGCGCAGGTTCTCAACCTCTTCGCAAGGCTGCAACGCGAGATGCAGCTTACAATGCTTTTCATCACGCACGACCTGGCCGTGGTGGGGCATGTGTCCGACCATGTCGCTGTCATGTATCTTGGCCGCATTGTCGAGATCGCCCCGACCCGCGCGCTCTTTTCTCAGCCCCATCATCCCTATACCGAGGCTCTGTTGTCCGCGGCACCGACGCCCGCGGCGCGCGACCGGAAGAAGCGCATCGTTCTGGAGGGGGACATCCCCAGCGCGGTCAATCCACCCTCGGGCTGTCCGTTCCGCACACGATGCCCCTATGCGCTCGATGCCTGTGCCGAAGCCGTGCCAGAGCTGCGGCAGGTCGGCCCCGATCACCGCACTGCCTGCATTCGCGACGATCTGACGCTTGCCGCAGCGACAGGGACATGACCCGCATGGCACGATTTTCGCCGATCGGGGATGTGCTCTGGCCGCGTACCGCACCGGCATCGGAGATCACGCAGGCATTGCAGGGTGACGAGGATTGCGAGGTTTGCATCGTGGGAGGCGGATATTGCGGCTTGCACACCGCGCTCGACCTCGCGCAACAGGGCCGGAAGGTTGTGCTTCTCGAGGGTGAGGAAATCGGGTTCGGTGGTTCCGGGCGCAATGCGGGGCACTGCACGCCGACGTTCCACCATCACGCGCTCCAAAACCTCCGGGACATGCTCGGCGCGCGGCGGGCCGACCGGCTCATAGCGCTTCAGCTAGAGGCAGCGGACCGCATCGGCGAGATCGTGCGCCATCACCAAATCGATTGCGAATGGGTCCAGAACGGATACGTCATGTGCGCGTCCAGCCCCAGAAAACTGACAGCGCTCAAGGCCAGGCGGGACAGCTACAACGCTGCCGGCCAGTCCACCCGGCTCGCGGACACGGACGAGGTGCGCGCACTGACGGGAATGGAAGGGCAGTATGGCGGCTGGGTGCATCCCGGCGGCGCACATCTCAACCCGATGGGTCTCTCGCGTGGCCTGGCGCGGGCGGCGCGCGGACATGGCGCGCGCCTCTTCGTGAACACGCCGGTGACAGGGGCCGCACGGTCCGGCGCGCTCTGGCAGGTCACAACGCCGACGGGCCGGGTTCACGCCGATCGCGTGATCTTTGCCACCGGGGCCTATACGCGTGGCGGCTGGCCGGGGCTTGATCGCAGCTTCCGCATCATGCGCGTCATGGTGGCGGCGACCAGGCCCGTTCCCGAGGCGACCGACGTTCTGCCGGCGAATGTGACCGCCCATGACGGTCGCGGCAATATCCTGGTCTACAAACGCGATGAATTCGGCCGGATCGTCGCCTCGATGTTTCCCCGCCTGCGGCAGAGCCGCGCGAGTATGCTCGACCTGATGACGCGCCGGTTGCGGTTTCATCATCCGGGCTTGCCCGATCCGCTCGGATGGGAGTGTATCTGGACCGGAGAGCTCGACATGCAGCAGCGAACCATTCCGCGCCTCTACCGTCTGGACGAGGGCGCGGTCGCGGTCACGGGGCTCTCGGGGCGCGGGGTGCCCACGGGTTACACGGTGGGCAAAATCCTGGCCGACTGGGCGAACGACAAGGCCGAGGGGGATCTCGCGCTGCCACTCGAACCGCTGGCACCCGCTCCACCCTACATGGCGTTCGCCCCGCAAATTGCCCTTCGCGTCTATGAAATCGGCGACCGGATCATCGAGTGGCGCGATGGACAGCCGCGCCGTCCTTGAGGACGTCCAACCGGATGCGCCGCGACGCGCGCGCCCCGATGCCTTGCATGCCATCCGCGCGCGACGATTTCGGCGGGATCGGCAGGAACATCCCGCAAGCACGCCACGCACGATATGTCCGCGCATGTCTGGCTGATGATTCCCTGGGTGCGACACCTGCAAGACCCTGTCGCGGTCTTTCATGACCCGCAAGACGCGGGCCTGTGGCAACTCGCGTGTGCGCTTCAGCGAACCGCCCGGACGCCGGTGGTCTGTCTGCCTTGGGTTGAAAATCAACGGGCTGGACTGTTTTCCCCGGCAGGTTCGTGCCTGACGCAGCCGCTGCCGCGCTGTTATTCCGACACCGCCAGCCCCATGCGGCGCAGCGCCCATGCGGTGAGCTCGCGCAGGCCCGCCCGCGTGGCGGCATCGAGCCCGGCCACCACGTCCGCGGCTTCGGTGGAGGCGGCTGGCGCGGTGGTCTCGATGGTGCGGCTGCCGAGGATGGTGGCATCCGCCTCGCGCACCAGCCGCGCGGTCAGGCGCAGCCGCGTGGTCACCGTCTCGCCGTCGGGGGCCAGTTCGGCCTGGAAATCCGTAAGCTCCGACAGCAGCAGGTAATCCGCCGTCCCGCCGATCGGGCGGCGGCCGACATAGCGCAGCGCATCCGCGTCGCTGAAGCTGCGCAGCATCAGCCCTTGCAGCATGACCGGTGCGGTATCCGTCCAGCGCGCCTGCGGCAGGTAGGCGGCCTGGAACGGGTCGGGGCGGATGAGGATGCGGTCGGTATCGAGCGCGCCACCCGCCGTGGGCGTCTCGATCACCAGGTCGCGGCGCAGACTGCCGCGAATGTCGGGCGCTGCGGCGGGGGCACGCAGCCCGTAGGCTTGCAGGGGTGTCGTTGCGTCGGTGATCGAGGAGAGCGTCGCGCAGCCGCCCAGCACGAGGGCACACAGCAGCGGCAGGACGTGGCGCAAGCGGATCATCTGCGGAACTCCGGGGTCTGGCGGTTGAGAAAGAACCGCGCGGGATCGCGTTCGATCTGCCGCGCGAGGCTCTCGAGATTGGCGATGAGGTCGCGCGTTTCGCGCGCCAGCCGGGTGTATTGCGGCAGACCGGTGGTGGCGAATTCCTGCACCGGCGCGCCCGAGTCCGCCACCACCTGCGCGAATTCGTCGAAGGCGCGCCGCGCCGTCTCGGCGGCGCCGCGCAGATCGGCGGTGACTGCGGGGATGTCCTCGGAGACCGAGGCGATCGTGCCGTCGAGCCGCTTCATGACGCGGCGCAGGTCGGCGGTGATGGCTGCCACGTCCTCGTTGAGCACCCGGTCGGCCCCGTCGAAGGCGCGTTCGGCGGCCTCGAGGCTGCGCTCGCCCGTCACCAACGCCGCGTCGATGGCCGCAAGCGTCTGGTTGGCGTTGGCGAAGGTCCCGGTCACCTGTTCCATGGTCCGTGACGCATCATCGGCGAGCCCGTCGATGCGCCCGGTGGCGCCGCTCAGGTCCGTGCCCACCTCTGTCACCACCCGGTTCACCGTCTCGGTCGCGCCACGGATATCGGCGACGATGGCGGGCAGGTCAGTCTCGGCGACGGTGTTGATCGCGGCGATGGTGCGGTCGGCATTGGCGATCATCGCCCGCGTCTCGGCCACCAGCGCGGTGCCGTCGCCGGTCACGAACCCGTCGAAGGTGACCGCCGCCCTGTCGATGCTTTCGAGCGTCTCGGTCAGCCGCGCTATGGCCGCCTCGGTGGCCGCGATGGTGTCCTCGGCCTCGGTCAGCCGCTCGGTCGCGACGCGCCCGGTGGCCGCGAATTCGTCCAGCATGGTGCGTGCGTCGGTGACCAGCAATTCCGATTGTTCGCGCAGGAACAGCGTGGTCGCGGTCAGATCCTGCGAGATGGCGGGCAATTCGCCGGTCATGAACATCTCTGCCGCGTCGAGCGCCACCCGCCCGCTTTGCAGCGCCGCGTCGGCCTCGTCGAGCGAGGTCTCGATCCGGCCCGAGAGCGAGGTCAGCGCCTCCAGCGTGCCGTCGAGATTACCCAGCGTGTCCTCGACCGCCGCGACCACCGGGTTGAGCTGCTCGGCGAAACCGGCGATGTCCTCGGTCGCCCCGGCGATGGTCCGGCTGACGCCCGAGAATTCGGTCAGCGCGTCCGAGAGATCGCCGGAGGACCGCGCCAGATTGTCGAGAATCTGCTGCACCTTCCGCTGGTTCTCGTCGCTGAGCAACTCGCTGATGTTCTCCATCACGGCGAGGGCCTCGTCGATGATCTTCGGGGCGTCCTCGCTCAGGCTCTGGAGCACCGAGCGCCCGGCCTCGATCTCGGGGATGTCCCCCTCCGCCTCAAGCAGCGGAGAATCGCGGTCGCCCCGGCTGATCCCGACATAGGCGACCCCGGTCACCCCCATCGATTCGATGGTGGCGATGCTGTCGGTGCGCACCGGCGTGTCGCCCTTGACCTCGAGCCGCGCGGTCACCGTTCCGTCCCCTTCCGGCGAGAGCTGCACCGAGACGACCTGCCCCACGGGCAGCCCCGAGAACCGCACCTCGGACGCGCGCGACAGGCCGGAGACCGAGGAGAACCGCACGTCGTAATAGTCGAACTGCCGGTCGAGCTCAACCTGCGCGAACCACAGCAGAAAGCCCAGCAGCCCGAGGAACCCCGCCAGCGCGAAGGCCCCGATCAAGACGTAGTTTGCGCGCGTTTCCATGTCTTCAGCCGGTCCTGTCCCTGGTCTCGGTCGCCGCGCGGGCGCGGGGCCCGTGGAAATACTCGTGCACCCACGGATGATCCACTTCCAGCATCCCGGCCATGGTGCCGGTCACCAGCACGCGCCGTTCGGCGAGCACCGCGATCCGGTCGCAGGTGGCGTGAAGCGTATCAAGGTCATGCGTGACAAGAAAGACCGTCAGCCCCAGTTGACGCGACAGCCCGCGGATGAGCGTGTCGAACTCCGATGCGCCGATCGGGTCGAGCCCCGCCGTCGGCTCGTCGAGAAAGACGATCTCGGGGTCGAGCGCCAGCGCCCGCGCCAGCCCCGCGCGCTTGCGCATCCCGCCCGAAAGCTCGGACGGGTAATTGTCGCCCGCTTTCCACGGCAACCCCGCCATCGAGATCTTGAGATCGGCCAGCGCGCGGCGCAGGCGCGCGGGCAGGTCGGGCACGGCGCGCAGCGGCACCTCGACATTCTCGCGCACGGTGAGCGAGGAAAAGAGCGCGCCATCCTGGAACATCACGCCGGTGCGCCGGTCCAGGCCCGAGCGCGTCTCCTCGTCCGCCCCGAGCGCGTCGATGCCGAACAGCCGGATGCTGCCCGCCTGCGGCTGTCGCAGCCCCACGATGGTGCGCAAGAGCACCGACTTGCCGGTGCCCGAGCCGCCGACCACGCCCAGAACCTCGCCACGCCAAACGTCGAGATCGAGATCGTCGTGCACGATATGCGGCCCGAACTGGTTGCGGATGCCGCGCAGCGAGATGATCGGTTCCTCCGCCATCACACACCCAACTCCGCGAAGAAGACCGAAAACAGCGCGTCGGCCACGATCACCGCAAAGATCGCCGTCACCACCGCGCCCGAGGTCATCCGCCCGAGCGATTCCGCGTTGCTGCCCACCCTCATCCCCGCGTGGCAGCCCACCACGCCGATGATGAGCGCAAAGACCGGCGCCTTGACCATGCCCACCATGACGTGGTCGATGCTCGTACCCTCGATCAGCCGGGTGCGGAACATCGCGGGCGAGATTCCCAGCTCCAGCCAGGACATGATCGCGCCGCCCAGGAGGCCCATGACATTCGCGATCAACCCCAGGATCGGCAGCATCAGCAGCAGCGCCAGGATGCGCGGCACGAAGAGCGCCATCGCCGGGTCGATCCCCAGCGTGCGCATGGCGTCGATCTCCTCGCGCATCTTCATCGAGCCGATGGCGGCGGTAAAGGCCGACGCCGTGCGCCCGGCAACGATGATCGCGGTCAGCAGGATGCCCAGCTCGCGCAGGACCGAGATCGAGATGAGATCGACGACGAACACCTCGGCCCCGAATTGCCGCAGTTGCGCCGCCCCCTGAAACGCCAGCACCACGCCGATCAGGAACGCCATCAGCGACACGATGGGCACGGCGCGCCAGCCCACATCCTCGCAATGCGCCACCAGCGAGGTGAGGCGAAAGTCGCGCGGATGCAGGATGGACCGGCCCAGCCGGGCGAGGAACAGGCCGAGGTATCCGGCCAGTTCCGCCGCGAACACAGCCCCGGCGGCAACCGTGCGGCCCAAGCTCTCCAGCCGGTCGGTCAGGGTGGTTCGGCGGCTCTCCGTTTCGGGGGCCTCGGGCAGGGCGGCGACGACAGTCTCCAGGAGGTCCGCCTGCGACGGGTCGGCCCCGGTGATCTCGGTCTCGCAGCCCGCATCGGTCAGGCGCGCGCGCAGCGTGACGATGGCCCAGGCCCCGGCAGTGTCCAAACGGTCCACACCCGACAGGTCGATCCGCGTGTCGCCGGCGGTCAGCGTCTCAAGCTGTGCCTGAAGCCGCGCCAGAGTGTGCACCGTCAGCGCGCCAGACAGCGCAAGCTCGCGCCGCGCGCCATCCGCTGCCTCGCGGAGATCGGTCGAGACTGTCGCACTGTCCGGCATCAGGACCCCTCGGGCACATTCGGACCCGGCACGGCCCGGGACGAGTCTACACCCGCGCCGCCGCCGGGCAAAACCGGCAAAGGGCGCGTCCGGCGGCTCAGCCGCGCACCGCGTCGATCATGCGCTGCACGTTGTCGGGATCGGCGTCGGGGGTGATGCCATGCCCGAGGTTGAAGATATAGGGGCCATGGCGCAGCGCCTCGACGGTACGGCGGGTCTCGGAAACCAGCGCTTCACCGCCCGTCACCATGTGCGACGATTTGAGATTGCCCTGCACGCAGCCATCCACCTGCACGTTTTCGGCCACCCACTCGGCGCTCACCGCATCGTCCACCGCGACGCAATCGGCCCCGGAGCGCCCGTGAAAACCGACATATTTCTCTCCTGCCCCGCGGGGGAAGGCGATGACGGGGATGCCGGGGTGACGCTCCTTGAGCGCGGCGGTGATGCGGCGGGCGGGCTCGGTGGCATAGCGCTCGAAATCCGCGCCCGTGAGCGACCCGGCCCAACTGTCGAATATCTTGACCACCTCGGCACCCGCCGCGATCTGGGCCGAGAGGTACTCGATGGTCGCCTCGGTGATCCGCTCCATCAGCGCGTCGAACACCGCGCGGTCGCTGTCCTTGAGCGCATGCGCCGGCCCCTGATCGGGGGTGCCGCGCCCGGCGATCATGTAGGTGGCCACGGTCCAGGGCGCGCCGGCAAACCCGATGAGCGCCACCTCCGGCGGCAGCGCGCCGGAGAGGTTGCGCACCGTCTGGTAGATGGGGGCGAGCGTCTCGTGGATATCCGCCGCCTGCTTCAGCCGGTCCACGCCAGCGCGGTCGGTGATCGTCGAGAGGCGCGGCCCCTCGCCGGTGACGAACCAAAGGTCGGCCCCGAGCGCCTGCGGCACCAGCAGGATATCGGCGAACAGGATCGCCGCGTCGAAACCGTAGCGCCGGATCGGCTGCAACGTTACCTCGGTCGCCAGATCGCTGTTGTAGCACAGCGACAGGAAATCGCCCGCCCTGGCCCGCGTGGCGCGATACTCCGGCAGGTAGCGGCCCGCCTGCCGCATCATCCAGATCGGCGGGACGGGCAGGGTCTCGCCTGCGAGTGCGCGCAGGATCGGTTTGGTCTTGGGCGGGGTCGTGTCGGGCGGGGTCGTGTCGGGCATGGTGTCCTCCGTTTTGCGTGTGGTCCCCCTGACAGCCCGCGTTGTCAAGCTGCGGCCCGCTTGCCACGCCGGTTTGTCGCGTCTAAACCCGCTGGCATGACACAGGATCTGCCCTCCCCGACCCGCCCTCTCAAGATCGGCACGCGCGGCTCGCCGCTGGCGCTGGCGCAGGCACACGAGACGCGCTGTCGCCTGCAGGCGGCGTTCGACCTGCCCGAGGAGGCGTTCGAGATATCGGTGATCAAGACCACCGGTGACCGGGTGCAGGACCGCCCGCTGAAGGAGATCGGCGGCAAGGGGCTGTTTACCCGCGAGATCGAGGATGCGCTCCTGTCGGGGGCCATCGACATCGCGGTGCACTCGATGAAGGACATGCCGGTGTTGCAACCGGCGGGGCTCACGCTCGACACCTACCTGCCGCGCGAGGACGTGCGCGACGCGTTCGTCTCACCGGGGGCGGGGCACCTGTCCGACCTGCCCGGGGGCGCACGCGTCGGCACCTCGTCGCTGCGGCGTCGCGCGCAGGTTCTGGTGGCCTATCCGCATCTCGAGGTGGTGGAGTTCCGAGGCAACGTGCAGACGCGGCTGCGCAAGCTCGACGAGGGCGTGGCGACCTGCACCTTTCTCGCGATGGCGGGGCTCAATCGTCTGGGGCGGTCCGACGTGGCCACCGCCGCCATCGAGCCGGAGGTGATGCTGCCCGCCGTGGCGCAGGGGGCCATCGGCATCGAGCGGCGCGAGGGGGACACCCGCGTGGCGGCGCTGCTCGAGCCGCTCCACGACGCGCTCACCGGCCAGCGCCTCGCCGCCGAGCGCGCCTTTCTCGCCGCGCTCGACGGATCGTGCGAGACACCGATCGCCGCGCTGGCCGAGATCGGCGGCGGCACGCTGCGCCTGCGCGGCGAGATCCTGCGCCCCGACGGCAGCGAAGCCCATTCCGACGATTCCAGCGCGCCGGTCGAGGACGGCGCGGCGCTGGGGGCCGAGATGGCGGCAGGGCTGCTGGCGCGGGCCGGGCCCGGTTTCTTCGACTGGCGGGGCTGACCCGGCTCAGCCCTTTGGCAGCAGCTTGCCGGGGTTGAGGATGCCGTTCGGATCAAGCGCCGCCTTGATCGCGCGCATCGTTTCCAGCGCCACCGGGTCCTTGTGCGCCGTCATCGCCCCCAGCTTCGACAGCCCGATCCCGTGCTCGGCCGAGAAACTGCCGCCGAGCGCCACTGCTTCGGTCTCCACCGCGCGCGACAACTCCGCGCAGAGCGCGGCATCGGGGCGCGATGGCCAGCCCACGAAATGCAGGTTGCCATCGCCCAGATGCGCGACGCCGGTGATCTCGATGCCGGGATCGAGTGCGCGGCACGCCGCCCCGGTGCGCGCGACCAGCGTGGCCACCCGGTCGGTGGCCACCGCGATATCGCCCTCCACCACCGGGCTGCGCGCCCGCAGGACATGCGCCGACGCCTCGCGCCGCGCCCACATCTCCGCGCGCTGCGCCTCGCTCTTGGCGACAACGGCGTCGAGGACATGGCCCTCGTCCCACAGCGCGGCCAGCACCCCCTCCAGATGCGCGGCGAGCGGCACCTGCCCGGTGGCATCCGGCGTCACGTCGCGCGGTGCGCGCGCGCCCAGCTCCACCAGCACGTTGACCGCGTGCATGGTGTCAAACGGCGGGCGCATCTCGGGAAACTGACGCAGCAGCGCCCGCAGAAAGCTCGCGGGCATGTATTCGAACGCCTCGACCGCACCGCCGGTCTCGTCCTGAAGCCGGTTGAGCAGGCCAAGCGCCGCGTCAAGCGATGGCAGCGCCACCATCGCCGTGGCCTGCGCGCGCGGGCGCGGCACCAGCCGCAGCATCGCGGCGGTGATGATCCCCAGCGTGCCTTCCGCCCCGATCAGAAGGTGACGCAGATCGTAGCCTGAATTGTTCTTGTGCAGCGCGCCCATCAGGTGCATCACCTCGCCCGTGGGCGTCACCGCCTCGATCCCGAGACACAGATCGCGCGTGTTGCCATAGCGCAGCACGTTTGCCCCGCCCGCGTTGGTCGACAGCACGCCCCCCACCATCGCCGAGCCGCGTGCCCCGAAACTGAGCGGGAACATCAGGTCATGCGCGGCAAGCGCGGTATTCAGCGCCTCGATCACCACCCCTGCCCCCACCGCGGCCACCCGCGCCGCGGGGCGGATCTCGCGGATCTCCGACAGCCGGTCGAGCGACACCATCAGCGCCCCCTCCGCCACCGTGCCCTTGACCAGGTTGGTGTTGCCCGACACCGGCACCAGCGGCAGCCGATGCCGGTTGGCCAGCCGCACCAGCGCCGCCACCTCGCCGGTGTCCCCGGGCCGCGCCACCGCCAGCGGTTGCCAGCGCCTGTGCCCGGCCCAATCCCCCGACCATCGCGCCGCCGCCTCGCCGCGCAGCACATGCGTCACGCCGACCAGGCGCGCGATCTCGTCCATAGCTGATGAGAGCGCCTCCTCCATGCCCCGACTGTGCGCCATCCCCGTCAGCGCCACAAGGCACGGCCCGCGCATTTTCCGCCTTGACGCCTCGACCCGGCTGGCATACCTAGCCCGCGGTCCGGCGGAGTAGCTCAGGTGGTTAGAGCAGCGGAATCATAATCCGCGTGTCGGGGGTTCAAGTCCCTCCTCCGCTACCAACTTCAGTACCATGGTTTCAAAATCGCTGGTTTCCAGCGGGTCCTCGCTCTTGCGGGCTATCGAGATGATCCCTGCAAGGTCACCGTGCAGATCATTATCTGTGAGGGCAGGGCAGTCGTGTCCAGGATCTTTCGCACTTTCGTCATGCGACGGCGGCTTCTTGGGTTTGCTCCGCGAATAGCGGGGTCATGGATCGGTGACGCAATCCGCCTCTCTCACGCGAATATCCTGAGGTTGCTGGCCATCAAAGTAGCGATCGTATGCTTGCCGCAATCCGTTCTCGAGGTTGCGCGCGTAGCGCCGGGTATCGAATAACGGCTTTGTCACTCTGTTCTGTGACAGCCTCGCCCTGATTTCCGCCAGCTTCCCGGGGTTTGTCGCCAACTCGAGAATCAAGTCTTCGTAGTGTGCTTCGCTCTCCGTTATCAGGTCGGGGAGGCCAACTGCGGTCAGCAGACTTGCTGCAACTCGCGCTGCGAATTGCTCGCCCTGCTTTGTGACGACGGGCAATCCGGCCCACAGGGCATCACTCGCGGTCGTATGTGCGTTGTAATTGAATGTATCAATGAAAAGATCCGCGTGTCTGTGACGCGCTAGATGCTCTGACTGCGACAGCTTTTCGGCAAAGACGACACGGGAAGGGTCAATGCCGCGTTTCCCGGCTTCTTTACGCAAGTTCCGCTCTGACCATTCGTTCGATTTGACAAGCCACAGGACACTGCCATCGACCTTGCCCAGGAGTCGCATCCAGATGTCGAACTCACGTCGGCTGATCTTGTAGTTGTTGTTGAAGCAGCAGAACACGATGCCGTCTTCGGGCAAGCCGAAGTCACTGCGCGTCGTGTTCGTTTCCGCAATCTCACGCGTATTATCGCTGGGCTGGTAGGTATGCGGCAGATAGATCGCCTTTTCAGAATAAAACCGGCGCTGCTCCTCGGGAATAACGACAGAATCAGCGATGATATAATCGATGAAATCCGCCGCTAATGACCCGGGGTACCCGAGAAAGTTAACCTGGACAGGGGACAACCTGTATTGAAATATTTCGGTCCGCCCGTTTCTTGTATATCCGTTCAAATCGACTGATATGTCAATCTTCTTGTCACGGGCCATTTGGACGATTTCTCGTGTTGCCACCGCCCGTATGTCGATGAAGTGATCCACCGCGCCGCGAACACGGTTGCGCATGTCATCATTCTTGTCCGGACCGTAGGAAAAGGCAAAGATTTCGAAACGATCACGGTCATGGGTCGCAAGCAAACCCGATATCAGATGCATACACGGGTGATTATGCATGTCAGCGCTGAAATAGCCGATTTTCAGACGCTCTGGTCGCGTCTTCGGTCTTGCCGGGAGGGGTAAAGGTGACTGCTTGTATTTCTCAGATACCCAGGTTCTTGATCGAAGAAACTGCAGCTTCGCATCATCAGTCCACGAGAAAGCAAAGAAAGTGGACGCGGCCTCTGTCGAAATCCCGAGGCGCGCGGACGCCTCCGCAAGCCGGTCAGAAATCGAAAAATCGCAAACAGTCTCCTGCAGTCGAAGCAGATGTGTTTCTGCGCCCGCATGATCGGGCCTGATCGCTAATGCACGTTGATACGCGGCAATCGCTTCATCGAGTTTGCCCTGGACCATCAGAGCAGTGCCCATGTTGTTGCAAGCGTCGGCATGATTGGGCCTGATCGCTAGCGCGCGCTGACATGCGGTAATCGCCTCGTCAAGTTTACCCTGATCCATTAGGGCATTGCCCATGTTGTAATACGCATCGGCCTGATCAGGCTTGATTTCCAGCGCGCGTTGATACGCTTCAATCGCGTCATCGAGTTGCCCACGGCCTTTCAGAGCATTGCCCATGTTGTTGTAAGCATCGGCATGATCGGGCCTGATCGCCAGCGCGCGTTGATACGCTTCAATCGCGTCATCGAGTTGTCCATGGCCTTTCAGAGCATTGCCCACTCTGTAGTGCGCATCTGCATGCTCAGGTCTGATCGTCAGCGCGCGTTGATACGCTTCAATCGCGTCATCGAGTTTGCCCTGATCCATCAGGGCATTGCCAATGCTGTAATGGGCCTCAGCATGGTCAGGCCTGATCGCCAGCGCGCGTTGATAAGCTGCAATGGCGTTATCGAGTTTGCCCAGGCGCTTCAAAGTCACGCCCATGTTGTAGTGCGCCTCTGAATGGTCGGGATTGATTGTCAGCGCGCGCTCATACGATGCAATCGCGTCATCGAGTTTGTCCCGGCGTTTCAGGATATTTCCCATGTTGCTGTGTGCATCTGCAAAATCAGGGGCGATTTTTGCAGCTTTGGCAAATCCTTCCTCCGCCTTCTCAAGTTCATCGATTGCGACGTTCGCCGCTCCGTAAATGTTCCAAAGAACAAATGAGGAAGGATACTCATCCGTCAGGAGTTCGGCCTGCTTTGCGACCTGACCGAAACGACGTTGATTATAGAGCGCCACGAGAGCATCAACCTGTGCCTGTGGCGGATGCCTGACCCTTGGGTGATTGTGCCCTGTTGCCTCCAGCCTCGCAAGCTCGGAACGGGCGCGCGGGTTGCTCGGAAAGGCCTCAAGGACCGTTTGAAGCACGGACCGCGCCTGGTTGGTCTCACCCTTCCTGGCATGTGATCTCGCGCGTGCCAGGGCTTGTTCAACGTTCAGTTTCGCCACATCATCTCTCTCAAATTCAGCGCGTTTCGTGCGGTTTGCCTTGCATGGCGGAAGCGTCCCGACGCTCTCCGACTGGTCGACCGCCAATCGGCAGGGTTGCGTGGTTTTGTTGCCAGATCAAGTGGCTCGCATTTCAAGCGCCATCTGCGGGGATCGAAACGCCCGAACGGTGGCGAATCGGCTTGCAATGCCGTGTCACGCATCGGTGGCAGCACCGTTGTCCAACACGGACGGCGGAGTTTTCGCGCCGCATTCGATCCGTTTGGGTCCGGCTCGGCCCCGAGGATACATACCGACATCAGGGTCCGCGATAACGGGATGGCGTATTCCGGGTCGGCCCGTCTCAGCGCATGGCGGCAGGTTCAGGCACATCGACCGGAGAGGCATGACTGTCCGACGAATTGCGCCCATACAGATCAAAGTAGTAGGCAACCGTCTCTGTCAGAATATCTCTGAGCGCGGTTTTGGGCTCCCAGCCCAAGAGCGTCCGTGCAGCATCTATATTCGGCATCCGCCGATCACAATCTTCGTATCCTTCCCCGTAGAATTGCTGGCCGGAAACGTTTTCGACCGGGTGAGTTCTGTAGGTCTCGTCGCCGCTGACAGAAATGAAGGTCTCGATCATCAGATCTGCCAGTTGGGCCATTGATACTTCATTGTCACGATTGCCAATGTTGAAAATTCTGTTTTCGGCTTTGCCCCTGTTCCGGATCATGCTTTCGATCGCGTCGATCGCATCGTGAATGGAAACAATCGTTCGCCTTGCGTGTCCGCCGTCGACAAGCTGCAATGGTTTGCGGTCGAGTAATGCGGCCATGAAACAGGCCAGAACGCGCGGCACGCCATCTCCGTCCCGCTTGGGAATAAAATCCATGCGTGGACCAAAGAAATTCAGTGGTCTGACGATCGTAAATGGAAGTCCGTTTTGTTTATGGTGAGCATACACATACCGCTCCATCAACTGTTTGGAAGATGCATACGACCATCTTTGATTCCTGACAGGCCCCATGATGAGGGGCGTCGTGTCCTCCTCGAATTCAAACAACGAAGGGTCATCGTAGCTGGTGTCGTCCACATAGCTCTGCAACGTTCGACCGTAAACCTCGCTCGTTGAAAAATGAATCAGCCACGTGTTTTCCTCTGCACAGATATCAACGATCCTGGATGGCTCCATGAAGTTGCTGCGCATAACGCTGAGCGGATTCGTGTTGTATTCGGAAGGGTTGCATATGGCCGCTAGGTTGATGACCACATCTGACGAACGTGCTTCCTGACGAAAGGCGCGAAGCTCGTTCTCTGACGACAGCATTGTCTGATGCAGTCTGAAGTTGGGATTGGACAAGTGGTTCATGATTTTGGCAGTATTCGGATCCCACCCCGTCAGACGTATCTGTGGGTCGGCCAGCAGCCGGTCCAACAAATGACTGCCAATATATCCTCCGCAACCCACAATCAAAACGCGCATAACGTCGCCGGAAACGTGTTTGAAGTTCAATTCGGGAGTGCTCATTATTCGTCTCCAGGACCAACGCGGACTCGCGGTTCATTCAAAATGAGGGCACAGGCGGTGTGGTTCCGAATTGCCGGAGGACCGCCACCCCAGAATCTTGGTGCGGGCATACGTTACAAGTTTGCTGACTGTAATCAAAGGGGTTTTCGACAACGCCCGGCCATGCGGCGCCAGCGAGGGCCGTCGGGCGGCGCTGACACGGGCGCCGAGGTCTCCGCAGCCAGGAGGCCGGCGACCGATTCCCGCACATGTTCCGCACATGGGCGGCGTGTCGGATGACACGTTCACGATCGGACGGGGCCGCTGACTTGCCGCCCAGCCCGCAACCGGCAACCTGCTCGAAGCATCGAAGCATCGATGCCGCGGGTGGCGCCGTTGACGCGAATCTGCAGAACATCACCTGCGCCTTGGCGATATCGACAACAGACGCAAAGTTGACCAAACGGGAATTGTCGGACTGCCAATAACAAGCTATGGTTCCTCCAAGGTTTTCCCGGGAGGTGGCTATGCGCCTGCATTTAATAATTTTCGTTGTCATACTGCATATGCTGGCCCTGCCAGCCTCCGCCGATCGGTATGCGGTGGTGATGGGTAACTGCGGTCACGAAACGACCGGGGAAATCGACAACAATTACCCTTCGGCGCGGCTTTGCTGCGAGGCACTTGTGGAGACGGATATCGAGGCGATTTACCTCGGCGACTCCGTGGCCGATGCGGGGGCGGCCAAACTCAGGGACCTGGTCGACCGCGTGCAGCCCGGTGACGAGGTGATCCTGGTCTATCTGCGCCGAAGCGCGGCCCTGCGCGATGGTCTGGATCCCGAAGGCGTGTCCGGGACGGGCCGTGCGCCGGTTCTCAATCGCGCCGTCGCCGTGCGCGATTTCGGAGGCCCCGAGGTCATCGCGGAACTGGAGCGGGCCGGTGCGCGGATCACCGTCGAGGTTCTAGATGGATGCAGTGACGTCCTGTCTGGACCCGATGCGCGCGCGCGTTCAGCCACCGCGCTGCACGGGGACGCGCCGACTCCGGTGTCGGAGGGCACGCTCCCGATCTATACCATAGAGGCTTGGGAATACGCGCTCGACAACATTTACGATGTGTTGCCGGGCAACATGCATTCGGTTGTCTCGCGGCTCTTTCTGTCGCACCACCATATCATTACGGCCATCGGCCCGGAGACCTTTTCCCGTGGGCCCGCAGACGACATAATATCAAGGGCGTTTGTGTTCGTCGCGATCCGTGACAGAGATCAGGTTCCGGAGGAACTTGCCGGCATCACGATCAGGCAGAACATCAGGCAGAATGTTGTGCCCGAGATCATCATCGAGGGCACCGGCCCCACGGATCTGTTCTTTCCGATCGACTTTCCGCCGCGCCTCGGGCCTCCGCCACGACCAAACGAAAGCCAGGCGCTCGACACTCCGGCCCCGCTCGACCCCGCACGGCCCGGCACGCCGGGGACCGGCCCCGCCGCGTTCGACACCGCGCTCGGCACCGCACAGGATCCCGTGACGCCGGGCACGAGCCAGGCGCTCGACACCCCGGCCCCGCGCGACCCCGCACGGCCCGGCACGCCGGGGACCGGCCCCGCCGCGTTCGACACCGCGCTCGGCACCGCGCCGGACCCGCTGGCCCCGGGCACGAGCCAGGCGCTCGACACCCC
>NZ_JBHMEC010000007.1:0-11636 GCF_042430665.1 Roseovarius ramblicola | reverse complement strand
GCGCGCCTGCCATTCGCCATCGCCGAGGAACTTGATCCCAGTGCTGTCGACCAACAAGTTCAACGGCCCGTCAGCACGGCGATACGGGACCTGCACCGCCAGGGTTTTCTGCCTCCGACACAGGGTGGAAAAGTCCGGCACCGGCCAGTCCAGCCCCGCAAGACGCAGCAGGCTGGCCACCATCCCCGCGGTCTGGCGCAATGGAAGCTTGAAAAGCACCTTGATCGACAGGCAGAACTGGATCGCTGCATCGGAAAACACCGCGGGCCGTCCAGGCCGCCCATCACGCGGCGCGCGCCAGGTCATGTCCTTATCGACCCGGATCAGCAGAGACCCTCGCTTGCGCAGCGAGGCGTTGTAGTTGGACCAGTTCGTCGTGCGATAGCGGGCGGGAGGTGGCTTGCTCATGCAGCCCGTGTAACCGCATGGATTCGCAAAGTGAATCCTCTGTCGTCAGAGATGTGCAACAACGCCCATGATGGCGCAAAGCAGTTCTACTGCTGAGTTTACCATCCGCATAAAGTGATTGAAAGAAAAATCGCATCCGGCATCTCCCAGCACCTTGATGAAAGTTAGCTTAACTAAGCGTATTCCAAAGCGGCATTTCGCATGATTTTCCGTGTTTTCTGCATACGGGCTGTGACGGTGAATATTTAAGCGCGAAATTTATTGAGCGTTTACAGGTTTTTGGGCGAAGGATTACATGATTTCATGAAAATTTCGCACACAAAGGTTGAATACTCTTCAGTTGAAAAGGTACGCAATGGGACATTAACGGTCGGCGAAAACTTCTATAGACGAAATTTTCCGGCCGGGCGGTGAGGCGCAAATTAACCCAACCGCCATTGATCACAGGGATCTGCCCACGCAACGGCGTGCGGACTGGACAACGACAACCCTGACGGCACCGCCTCTGTATTCCGCGCCGCGGAATCCGGACGCCCGGTTACGGACAAGTGCGGGCTGCCGTCATCAGATAACGGAGAGAGACATGACCAGCGATGTCGCCGGCAACGCCGAACTGACCATGACCCAGCAGGCCTACAGCAAGGATCCGTTGGCAGACCGTGAGACGGGGCATTATCGCAAGGAATACGTCACCAGCTTCGTTGACAAGTGGGACGAGCTGATCGACTGGGACGGCCGCGCCCAGAGCGAAGGGCAGTTTTTCATCGACATCCTGAAGGCGCGCGGCAAGGAACGCGTGCTGGACGTGGCCTGCGGCACCGGCTTTCACTCGGTGCGCCTGACCAAGGCGGGCTTTGACGTCACCGCCGCCGACGGCAACGCGGCAATGGTCGCCAAGGCCTTCGAGAACGGCCAGAGCCGCGGCCTGATCCTAAAGACGGCTCAGGCGGACTGGCGCTGGCTGAACCGTGACATTCACGGCAAGTACGACGCGATCATCTGCCTTGGCAACTCGTTCACCCACCTGCACGAAGAGCAGGACCGTCGCCGCGCCTTGGCCGAGTTCTACGCCGCGCTCAAGCATGACGGCGTGCTGATCCTCGACCAGCGAAACTATGACGCGATGCTCGACAGGGGGTTTTCCAGCAAGCACAAGTATTACTATTGCGGCGATGACGTCAGCGCCGAACCCGAGCATATCGACGACGGTCTGTGCCGGATGCGCTATGATTTCCCCGACGGGGCGTCCTACACGCTCAACCTGTGCCCCATCCGCAAGGATTACATGCGCCGCCTGTTCCGCGAAGCCGGGTTCGAGCGTGTGCGCACCTATGGCGACTTCCAGGACACCTATGCCGAGGAGGAGCCCGACTTCTTCATCCACATCGCCGAGAAATCGGCCGAGCATGTGGCGCGCTGGGGCGGCAACGGTGCCGATGGGCAGGTGGACATCCGTGATGTCGCGGAAACCTACTATGACAGTGACGATGCCGATACGTTCTATTCCACCATCTGGGGGGGCGAGGACCTGCATATCGGGCGTTACGCGACCACCAAGAACATCCGCGAAGCCAGCGACCTGACGATCGAAAGCATGATCGACGCGCTGCCCGACCTGAAAGCCGGATCCCGGGTTCTGGACCTGGGTGCGGGCTATGGCGGAGCGATGCGCACCGTTGTGAAAAAGACCGGCTGCGAGGCTGTCTGCCTGAACATTTCCGAGACGCAGAACGAGTATAATCTGGGCAAGGTCCGCGCTGCACGGCTTGCCGACAAGATCAGCATTCGCCACGGCGTGTTCGAGGACGTGCCCGAGGCCGACGAGAGTGTCGATGTGGTCTGGAGCCAGGATGCCTTCCTGCATTCCGACCAGCGCGACCAGGTCCTGGCAGAGGCGTTCCGGGTGTTGAAACCGGGCGGTCACCTGATATTCACCGACCCGATGCAGGCCGATGACGTGCCCGAAGGCGTGCTGCAGCCCGTCTATGACCGGCTGCAGCTCAACAGCTTGGGCTCGCCCAGCTTCTACCGCCAGACGGCCGAGGCGCTCGGCTTCGAGACGGTACAGCAGGAAGATGCGGTCGGCGACCTGCGGGCGCACTATGCCCGGGTCCGCGAAGAGCTTCTGGCGCATTACGCCGAGCTGCGCGAAAAGGGCTGCTCGGCCGAGTATCTCGACAAGATGGCGCTTGGCCTGCAGAACTGGGTGAAGGCCGCGGATGACGGCCACCTCGCCTGGGGCATCCAGCATTTCCGCAAACCCGTAAAACACTGACACCCCGCGACGGGGGCGCCGTGGCGCGCCCCCGGCTTTTCCCTCCCGATCACCGAGATGGAGACACGCACATGAAAGTTACGTCCGACACGCCGTCAATTTCGTTCGAGCTTTTTCCGCCCAAGACGGAGGCCGGTGTGACCCGACTGCGCGATACAGTGGCGCAACTGAGTGCGGCCGACCCGGAGTATTTTTCGGTCACCTACGGCGCCGGGGGCACCACCAGGGACCGCACCGCGCGCATCGTCGAGATAGTGGGTAACCGCACGGGGCTGCCGGTGGCGCATCACTTCACCTGCGTCGGCGCCAGTCGGGCAGAGATCGACCGTCAGGCCGAGGCGTTCTGGGAGACCGGCATGCACAGGATCGTCGCGCTGCGCGGTGATCTGCCGGAAGGCCAAAGCCTGCCTGAGGATGGTTATAACGACGCGACGGAACTGGTCGCGGCGCTACGCCGCAAGGGCGATTTCGACATTTCGGTCGCGGCCTATCCAGAGGTGCACCCGGAGGCCCGCGATGCTGCCGCCGACATGGACCACCTCAAGCGCAAGATCGACAACGGCGCGGCGCGGGCGATCACGCAATATGCCTTCGACACCGACACCGTGCTGCGGTTCGTCGATCGCGCGCGTGCTGCGGGCATCGACGCGCCGATCGTGGCCGGGATCATGCCGGTCGCCAATTTCGAGGGGCTGAAGCGGTTTTCCGCGGGCTGCGGCGCCTCGATTCCCGACTGGATGGGCCAGATGTTCGACGGGCTGGACGCCGCGCCCGAAACCCGTGCGATGGTCGCGACTGGCGTCGCCGCCGAGCAATGCCGCCGCCTGATGAAGGCCGGGATCACCGACTTCCACTTTTACACGCTCAACCAGCCGAAAGTCACGCTGGCCGTTTGCAGAACATTGGGGCTGACCCCCAACATCGTGGCCGAGAACGCTGCTTGAAGGATTGACAGACGCATGACCAAGACAAAAGACATAGCCGCCGCCAACGCCGACCGCATCCTGGTGCTGGACGGGGCGATGGGCACGATGATCCAGCAGGAAAAGCCCGACGAGGCCACCTATCGCGGCGAGCGGTTCAAGGATCACCCCTGCGACGTGGGCGGCAACAACGAGCTGCTGACGCTGACCCAGCCCGACATGATTCGCAAAATCCATAAGGATTTCCTGCATGCGGGCGCCGATATCCTGTGCACCAACACCTTCGGCGCAAATGCCATCAGCCAAGCCGACTATGACATGGCCGACCTCGTGATCGAGATGAACACCGAAGCCATCCGCCTGGCGCGCGAGGCCGCCGACGCGGTCGCCACGCCCGACCGGCCGCGCTGGGTCGCGGGCGGCATTGGCCCAACCAACCAGACGGCCAGCATCTCGCCGGACGTGAACGACCCGGGCTTTCGCGCGGTGGCATTCGACGACCTGGCAAACGCCTATGGCGAGGCGGCGCGCGCGCTGATCGAGGCCGGCGCCGACCTGCTGCTGATCGAGACGATCTTCGATACGCTGAATGCCAAGGCCGCGCTCTTTGCCATCGACAGCCTGTCGGACGAGGGGCTGACCATCCCGCCCCTGATGATCTCGGGCACCATCACCGACCGGTCGGGTCGCACCTTGACCGGCCAGACGCCCGAGGCGTTCTGGGTGTCGATGAGCCATGCGCGACCGTTTTCCATTGGTCTGAACTGCGCGCTCGGGGCAGGCGAGATGCGCCAGCACGTGCGCACCCTGTCCGAGGTGGCCGATACACGGGTCAGCGCCTATCCCAATGCCGGTCTGCCCAACGAAATGGGCGGCTATGACGAAACCCCGGAAGAGACCGCCGAGCACCTCGCCGAATGGGCCAAGTCAGGGCTGGTCAACATAGTCGGTGGCTGCTGCGGCACCACGCCCGACCATATCCGCGCCATCGTGGAGGCGGTCGAGGGCAAGGCGCCGCGCAAGATCCCGCCGAAAGTCCGGCACATGCGCCTGAGCGGTCTGGAGATGTTCGAGACCCAGGGCGCGGACATAAAGGAGGGCGCAGCATGACCACTGGTGTTTCCAGTTTCATCAATATCGGCGAACGCACCAACGTGACCGGCTCGGCCAAGTTTAAAAAGCTCATCATGGAGGGCGACTATGCCACCGCGCTCGATGTGGCCCGGCAGCAGGTAGAGAACGGTGCGCAGATCATCGACGTGAACATGGACGAGGGGCTGCTCGACTCGGAAGAGGCGATGAAAATTTTCCTTAACCTCATTGCGTCCGAGCCGGATATCTCTCGCGTGCCGGTGATGATCGACAGTTCGAAATTCGAGGTGATCGAAGCGGGCCTGAAATGCGTGCAGGGCCGCGCCGTGGTCAACTCCATCTCGCTCAAGGAAGGCGAGGAGGCGTTTCTGGAACAGGCCCGCACCGTGCGGCGCTATGGTGCCGCCGTGGTCGTCATGGCGTTCGATGAGAACGGACAGGCCGAGACCGCGCAGCACAAGTTCGACATCTGCAAGCGGTCCTACGACCTGCTGACCGAAAAGGCCGGGTTCGAGCCTTGGGACATCATTTTCGACCCCAACATTTTTGCCGTGGCAACGGGGATCGAAGAGCATAACGACTATGCGAATGCCTTTTTCGAGGCGACCCGCCTGATCAAGGAGGCGATGCCAGACGTCCACGTGTCAGGCGGTCTGTCGAATGTCTCCTTCAGCTTCCGCGGCAACAACGCGGTGCGCGAGGCGATGCATTCGGCGTTCCTGTACCACGCGATCCCGCTTGGGCTGGACATGGCGATCGTGAATGCCGGGCAGATCACGGTATATGACGACATCCCCGACGAGCTGTGCGAGCATGTCGAGGACGTGCTGCTGAACCGCCGCGACGATGCGACCGAGCGCCTGCTGGAGATTGCTGACAAGTACAAGGGCACCGGCGAAGCATCCAAAAAGGAAGACCCCAAGTGGCGCGAACTGCCGGTCGAGAAAAGGCTGGAACACGCGCTGGTGCACGGCATCACCGATTATGTGGTCGCCGATACCGAGGAGTGCCGCCAGCGTGCCGAGAAGCCGCTCGACGTGATCGAGGGGCCGCTGATGGACGGCATGAATGTGGTCGGCGACCTCTTCGGGGCTGGCAAGATGTTCCTGCCGCAGGTGGTGAAATCGGCCCGCGTGATGAAGGCGGCCGTGGCGCATCTGCTGCCTTACATGGAAGAGGAAAAGCGCCTGGCGGGCGACACCTCGGCCAAGGGCAAGGTCATCATGGCGACGGTCAAGGGCGACGTGCACGATATCGGCAAGAACATCGTCGGCGTCGTTCTGCAGTGCAACAATTACGACGTGGTCGACCTTGGCGTGATGGTGCCGGCCGAGGATATTCTCGAAGCGGCCCGGAAGGAAAAGGCCGATATCATCGGGCTCTCTGGACTGATCACCCCGTCGCTCGACCGGATGGTCGACGTGGCCGCCGAGATGACACGGCAGGGTTTCGACCTGCCGCTGCTGATTGGCGGGGCGACCACATCGAAAAAGCACACCGCGCTGAAGATCGCGCCAGAGTATGAGCACGGCGTGATCCATGTCGATGACGCCTCAAAGGCCGTCGGCGTGGTGTCGCGGCTGCTGTCCAAAACTGCGCGGCCGGACTTTCTGGCCAATATTGCGGAAGAACAGGTCAAGTTGTGCGATAGCATGAAAGGCACTGGCGACCGCCCCACCGCTGCGCTGGCGGAGGCGCGCCGGTCGAAATTTGATGGCGATTGGGACAGCTATTCGCCGCCCGCACCGCAAACGCCGGGCCTGACGGTCATCGACGATATGGGCGTTGCAACCCTGCGAGAGTTCATCGACTGGACCCCGTTCTTCAACACGTGGGAGATGAAGGGCAAGTTCCCGAATATCTTCGAAGATCCCGACAAGGGGTCCGCGGCGCGCGAGCTTTATGACAACGCACAGGCAATGCTCGACCGGATCGAGGTGGAAGACTGGTTCAATCCCCGTGGTGTCGTGGGGCTCTGGCCCGCAAATGCGCAGGGCGACGATATCGTCGTCTGGTCCGACGAGAGCCGCAAGTCCGCCGCCGCCCGCATGCCACAACTGCGCCAGCAGCGCAGCAAGTCGAACGGCAAGCCGCAGATGTGCCTTGCCGATTTCGTGGCGCCCGAGGGCACCGAGGACTGGGTCGGTGGCTTCACCGTCACCGCTGGGCCGGAGGTGCACGATATCGCCGACCGGCTGAAGGCCGAGGGCAACGATTACGACGCCATCATGGTTCAGGCGCTGGGGGACCGAATCGCCGAGGCCTTTGCTGAGGCGCTGCACGCCCGTGTGCGCCGCAGTCTCTGGGGCTATGCCGCCGACGAGGTGGTCGACAACGAAGCGCTCATCCGCGAGCAGTATCGCGGCATCCGCCCGGCCGCCGGCTATCCGGCCTGCCCGGACCACACCGAGAAGCGCACGCTGTTTGATCTGCTGGATGCGCCCGAGCATACCGGCGTCACCCTGACCGAAAGCTGCGCGATGTGGCCCGCCTCGGCGGTGTCGGGGCTCTATTTTGCCCACCCCGACTCGGCCTATTTCGGGATCGGCCGGATCGGCCCCGACCAGGTGGCCGACTATGCCGAGCGCAAGGGAATGAGCATTGCCGAGGTGGAGGCATGGCTGCAACCCAGCCTGTCCTACACGCCGGACAAGTCATCAGCCGATCGCAAGATCGCCTGATCCCAGCAAAAATTCGATTTTTGCCAAAAGCGACCGAACCCCACGACAGTGGAGAAAGGAACAATTATGAGCGACAGATCATGGCTATTCACCAGTGAGTCGGTGTCCGAGGGACACCCCGACAAGGTGTGCGACCGGATTTCGGACGCGGTACTGGATGCCTACCTCGCCGCTGACCCGCAATCGCGCGTGGCCTGCGAAACACTGGCAACGACCGACCACGTGACCATCGCCGGCGAAGTGCGTGGCCCGGAAAGCGTGCTGAAGAATGTCGAGCAGATCGCCCGCGACGCGATCCGGGACATCGGCTATGAACAGCATGGTTTTTCCTGGAAGGACGCCGAGATCGTCTGCCGCCTGCATGCCCAGTCTGCCGATATCGCGATGGGCGTCGACGAAGGCGACAAGGGCGAAGAAGGTGCGGGCGACCAGGGCATCATGTTCGGTTATGCCTGCAACGAGACCGAAGAGCTGATGCCGGCCCCGATCCAGTTCGCGCACAAGATTCTGCGCACCATGGCCGAGGACCGCAAATCGGGCAAGCAATCCCAGTTCGGCCCCGACGCCAAGAGCCAGGTGACGCTGAAGTACCAGAATGGCAAGCCCGTCGGCATCGACACCGTGGTCGTCTCAACCCAGCATGCCGAAGGACTGAGCCAGGACGACGTGCGCAGCCTCGTCGAGCCCTACATCACTGACTGCTTCAAGGAAGAGGGCTGGGCCCTGCCGTCGCAGGACAAGATCATCGTCAACCCGACCGGCAATTTCGTCATTGGCGGCCCGGACGGTGACGCGGGCCTGACGGGCCGCAAGATCATCGTCGACACTTATGGCGGCGCGGCCCCGCATGGTGGCGGCGCGTTCTCCGGCAAGGACCCGACCAAGGTGGACCGCTCGGCGGCCTACATCTCGCGCTACATGGCCAAGAACGTGGTTGCTGCGGGGCTGGCCGACAAGTGCCAGATTCAGTTGGCCTATGCCATCGGCGTGCCCGAGCCGGTTGCCATCTATGTCGACACGCTCGGCACGGGCCGGGTCGATGAATCCAAGCTGGCCAGCACCCTGCGCGAGATGGTCCGCCTGACCCCGCGCGGCATCCGCGAGCACTTGGGCCTCCTGAAGCCGGTCTATGCCCGCACCGCCGCCTATGGCCATTTCGGGCGCGTCCCGGACGATGACGGCGGCTTCAGCTGGGAACGCACGGACCTGGCCGACGAACTGGCCCGCACCTTCGGCGTGTCCGCCGCAGCCGAGTGACCCGAAACACGAGAATGAAGAAGGGAGACGCGACATGAACAAGCCAGAGAGAGTCAGTCCCACGGACAGCGCGATCCGTGACATCAGCCTCGCCGCTTACGGCCGCAAGGAACTGGATATTGCGGAAACCGAGATGCCGGGGCTGATGGCCCTGCGCAAGGAATTCGGCGAGGCCAAGCCGCTCAAGGGCGCGCGCATCGCGGGCAGCCTGCACATGACCATTCAAACCGCCGTGCTGATCGAGACGCTGGTCGAACTGGGCGCCGATGTGCGCTGGGCGTCCTGCAACATCTTCTCCACCCAGGATCACGCGGCGGCGGCGATCGCCGAGGGCGGCACGCCGGTCTTTGCCATCAAGGGCGAGACGCTGGAGGAATACTGGGACTACTGCGACCGGATCTTTCAGTTTCCCGAGGGCGGCGCAAACATGATCCTCGACGATGGCGGTGACGCCACGCTCTACATCCTGATGGGGGCCCGCGTCGAGGAGGGCGAGACCGACCTGATCGAGACGCCCACCTCGGATGAGGAGGTGGCGCTCTTTGCCCAGATCCGCAAACGCATGGCCCAAAGCCCCGGCTGGTTCGTGAAACAGCGTCACATGATCAAGGGTGTCAGCGAGGAAACCACCACCGGCGTGCACCGGCTCTACAAGATGATGGAAAAGGGCCACCTGCCGTTCCCGGCGATCAACGTCAACGACAGCGTGACCAAGTCGAAATTCGACAACAAATACGGCTGCAAGGAAAGCCTCGTCGACGGCATCCGCCGCGCCACCGACACGATGATGGCGGGCAAGGTCGCCGTGGTCATGGGCTATGGCGATGTGGGCAAAGGCTCGGCGGCATCGCTGTCTGGTGCTGGCGCACGCGTCAAGGTGACCGAGGTCGATCCCATCTGCGCACTGCAGGCGGCAATGGACGGCTTCGAGGTGACCACACTCGAGGATGTGGTCGAGACCGCCGACATCTTCATCACCACCACCGGCAACAAGGACGTGATCCGGATCGAGCATATGCGCGCGATGAAGGACATGGCCATCGTCGGCAATATCGGCCATTTCGACAACGAAATTCAGGTCGCCAGCCTGAAGAACCACAAATGGACCAACATCAAGGATCAGGTGGACATGATCGAGATGCCCTCGGGCAACCGGATCATCCTGCTCAGCGAAGGCCGCCTGCTGAACCTCGGCAACGCCACCGGCCACCCCTCCTTCGTGATGTCCGCGTCCTTCACCAACCAGGTGCTGGCGCAGATCGAGCTCTGGACCAAGGGGGGGCAGTACGGCAACGAGGTCTATGTCCTGCCCAAGCATCTCGATGAAAAGGTCGCGCGCCTGCATCTCGACCGCATCGGCGTGAAACTGACGGAGTTGGCGAAAGAGCAGGCCGATTACATCGGTGTGCAGCCCGAAGGGCCGTACAAGCCGGAACACTACCGGTATTGAGGAGCGAGACATGACCGAACCAACACCGCATATCGTGGGTCTTGGCAACGCACTGGTCGATGTCGTTGCCGCGGTCGAGCCCGATGTCGTCACGCGGCACGGGCTGACCCCGGGGGGCATGCACCTGGTGGATGCCGACGCGGCCCACGCCCTGTTCGAGGATGTCGGCCCCGGCATCCGCCAGTCCGGCGGATCGGTGGCCAATTCTATCGCGCACCTGGCCGGTACGCCTGTCCGGGGGACCTACCTGGGGAAGGTGGCCAATGACGATCTCGGCGATGCCTTCTGCGAGGAGATGTCGGGGATGGGGCTGGCAGCGCCGGTTGCCGTTGCACAGAACGGCGATCACGGCACCGGCCGCTGCGTCGTGCTGGTCACGCCGGACGGCGAGCGCACCATGAGCACTTACCTGGGAGCGGCGACCACCCTCATGCCCCAGGAGGCGCTCGCGGCTCTGCCCGAAGCGTTCGATATTCTGTTCATCGAAGGGTACATCTGGGATGCTCCGCATGGCGCGGCGGTGATTGAACGCCTGGCCGAGGCGGCAAAATCCGCCGGCGCGAAGGTGGCGCTGACGCCTTCGGATGCCGGATGCGTCGAGCGCAACATTGACGTCATGCGCGACACCGTCTCGCGTCATGTCGACATCCTTGTCGGCAACCATGTCGAGGTGGCCGCGCTGGCGGGGCACGACGGCGCGGACGCTGCGCTTGGCTGGGCAATGACGCAGGTCTCGATCGCGGCGGTGACCGAGCACGACAAGGGCTCCATTGTGGCCGATGCCGACGGTCGCCACCACATCCAGGCGGTCGACGTGCCACAAGTCGTCGACAGCACCGGCGCGGGGGATGCCTACGCGAGTGGTTTCCTGGCTGCGTTAGCCCGCGGCTTGCCGGTTCAAGAGGCTGGCAAGTTGGGTGCGGAAAGCGCGGCCCGGGTGCTGGTCCACTACGGTGCGCGCGACGGTGACGCAGCCAAGGCGATCACCTTACCGGCGGCCTGAGTACAACCGCAAGCAGCAGTTCACAGGTCTTGGGTACCATGAACGTTCATCGCGCCACCGGCCTGCGTTGATCAAGCAAGTCGCGGTATCGGCCAGACGAGTTAGCTGGCCGATACCAAGCGTGGCTTTTGCAGATAGCAACAAGATCGTGCTGCGCTTCTTGTAAAGCTTTCTGTTTCAGCATTCGCCGGCAAGGCCCAATTTCTTTTATCTGTTCAGGTCTTACTTAACTTCCAGGCACATCGTTCCGCACTCGCGATCTTAACTTTTGTGCGATTAAACATTCTTGATGCTGGCAATTGCCTCTTCGGGTCTGATTTTCCACGTTCCTCTTTTGAAGAAATTCTCTACGAACACGCTAAGCTGACGGCCACCACTGTCTCAAAATCAAGGCCTGCTTGGTGAATCCGAAGGTCCGGAAATTCCGCAATCACGCCATAGGTTGGTCGCGCAGCGAACTTCCGGAATCCGCCCATTGTGTTGGCATTGTTGCGCAACTTGCGCTTCGGGTGTGACGGCCCCATACCCCGCTGACGTCATGCCACGC
>NZ_JBHMEC010000006.1:24664-46854 GCF_042430665.1 Roseovarius ramblicola | reverse complement strand
CGATCAGCAGGTGCAAAGAGTAGCTTGATTTACGCCAGATCCTGTCCAAGAGACGGGGAGTAGCTCAGTTCATCCTCGATCCGATCCACCAAATGCCGGGACTGAACACCTAGGATCGTTAGGTTCGGTGCGACTCTCGATGATGTTCGGCTAGCCTCCAGTACGTTCATCGGCGTGATGATCCCCTCGAAATGCCCGCACTCACGTCAATGAGGTGAGATGAAACTAGGCAGATCGTCCATTCCCACGACGTGGCAGTATATCATATTAATGATCTCGAGCTCGCGCTCGTGGAGTTCGTCTGTCGCAGCCGCGCAGGCGTCGTGGACCACGAGAACCTCAAAGCTCTCGTCGGCAAGAGAGCGCACCGTAGAACTCACGCACTGATCCGTGAAGATGCCGGCCACGATCACGTGCCGAATGCCGATATTGTGGAGCATCAGCCGAAGGTTGGTCCCTGTCAGAGCACTGTCCGTGGTCTTGGTGACGACGATCTCGTCCCCTTTTGGCGTGAGTTCATCGACGATTTGACTGTCCTCGCGGTCCTTGGGCAGGAGCAGGTAGTTGAAGCCGGGTTTCTTCTGGCTGAGCGAACGGTCGCGCCCGTCCTGCGTCTGACAGGCGATGCGCGCGAACATGACCTCCAGCCCCTCCGTCCGGGCCCAGTCGATCAGGTTGGAGGCGTTGGGAATGACCGTATCGTTCATCCGATCGAAGAACGGCTGCCAGCGCAGGGCTTCGGCCTCATCGTCGGGCACCTCAAGATAGGTGTTCTGGATGTCGATGACCAGCAGCGCCGTCGTGGCCGGGTCGAGCACGATGTCCTCGGGCTCTTCCGCCGTTTCGTAGTAGAAGCTTCGGAACGCGGTTTTCCAGTTGCTCACGGTTGACCCCCTTCGGACATCTCAGGCCCCGATCTTGTCCATATAAGCCTGACCCAGGCGCGCGGTGGTGGCGGCGAATCCGGGTGCCAGTTCCTGCGGTTCCGGTGCCTCGATATGGCTGCCGATCCAAGCAAGCAGGGCCATCCGGCGCAGCATGATGAAGGTGTCGATCTCGGCCTCTTCCTCTGCACTCATATCACGCACCGACCGGTAGCCGCGCACCCAGGCCTCGCGCAGGGCCGGGATGCGCGGATCATCCTCGATGAAGCTGATGGCTGCCGCGAAGTCGTAGAGGAACCAGCCCCAGCCACAATCGTCGAAGTCGATGAGCCGGGTGCCGTTGGCATCCACCAGCAGGTTCGCCAGCCGCATGTCGGCATGGATCAGGTTGAAGCGGTCTGGTGCCTTGCCGAATGACTGGAGCCGATCACAGATGGTCTGCTCGACCTTTTCCAGAACCGCGGCCAATTCCGGCGTCACTTCCGGCGCGTCACGCCAGTCTCCCCATGTGGAGTTGGGCCCGAAGACGGCAGCTGCATCCCATGTCAACCGCTCGAATCCGTTGGGTTTCTGCCAGCGCAGCACATGATCATGGCAGCGGGCCGCGATGGTTCCCAGTTCCTCAAATCCCTCGGTCATGTCGCCGCTATCGTCGGGCTCCTGGCCTTCGACGAAATGAAACAGCACCATGTAGCGGGGATCCGCAAGAGCTTCGGCGCGGCCCGTTTGGATCGGGTCTCCGTTCCTGCCTGTATAGTAGCCAGGTGTCGTCACCACGCCTTCGCGGTCGAGCGCCTCGAGCCATGCCAACTCGCACTCGATGGCGCGGTGGGAGTGGTAGTTTTCCCGGTGGATGCGCAAGACGGACTTGTAGCCGCCCGGTGCCTCGACGAGGTATGTTGCATTCTCCGACACGTTGATGAGCCGCGCGGAGGCGCCCTCGGGCACGTCCCACAGAGAAAGCGAGTCCTGCGCCAGCCTGTCGAGATGGCGCAGCAACTCCTTCAGGGGCATGTCTGATGCGGACATGGCAGACTCCTTTCGATTGACGCTGTCGCGGCGTTCAGATCTCGTCCATCGCTTCCAGCGATTCCGGTAGGATCTGGCCGCCGTCGATGACGATCTGCTGACCGGTGATGTAACCCGCCTCGTCGGACGCGAAGAACAGCGCCGCGTTGCCGATGTCCTCGACGTCGCCCAGCCGCTTGAGCGGGATCGAGGCGGCCATCGTGTCGAGATACTCCTGCCCGAGATCCTGAAGACCTTCGGTATAAATGTTGCCCGGCATTACAGCGTTGATCGTGGTGTTGTAGCGCGACAATTCCATCGCCGCGGTCTTGATGAAGCCCAGCTGGCCGGACTTCGACGCACCATAATGCGACCAGCCGGGAAAGCCGGTGTGGGGGCCGGTGATCGACGAGGTGATGACGACACGCCCCTTGCCGGCCTTCTCGAAATGCGGAATGGCGGCCTTCACGCAAAGGAACGATGACCGCAGGTTCGTCGCAAGAACCTGATCCCATTCTGAGGGGTCCATGTCGACCATCTTGGTTTGCGGAAATGCCCCGGCATTGGCGCAGAGCACATGGAGCCCGCCCTGTGCGTCGGCGGTGCTGTCGACCATCGCTTTCACCGAGTCCCAGTCGGAGACGTCGCAAACCTCGTGGCGGACATCGCCTTCAATCTCGCTCGCAGCTTTCCTGAGGTCCTCCTCATTTCGCGCAGCGAGCGTAACCTTCGCTCCCTGACGGGCAAAGACGGTGGCGATGCCGCGCCCGATGCCCTTGGAGCCCCCGGTGACGATGACGCTTTTGCCTTTCAGTGACGTGAGCATGGCTGTGTTTCCTCCGTGTTGGTTGTCTTCTGTCAGGTTCGGTCTTGGGCCGTTCCGGCCTCTCGGTTGGCCCGCATCATCCAGACCACGACGAATGCAGTCAGGATCAGCAGGAAGGAGCCGACAACCGACATGACGCCAAGTGTCGGCACCAGCGGGGAATAGCCGGAGACCATCTTGGCGTAGAGCCATTCGGGCAGCGTCGAGTCGGCCCCGGTCGTGAAGAGTGAGAGCGGGAAGTTCCCCCAGCTAAGCAGAAAAGCGAACAGGCCTGCCGACACGATGCCGGGCGTCAACAGCGGCAGCGTGATCTCGCGCAGGACGGTGAAGGTGCCTGCCCCCATGTCCCGCGCGGCCTCTTCCAGCGCCGGATCGAAGCTGTAGGCCCGGATGGCCACGATCAGCGTGGCGATCGGCGTGATCCACACGAGGTGCGCGACGACTGCGGTCTTCCAGCTCGGAATGATGCCCAGCGAATTGAACCACATCAGCAGGGCCAGCCCCAGCACCGTCTGCGGAAAGAAGATTGGCAAAAGGATGAGTTTCTGGAAAGCGGTCCGAAAGCGCCACTGGTAGCGGGCGAAGGCAAGCGCGCCGAAGAATGCCAGCACCAGGGCGATGACGGTGACGAGAACCGCCACGACCAGCGACGTGACCAGAAGCTCACTGACGGTACTGCTTTCCAGCGCCTCGGTGTACCATTTCGTGGAGTAGCGACGGATGGGAAAAGTAAGGTACCTCGCTTGCGACACCGAGGCAAAGCCCACAGACACGAGCGGAAGATACAGGAAGGCAATCATCGCGATGCCGTAAGCGAAAAGGACGATCCGGGTCAGGCGGCTGGTCTTCATCAGCGCTTCCTCCCCATGATCGCGTCAAGGTCGACCTTCGAGACCCCGAAGAGCGCCAGCGCACCGATGATGACGATCAGGATCATCGACAGCGCCGAGCCCAGCGGCCAGTTCTGACCGAATGTGAAGGCCGTCTCGATATCGTCGGCGATCGCTATGACAGCCTGCCCGCCGAGTATCTTGGACTCTGCCAAGGCGCCCGCGGCAAGCACGAAACTCAGAAGCGAGCCCACGACGATGCCCGGTGCGGCCAGCGGGATCTCGATCTGCCACAGAACTTGCCACCGCGACGCGCCGAGGTCATAGGCAGCCTGCCGCGTGTCATCGGGCACCATCGCGATGCCCTGCGCCAGAGGGAAGAGCATGAATGGCAGGTAGACGTAGACCAGCCCGAACACGATGATTGGTACGCCGTAGAGCGGGCTGTCAAAGCTGACCCCTGTCCAGGCGCGAAAATACCCTTCGATCAGCCCGCCTTTCATCAGCGTCAGAACCCAGCCGAAAAGCCGGATGTTCTCGGAGACAAAAAGGCTCATCACGACTGCAATGGTCAGGATGATCGTGAAGCGCTTGAATATCTTGGCCATCGCGAAAGCGATCGGCCAGCAAACGATAAGAAGTATTAACGTAGAGGCCAGCGCCATGCCCAGCGACCAGAGGAGCGATTTGTAGTAGCCCTGTTCTATGAATACGGCATAGGCCGAGAAATCCGGTACGTTGCCAAGCGAAAAGACCTTTTGCGGCATGATCGAGAACAGCGCAACGACGACGAGCGGCGCTAGAAAAGCGACAGCCATGAGAGCAATTACCGGCAGGGCCGACAGGAGGCCCAGCTTGCGATCAAGGGTATTCATGTGGCCCCGTCGATGAAATGGGTGTTTTCGGCGTTGAAGCCCAGGGTGATCTCCTGCCCTTCGGAGAGGGGGCGCCGGTCTTCCCGGAGGTTCTCGAGTGTCACCATGCCGCCCGGGGTATCTATCTCGTACTGGATGCGGGAGCCGAGCGCATACTCTCCGTGCAGCACGCCGGTGAGCGTGAAGTCGAACGCGTCGCCGGCGTCGGCGAAACGCATGTATTCGGGGCGTACCATGAGAAGCCCGCGAGCGCCTTCTTTCAGGTTGGGCAGCTTCACGGTCGGGTTGACCTCGAGCACATCGCTGGAGACCGCGCCGCCGGATGCGCCGCGCACGTCGAACAGGTTCACTTCGCCCATGAATTCGGCCACGAAACGGCTTACCGGCGCACCGTAGATTTCGTCGGCCTCCGATATCTGTTCGATCCGCCCTTCCTTCATGATGGCTATCCGGTCGGACATGACCATCGCCTCTTCAAGCGAATGCGTGATGTAAACGAAGGTCTTGCCGGTGCGTGCGTGCAGATCCTTCAACTCCTTTTCCAACGTCTTGCGCAACCGGTAGTCCAACGCGGAAAGCGGCTCGTCGAAGAACAGGATTTCAGGGTCGAAGGCGAGCGCCCTTGCAAGCGCCACGCGCTGCTTCTCGCCGCCTGAACACTGCGAGATACGCTTGTCGTAATAGCTCTGCGGCAGGCGCAGGAGGTCGAGCAGGTCGAGCGCCTTCGCCTTGCGTCCGTCCGGCGGCTCCTTGCGCAGCTTAAGCGGGAACTCGATATTCTGGCCGACGGTCATGTGCGGAAACAGGGCGAGCGACTGGAAAACCATGCAAGTGGGCCGCGTGTTGGCCGGCGTATCATCGATCCGCTGGTCGCGCAGGCGGATTTCTCCACTGGTCAGGTCATCCATGCCGACCAGCAGTCGAATCAGCGTCGATTTCCCGCTGCCGGATGGGCCGACGATCGTGAAGAATTCGCCTTCGGCAATATCGAGGTCGATACTGTCGAGTGCAGTGAAACTTCCGAATGTTTTCACGACGCCGCGCAGGCGCAGAAACGGTGAAGAATCCATACTCTACCCTTGGAAAGTGCAAATTAGGCGGGATGCCCCGGCGCCACGGGCACCGGGGCCAACTCAAGTCACGACCGCCGCTCTTGGGTGTAGATGTCGATCAGGGTGTCATAGGAGGCCACTACCTGGTAATCGAGCGAACGCTCCATCTCCTCGGCAAGGGTGTCCATCTGGATCGCATCCAGTTCTTCATTGTCGAACAGCGCCATGACCTCCTCGTTGCCCATCTGGCACACCGGGTTGTAAGTGCCCTCGGTGAAGGCAACCGCCTTGGATATCTCTGGTGTCTGCACGAATTCCAGGAATTCCTGGGCCAGGTCGCTGGGATCGGGGTTGTTGACCGCGGAGGTCAGCTCGATCCAGACAACGCCGCCCTTGCCGTCGACCGGACCGGAACGGGGTGTGATCGCGCGCACGTTGGTCAAACCGTCGTAGCGTGCCGGCGATGCGGTATAGGTGCCGCCGGTGAAATACGCGTCGATCTCACCATTGATCAGGGCAGTGTTCATCGCCACAAGGTCGTCCGTCATCAGCTTTGAGCCGCCGAAAATCGTCTGCGCCGTCTCGCGGAATTTTTCGAGATCCGCGCCCTCGACTGGCTCGAACGGGTTCAGCCCGGCGGTCAGGCACATGTGCATGATATTCCAGTTGTCGTAGGTCAGCACTCCATAACGATCCTTCATCGCCGGATCGAGGAAAAGGTTCCAGCCCTGCTCTTCCGCCGTTTCCCTGCTGATCTTGTCGGTGTTGACCACGAAGCTGAACGGGCCATAGCGTTGCGGCATGCCGATCAGTTCGCCGTCATCCGCGAAGGACAACTCGTAGGGAGGATTCTTGAACGACAGCAGCATCTTGTCGAAATACGGCAGGAACCGGTCCTTGTTCAGCGGCTTGATGAGGCCTTCCGGATAAAGCTGGTCGCGCGCCCACGGCTGGTTGACATTGATCAGGTCCCAGACCGAGGTCTCACCGGCACGAAGCTTGTTGATCATGTCCGGGTCGGATGTCCCACTCTCGGCGCGGATGGTTGCACCCGGATGCGCGTCACGGAACGGTCCGAGCACTTGGTCGGAGTTGTAGCCTTCCCAGCACAGGATGTTCATCCGGTCGCTGCGGGCCGCGAATGCCGGGCTCAGCGGGCCGGCGGTGGCCAGGCCGGCCAGTGCTGCCGAGCGGCCGACGAATTGTCTTCTGGACAGTTTGTTTGACATTTCTATACCTCCGTTTGGGTTGGGTCGGTCGTTGCGCTCCGTTCAGTCGGAGCGGCCTTTTATGTTTTCCAGTGTCTTGGTTATCCGGTCCCTTGCCGTTTGCATGTCCTCTAGGCTGCCGGACATGAATATGCGCCCCGTGGCGCCCATCATTTGGACATCGTTGATGACGGCACCCGGGGCGGCCTTCTCAGCTTCGTTGGCCGCGACGCAGGCAAAGAGGGCCGGCATCATCTCGTAGATCAACAGCGCGACGCCGGGCACCAGAATGGAGCCGTCGCGCGTGCGGTTCAGGATTATAGCGTGCTGATCCGAGAGGTCCTCGATGATGTCGTGATAGAGAATCTTCGGTGCAAACTGATCGGTGTGCTTGGCGCCAATGCCCTCCAGGATTGCACGCCCGGCTGCGTCCAGGTCCTTCATGTCGGCGGCATGCAGCTCCAGAAGCCCGAACTGCCGTTCGGTGAAAAGGATGCCCGGCTCCATGTCGGGCGCCTCCTTGAGGGCCAGATCGGCTATCCGGTGAATACTGAGCGCCGGGGCCACTTCGATGATCAGCGAATTCTGGCCGCGGAACGGCGGATACGCCCGCGCGCGCATGGGGGAGGACAGATAGGCCGCGAACTGCGGCTGCAGATCTTCGATCGGCAAGTAAACGCGAAGCTCTGTCATGATCCTGTCCAGCCCCCTTGCATGATGGCGGTGTTACTTCGAGACGGCGGCGGCCGAGAAATGTTTCCCGAGATCGGCATGCGGCCGCGGGATGACATGCACGGCAGTCACCTCACCAACCTGGCTAGCCGCCTCTGCTCCGGCTTCGGTCGCCGCCTTCACGGCACCGACATCGCCCTTGACGACAACGGACACGAGCCCGCCGCCAACCTCGTTGCGCGCCACGATCTCCACGTTCGCGGCCTTTACCATGGCATCTGCCGCAGAAAGCGCGGGGACATAGCCTTTGGTTTCGATCATTCCGATTGCTAGATTAGCCATGCATGTTTTCCTTCATGGTTGACTGTTACTTGTCTTCGTCGATGGACCCGATGATGAGCGCGTCAACGGGCACGGCCCGACCCGCGAAATAACCCGCGGCGACCGATCCTTGCGTCACCAAGACCGCTTCGCCGGCATCGCAGCCCAGCGGATCAAAGGCGATCATCTTGGCCCCGCCCTCGGTCTCGACTTCGAGCAGCGCGCCGCGCGGAAGCGACTCCACGCGTCTGGAAGACCAGACCTTTCCGATGACACGGGCTTGTATCATGCCTTATCCCTTTCGATCCGGATGCCACGGCGACGTGCTTCGTCCCGCGCCAGTGGTGTCAGACGGCTTGTCGGCGCGATCCGCAGGCTTCGTGCAGACCCATCGAGCGCATTGATGTCGCGCTCGGTGATCAACGCCTTGTCTAGCCTCTCCGGCACCTTGCTGCCGGGCCCTGTCACGATCGCCCCGACGACTGGCTGCGTGGGTGGGCCAGCAGGCGGCCTGCTCAATTCGAAGACCAACTCGCCACGCGCCACGCGTTCGGCGAAACCCGGCTCCGACGCCCTCCGCAGGATATCCTGCGCGAAATGTGTTAGCTCGGTGCTCGAGGTGATGCGCACCTGTTCCGCCACACGGCTTGGCGGCGCAGCCCCAGCTTCCGACCTGAACGCAGCCATTTCCTCGCGCAGGATCGCGCGAATCTCGTCCCGAAGGGCAGACATCACGACGCTCCTGCATCACGTAACGCGCCTTCGGCCGCGTTTCTGGCATTGCGGACATCCGCCTCCGTCCCGGCCAGGTAAAGCCGACCGTTGGCTCCGATCATCCGCATGTCGATCAGCTTCACATCCGCCTCCTTCTCGGCCTCGTTGCACGCCAGGATGGCATAAGCGGCGGACTGGCATTCCAGGAGGTAGATACTGTCGCCACCGAGCACCATCGAGCCGAGCTTGTTGCGGTTCATCAGGAATGCGTGCTGATCATCAACATTGGTGACCAGCTTGGAGGCGAGAATCTTGGGCGGAGCCACGTCGGCGGCAGTCTTCCCTAGCGCCTCGAGGATCGCGGAGGCACCGGAATGCACTTCCGCCGTGGAACGCGAGTGGAACTCAAGGGTCCCGAACTGCCGCTCAACGACAAGCAGGCCGGCATGGACATCCGCGCTCTTGAGAACGGTGTCAGTCAGTGCCTCGACGTCCAGGCCGGGCGCGATCTCAACGATCTGCGCGGCCATCCGCAGGCGCGGTAGCGTACCCCGCATCCATGTGGACATGTAGGCCAATGTTTGAGGCTGAAGCTGATCAATGAAGATCGAGGCGCGGAGTTCGGTCATGCCTCGCCTCCTTTCAGGCTACGCAGTTCTTCGAGGATAAGGCGGCGCAGCTCGTCGCGGCTGACATCGCCTGAGACGGCTTCGCCGGCCGGCCCCGGCGCGGCGATCGGGGTGCGTGCTGCGGGGCGTTCGGCGGACACGCCGCTCAGGTCCACCCCGGCCAGATCGGCCGGCAAGTCCTTGGCATAGGCGATGCGCGTCCACTGTACGAGGTGCTGCGGTCCAAGGTTCTCGCCGATCGAAGAGCGCCCGGCGAACCCCGTGCCAATCGTGAAAGACGGCGGCAGGTGCGTGGCAAACCCGGCGGCTCCCTGCGAACAGGGCGCATTGACCACGACCCGGTAGACAGGAACCCCCTGCGAGAAAGCGACCAGCCGCTCGTTATCCTCGCCATGGAACGCGGCCGAGTGCCCTGCGCCACGACGCGCGGTGTGCTTGGCGAATGTCAGGGCCTGCGGGAAATCCGTCGCGGCTGTCAGCGTCAGCACCGGGCACAGCTTTTCCCGGAACAACAGATCGTCCTGTCCCGGTGAGGCGACAACGGGCACCAAGACCTTGGTCGAGGGGCTGACCCGAAGCCCGGCTTGTTTCGCAATCCAGACGGCGCTTTTCCCCACCGCGTCGACGTTGAAGCCTGTCCCGGTGAAAAGGTAATCGCGCAAACGCGCGGTATCGGCCTCGTTGCAGACATGCGCGCCGGCAGAACGCAGGGCGCGCTCCATGTTGCCGCGATTTGTCTCAAGCGTGACGGCAACGCTCTCGTTCGTGCAAAGCACCGAATTATCAAACGCCTTGCTTTCGACAAGGCAGCGGGCCGCCGCGTCCACCCTGGCGCTCGGGTCGATATAGGCCACGGCATTGCCCGGCCCCACGCCCATCGCCGGGTTGCCCGAGGAATAGGCGGCGCGCACCATTGCGGTGCCGCCGGTCGCGAGAATGACATTGATCCTGTCAGAACTCATGATGTCCTGAACCAGCGGGATCGACGGCTCCTCGACGCATTGAATCAGTCCCGCGGGCGCTCCCGCGGCCTCTGCAGCCTGCGCGAGATGATGAGCTGCGGCGGCGGACACCGCTTTTGCTGCAGGATGAGGACTCATGACGATGGCGTTGCGGCTCAGGATCGCCAGCATCGCCTTGTAATACACGGTAGCGACCGGGTTCGTCGCGGGCGCGAGAGCAAAGACCACCCCCGCGGGCTTGGGCAGCTCGATGATCTTTCTTGCCTCGTCGACCCGTGGGGTCACGAGATCGAGATTGCGATAATAATCCAGCAGTTCATGCGTACAAAGCCTGTTCTTGAGCGCCTTGTGCTCGGCCACGCCGAAACCGGTCTCCGACACCGCCTCTTCCGCGAATTGCACGGACTTTTCGTAGCCCGCCCTGGCAACCGCCTCCGCGATGGCGATGACCGCGTCGCGGCTGAATTCCTTGTAGTAGCGCGCCGCCCAAGCAGCACGGCCCACCTTCATCCTCGCTCGGGAAAGCTCCCTGTCGGGCACCTCGAGCCGCGGGGCGTCGATCCTTGCCTGCCCGGTCATGCCGCACGCCTCATGGTCTTCAGAAGCTGCCGGGCACGCGGCATGGCAGCGTCAAACCTGTCCATGATCTCCTGGCAGAGATCCACATCGAGGACGACGCCGGGCTTGAATTGCAGAACCCTCTTGTCCAGCGAGGAAAAGATCGCCCATACGCCATTTTCGTAGAGCGCACGGGACACGGCCACGGCACCTTCCGGGTGATCGAACTCCAACCCCAGCACGACACCGCGCTGGCGCACGCCGACGAAGATGTCGCTGTGACGTTCCATCATCTCGGCCATGCCCTGCGCGAAGAACTCGGCCACGAAATGCACGTTCGACACGACTTCAGGCCGTTGCAGCATTTCCATCACGTGATGGCCCACGAGGCAGCCTAGCTCGGCCCCGCCCGAAGTGCTGATATGAGCAGCCCCGTCCTCGACAAGCCACTGCCCGCATTCCTCAGTCGCCAAGCAGGCGCTGATCGGGTAAAGACCTCCGCCGAGCCCCTTGCCGCAAACGAACATGTCGGGCGCAAGACCATAGCCCTGCCAGCCCCACATGACCCCGGTGCGCATCAGGCCGGTCTGCACCTCGTCCGCGATAAACTTGGTGCCGTACTTGCGGCAAAGGTCCTGACAGGATTTGAGATAATCATCATCCGGCATCGGGAAGCCGTAGGTGGCCGGGATCGTCTCCACGATGAATGCCGCCACATCACCCTTCATAAGGACCGCCTCAAGCGCATTCACATCATTGAAGGGGATGTGTATGAATTCTTCTGGATTCTCCGACAGGAAGATCTTTGAAAAGCGCTCATCCCCGGTGGCGACGGAAAGACCCGAGTGTCCATGATAGCCCTTGATGATCGAAACGATCTTGCGGCGCTTTGTGGCATACCGCGCGGTTTTCAGGGCGATCTCCACCGCCTCAGCCCCGCCAGAGCCGAAAATCGAATACTTCATGTGGGGCGCAGTGTTGACCAGCTTCTCGGCAAACGCGGCTCGGGCGACGGACGGAAACCAGTGATTGCCCATGTCGAAATAGTCGAGCCCGGATTTCAACACCTCCACCAACTCAGGGTGGCGATGGCCGAAATTGTACGTGCCGCCATTGAGGTGAAGGTCGATCAGCCGCTTGCCGGACATGTCGTAAAGGAGGTAGCCCTCGCGCCGGTCAATCACCATTGGCGTTCCAGCTTCCGTCCAGAAGCTGACTTTGCCGGGATTCCAGTACTCCGCGGCCTTCCTGAGGAGGTCATCCTTCGAATCGAAGGAAAAGTAACCGTAGTTGAACACGCGATTCCCCCTTTTTAGTCGAAGGCAGGCTAGCATGGATTCCTGATGTCACAACAGTTTTTGACCGAAGTCGGGCATTTTTACTTAATATTTTGATCGAAAGCCCGTATAATGGGCACTGAAAGAAAGGCATCACGTCGAAATGTCCAAGAAATCACAACGACATGACCAGATCCTGAGCGTGCTCGAGATGAACCCCTCGATCCGCGTTGCGGAGATGGCCAAGGAGCTCGGGGTGTCGAGCGAGACGGTGCGCCGCGACCTGACGGAGATGGAGGATACCGGGCGTATCAAGCGCACCTACGGCGGCGCGGTGAGGACCAAGGCGTTCGAACCCGCGCTTGCCGAACGGCTCCAGCTTCACGTCAAGGCGCGCGAACGGATCGCCCGCAAGGCCGTTGAGCGCGTCGCCGATGTCGGAAGCCTGTTTATCGGCGGCGGCGCGACGACGCTTCACTTCGCGCGCGCACTGCGCAACATAGACCGCGAACTGACCGTTCTGACGCCCTCTTTCAGCATTGCAACCGAGCTCTCCACGAACCGGCGCATTCAAGTCATGGCCCTGCCCGGCATCGTGGAGCCGAAGGAAGGGCTCGTTTATGGAGCGGAAACGCTCCGGTGCATCAAACAGTTTCGCACCCCGATAGCCGTCACAGGCGCGTCCGGCGTGGATGAGGATGGCGTCAGCGAGGCGCTTCTGCATGCGGCGCAGGTCTATTCGGCGATGATCGACGCGGCGGACGAGACGCTGATTCTTGCGGATGCCTCCAAGTTCGGGAATCGGTCGCTGCAGGGAATCGTCCACTGGAAGCCGAGCGTGACCCTCATTTGTGACGAACGTCCGCCACCCGCCCTGTGGGATGCCATACGGCAGGCGGACGGCAACATCATCACGGGCCGAGCCCCGGCAGCCGCATGATCGCCTCGGCCGGGGCACCAACAAACATGGGCGCAGGGGGGCGCCGCCGAGATGAACAACAACTACGACGCCAACCGCTGGAAACGTTTTGACGAGTGGGACGCGCGTCCGCTGCGCCTTGATCAGTTTGCGGCCGAAGACCCGGAAAACGGATTCTCGGCGTTCTCCGGGGCCGCCGATCCAACGTCGGGCCTCGATATCCGCGACGGCAAGGTCGCCGCGATGGACGGGGTGCCAAGGCATCAGTTCGACATGATCGATGCGTTCATCGCCACTCATCATCTCGACACCGCGATCGCGGAAGAGGCGATGGCAATCCCCGCGTCGGATCTGGCCCGGATGCTCGTTGACATGAACGTGCCGCGCGAAGACCTCGTGCGGCTGGCACGGGGGCTCACGCCCGCACGGCTTGCCGAGGTGGTGGCGCAGCTCAACGCCATGGAAATCGCCTTCGCCTATTCCAAGATGCGCGCCCGCAAGACGCCCGGGAACCAGGCCCACGTGACCAATGCCAAGGATGACCCGCTTCAACTGGCCGCCGATGCCGCCATCGCCGTCGCGCTCGGGTTCGACGAAATCGAGACCACGATGCGGGTGGCGCGCAATTCATGGTCCAACGCGCTGGCATGCTGCGTGGGCTCGGCGGTCGGGCGGGCCGGAACGCTGTTCCAGTGCTCCAGCGAAGAGGCCGAGGAACTCGAAATCGGCATGGCCGGCTTCACTTCTTACGCGGAAACGGTCTCGGTCTACGGGACCGAGAGCGCCTTCGTCGATGGCGATGACACGCCATGGTCGAAAGCTTGGCTTACCGCTGCCTATGCCTCCCGCGGGATCAAGATGCGATGCACCTCGGGCGCAGCGGCAGAGCTGCTGATGGGCTACCACGAGGCAAAATCCCTGCTGTATCTGGAGGCGCGCTGTCTGTGCCTTCAGCGCGGGATGGGCGCGCAGGGCACACAGAATGGCGGGATCGACGGGGCGCCCTTGGCGTCGTCCATCCCGGGGGGTGTGCGCGAGATTATGGCGGAAAACCTGCTTACCGTCTGGCTCGGCCTGGAATGCGCCTCCGGCAACGACGCCCGGCATTCGGAGTCGGAGATGCGCGTCGCCGCCAAGGTCCTGCCCTTCCTGATCGGCGGCTCCGATCTGATATGCTCGGGCTTCGGCAGCATCCTGAAATACGACAATTCCTTCAATCCGTCTTCTTTCAACGGCGAGGAGCTGGAGGAATTTCTGGTGCTTCAGCGTGACTTCGAGGCCGACGGCGGCCTGACTTCGGTCGAGGATGCCAGCGCGCTCGACCTGCGGCGGCGCGCGATCGATGCGCTCTCGCACGTGCTGACGGATCTGGACCTCGCGCAGCCCACCGAGATCATGAAACGTTCGGTCGCCGTGGCCTCCGGCTCGAACGACACGGAGAGCTTCTCACCTCGCGACGTGGCGGTTATCAGTGACAGGATCAGCAGCAAGGGGATCACCGTGATCGACGTGATCCGGTCGCTGCAGAACGGTGGGTTCGCGACAGAGGCGCAGAACCTGCTCTTTCTCGTCAAGCTGCGCGTGTCGGGGGACTATCTGCAGACCTCGGCCATCATCCGCGACGGGCGTGTGATCAGCGCAATCAACGACCCCAACGACTATACCGGCCCGGGCACGGGCTACCGCCTGACTGAGGCGCGCCGCACCGAACTGGCCGCCATCCGCAACGTGCTCGACCGCGACGAAGTGCTGCGCCGGGAAGCGGCCGGCGAGACCGGCGAGACACGTGCCATCGAGTATCGCACGATGGGGCCGGCCGCACGCGGCAAAGACCCGTCCGAGGTGGTCGTCGGAATCAGCCCCGGCTTCGGAACGAGCATCTTCCGCACGCTGGCGGGCCATCCGCTGAGCGCAGTGCTGCGTGCGCTGCGCGAAGGGATCGAAAGCGGTGGCAGCCGAATGCGCCTTGCGCGAATCCGCCACACCGCCGACACTTCGTTTCTGGGCCTGAGCGCGGCGCGGCTTTCGGGATCCGGCATCGGCATCGGCATCCAGTCCAAGGGCACCGCGGTAATCCACCGCTCGGACCGCCTGCCCCACAACAACCTGGAGCTTTTTTCCAACGCCCCGGTCACATGCCTCGAGCATTACCGGGCCCTCGGCGCGAATGCGGCACAGTACGCCCATGGTGACATGCCCGCGCCGGTGGTCGTCCCCACTCACGGCGAAGCACTCGGCGCACGCTTTCACGCACGGGTCGCCCTCACCTACGCAATCGAAACCAAGATGACGCAGAACAACGCCTCCCCGGAGGAGCTAGAAGTCACTTTCCTGGATACAGAACGATGACTGACGAACCCAACAGCACAAGAGACTATCCCCTCGCGGAGAAATGCCCCGACCGTGTCACCGGCTACCGGGGCAAATCGCTAAATGAACTGACGATCGACGCGGTACTCAGCGGCGACATTGAAATGAATGACCTGCGCATCACACCCGACGCCCTGGTGAAGCAGGCCGAAATTTCGCGGGATGCCGGACGCGCAGCGCTCGGACTGAACTTTGAACGCGCCGCAGAAATGACACGTATGCCCGAGGAAACGGTCATGGAAATCTACGAGTTGCTGCGACCCGGGAGAACGACCTCGAAGGAACGCCTTCTGTCCACTGGACGGTGGCTTCGCGATGAGTTTGACGCGCCATTACTGGCCCAACTAGTTGAGGAAGCCGCAGAGGTTTATGAAAATCGAGGCTTGTTTCTGGTTCGTTATTGAGCGGCCTTTATTGTCCGTTGGCTTACCGACTGGCGGCGGCGCCGCCATTTCCTACCCCCTGATCGAGACCGCCACACTGAACGTTGTTGACCCAAAAGTATGGCTCGCCGACGCGTTGGCATACATTCAGGATTACAAGATCATTCACGTTGATGATCTCCTGCCGTGGAAATTATCAAATCACGCGGCCTGATCGGACGCATACCAAGAAGCCGCCGCGGTCGAATTTCATTCGTTTCGCTGCCAGTCGCGATTGAAACGCAAAACCTCCAAAACCATCACGTAATGATTACACAACAATGACTCAGGCGACGGAGAACGTTCGCCCCCAGTCGCGTCCTCTCCGCCACTTGCCCTTGCGAAAGCGTTCTCCCAATCCGGCCACGGTCGGATTTTTTCGTTATTTTCGAGGGTTATGCGGGTGGGGCTGAGCACTGGCTCCAGCGCCAGGAAGCAGACCGGTCAGGTTCACGGCCAATTTCGCCAAGCCCTTGCGCCACACATGGGAGACAGTCCGTTCTTTTTCGATGCCTTCAAACAAGCGGGTTTCTATCCGGGCGATCTGGTGCTCGAACCCGTGAATTGGCTTTCCCGATCTGAGCGGAAAGCGACCCATGTTGTAAACACCCCCTCACTGACAGAGCGATTGAGGGACCACGAAGCGCCTCACGCGGTCGCTTTCATGCAAGGCATTGAAGCGCCGGTCAAAGCCGCTTTTGCAGCGTCGGACATGCCATGCCAGCTTCAGGTTGTGCCTTTTCCGGGGAACGGGCGACAGGCAGAGTTCCGTGCAGCCATGACGGCGATCATGCCGGAGCTGCTGAACCGGTGACCAAGGGTGCCGGATTCGACCCAAAATGACCTGAGTTTTCCGCCACCGTGCTTACTATGTGCGTACCGTAGCAATAAGCACATAAGGGGAGGAGCTTTAAGTCATTGAAGTCATTGGTCGGAGTGAGAGGATTCGAACCTCCGGCCCCTGCCTCCCGAAGACAGTGCTCTACCAGGCTGAGCTACACTCCGACCGTGGCGGGCGGGATAGACGAGGGCGGGGGCTTTGGCAAGGCCGAAATGCGCCCCCGCCCGCGTATCACAGGCTTTCGTCGAGCGCTGCGAGCACGGCGTCGCCCATCCCCGAGGTGCTGACCGGCGTGCCGCCCTCGGGGCCCATCAGGTCGGCGGTGCGCAGCCCGTCAGCCAGCACCGACTCCACCGCACGCTCGACCCGCGCGGCCTCGTCGCCCATGTCGAAGGAATAGCGCAGCGCCATGGCGAAGCTGAGGATGCAGGCGATCGGGTTGGCCTTGCCCTGCCCGGCGATATCCGGCGCGCTGCCATGCACCGGCTCATAGAGCGCGCGGGGCCGCCCGTTCTCCATCGGCAGGCCGAGCGAGGCCGAGGGCAGCATGCCGAGGCTGCCGGTGAGCATCGCCGCGCAATCGCTCAGCACGTCGCCGAAAAGGTTGTCGGTCACGATCACGTCGAATTGCTTGGGCGCGCGCACAAGCTGCATGGCGCCGTTATCGGCATACATGTGGCTGAGCGCGATCTCGGGATAGTCGGCATCGTGCACCTCCTGCACCACCTGACGCCAGAGTACGCCCGATTCCATCACGTTGGCCTTTTCCATCGAGCAGACCCGGCCCGCCCGCTTGCGCGCCAGATCGAACGCCGCGCGCGCCACGCGGGCGATCTCGGACTCGGTATAGCGCTGCGTGTTGATGCCGACGCGCTCGTTGCCCTCCTTGTGGATGCCGCGCGGCTCGCCGAAATAGACGCCGCTCGTCAGTTCGCGCACGATCATGATGTCGAGCCCGGCCACCACCTCGCGCTTGAGCGAGGAGAAATCCGCCAGCGCGTCAAAGCATTGCGCGGGCCGCAGGTTGGCGAAAAGGTCCATCTCCTTGCGCAGGCGCAACAGGCCGCGCTCGGGCTTGACGCTGAAATCGAGCGCGTCGTATTTCGGCCCGCCCACGGCACCCAGAAGCACCGCGTCCACCTCCTGCGCGCGCGCCATCGTGGCATCGCTGAGCGGCACCCCGTGCGCGTCATAGGCGGCGCCGCCCACCAGATCCTCGCTCACCTCGAAGGCGATGCCGCGCTTCGACCCGAACCAGTCGATGATGCGGCGCACCTCGGCCATGACCTCGGGGCCGATGCCGTCGCCGGCCAGGATGAGAAGAGACGGGGTGCTCATGGGCGCTGTCCTCTGGAAATGTCGCGTTGCGAGGATGGCCTATAGTCCGGGGCGCACGGGGTCAAGAAAGCGCGGTCAGTCGAGCGCCAGATCGACCCAGACCAGCCGGTGCGGCCCGGCGAGCACGGCCGCCGCGCGGCCCGGCGCGTCCTCGGGGGGCCAGTGCACGCCCGCGCCGGTCACGCGCAGGTCGGTCGACGGCAGGAGGTAGGACACCCGCAGCGGCCCGGTCTGCGCCCAGTCAACGGTATTGCGGCCCGGCAGCGGATCGCGCAGGCGCGGATCGGCCAGCAGCGCGCGGATCGCTCCGCGCCGCCCCGCGCCGCGCCCGGGGTCGAGGTTGGCATCGCCGATCAGCACGAAGCGGCGCGCGGGCGCAGGCCCGAACGCGCCATCGAGATAGCGTTGCCAGAAGCGGATTTCGTCGTGGTTGCGCCGCCCGTTGCGGTCCTCCGCACCGTCAAAGACCGGGGTGGTGGCGTGAAACGTCAGCAGCGTCAGCGGCCCCGAAGGCAGGCGCACCGGCACCGCCCAGTGCCCCACCGACGAGAGCCGCTGCACTGCCTGCGCCGCGTCCGAGGGAAAAGGCCGCCCGTCGGGCCAGCGCGGCAGCACCGCGCCGGGCAGGTCGCGCCAGGGCACCGCGCTGAAATCGCGCGCGCCGTCGCGGTCGAACGGGTGACGCGACAGGATCGCCATGCCCCCCTGCCCCGAGAAGGTGCCATAGCCCTGCGCGTCGCGCGGCCCGCCGCGCCGTCCGTCGCCATCCATGTCCAGCCCCGTGGGTCGGCCGGTATTGGGGCGCAGCGCGAATAGGTGCGGGAAGTAGGGGCCGTCCTCGGCGATCCGGTCACGCAGGGCCCCGAGCGCGCGCAGGCCGTGGTCATAATCGACGCCCTGCACCACCAGCACGTCCGGCGCGACCGTGGCGATCGCCCCTGCGATGGCGTCGAGGCGCGGATCTTCTCCGCGCCGGATATCGCGCAGCAGGAGGCCCGGCCCGTCGCGGTCAAGTTCGAGGTGCCATGTCGCGAGCCGCACGGTGCCGGCCTCGGCGATGAACGCCACGAGGAGAAACGCAAGCGCCAGCGCGAGGCGTGCGCTCACACGCCCTGAAGCGCGCGGCCCTCTTCGACCGGCGAGCGCGCGGCGGCGTAGGAGCGGCGGCGCTTGTCCTCGATCATCGCCGCTATCCGCTGCATGGCGATGCCGCGCATCAACAGGCTTGCCGGCAGAAAGGCCCATGCGCTCACCGTCCAGATCAGGGTTTGCGGATCGGTCAGGGAAACCGGGCCGACCACCGCCGTCGCGATCCGGACGATGGCAGGAATGGCAAGCGGCAGCAAGAGCCCCAGCAGGAGGTTGACACCCGCGTCGCGGCGCAGCCGGTGAAGCACGTCGCCGCCTCCCGTCGGGTCGAACAGCGGCAGGTTGATCCACACATTGAACGGCCCGCTCCGTGTGGGCCAGCCGAGGAACCGCACGAACACGGCAAAGATCAGCACCATGCCCAGCGACAGCACATACGCCAGCGACGCGGCCCTGCGCAGCACGTCGGCAAGCCCGGCCTCGGCCTCGGCCGGCAACAGCATCACCATCAGCCGCACCGGCGACCAGGGCAAATCGACGAGATCGGCGAGCCACGCCGCCGCGCCGTTCAGCCCGCCCGACAGCGCCGTGGGCACCACCTGCCCGCGCAGCATGAAGGATAGCGCCACGAGGATGGCGGCCAGCGTGAAGAAGCGCAGCCGGTTGTAGGGCGGGGCAAAGCGGAATTCGAGCATTCCGGGATAGCGGGAATTGTATTCCATCGCGGTAAAGACCGCGGCCAGAAGCGCCAGCACCAGCACGACCTGTGCGGTCGCCGGGTGCGTGAACGGGACGATCAAGGCCGGCGTCGCCACCAGCATGGCCAACAGGAGTGCCCGCGCCAAGGCGCCAGGTGTCTGAGAGACCACCGCTCTTTCCCCTTCATCCCGACCGGTCGCGATACGTCGCCGCGCCCTTGTGTCGTGCTGATCCCGCCAAGTGTGGCGGGCTGCCTCAATTCTGCCCAATTCTTGCCGCTTTTCCTCATGGCCCGCAAGGGACCAGCACGATTCAACAGAAAGCTTGGGGCGATTTCGTGGCAGGAGTGGTGCAGGAATACATCAATGCGCCGAAAAATTTTGGCGCGATTCCTGTCTATTACATCATATTGTGGCCTGCGGCGGGACGGCCGCGATGGCCCGCCGCCCCGCCCGGCCCCGTATCAGACCCAGGGCCGCGCCTGCGCCGCGCGCGCCTCGAACGTGTCGATCGCCGTCGCCTTTTCAAGCGTCAGGCCGATATCGTCGAGCCCTTCTAGCAGGCAATGCTTCTTGAACGCATCCACCTCGAAGGTGAAGACCTCGCCCTCGGAGGTCGAGACGGTCTGCGCCTCCAGATCCACCTCGATGCGGGCGTTGGCACCCTTCTCGGCCTCTTTCATCAGCACATCGACCTGTTCCTGCGGCAGGGCGATGGGCAGGATGCCGTTCTTGAAGCAGTTGTTGTAGAAGATATCGGCATAGGAGGGCGCGATGACGCAGCGGATGCCGAAATCCTTGATCGCCCAGGGGGCGTGCTCGCGGCTCGACCCGCAGCCGAAATTATCGCCCGCGACCAAAATCTGCGCGTCGCGATATTGCGGCTTGTTGAGCACGAAATCGGGGATTTCATTGCCGTCATCGTCATAGCGCATCTCGTCGAAGAGATTGACGCCCAGCCCCGAACGCTTGATCGTCTTGAGGAACTGCTTGGGGATGATCATGTCGGTATCGACATTGATCAGCGGCAGCGGCGCGGCGATGCCGCTGAGTTTTTCGAACTTTTCCATTACATGATCTCCCGAACGTCTGTCAGCCGACCGGTCACCGCCGCCGCCGCCGCCATGGCGGGGCTCATCAGGTGGGTGCGCCCGCCGCGGCCCTGACGGCCCTCGAAATTACGGTTGGACGTGGCCGCGCAGCGCTCGCCGGGGCTAAGCTGATCTGGGTTCATCGCCAGGCACATGGAACAGCCCGCGAGCCGCCACTCGAACCCGGCCTCCTTGAAGATGTCGGCCAGCCCCTCTTCTTCGGCCTGCGCGCGGACGAGGCCCGAGCCCGGCACGATCATGGCGCGCAGGCCCTCCTTGATCCGTCTGCCCTTGAGGATTTCGGCGGCGGCGCGCAGATCCTCGATCCGGCCATTGGTGCAGGAGCCGATGAACACGGTGTCGATCTCGACCTCGCTCAGCTTCTGCCCGGGGGTCAGGCCCATGTAGTCGAGCGCGCGGCGCGCCGCGTCCACCTTGCCACCCGCGAAGCTCTGCGGGTCCGGCACCTCGGCGTTGATCGGCAGCACGTCCTCGGGGCTGGTGCCCCATGTGACCACCGGCGCGATATCCTCGCCCTTGAGGGTGACGACCTTGTCCCAATGCGCATCATCGTCGGAATAGAGCGTTTTCCACCACTCCATCGCCATTTCCCACTGCGCGCCCTTGGGCGTGTGGGGGCGGCCCTTGATATACTCAAACGTCACCTCGTCCGGCGCGATCAGGCCCGCGCGCGCGCCGCCCTCGATCGCCATGTTGCAGACGGTCATGCGGCCCTCCATCGACAGCGCGCGGATCGCCTCGCCGCAATACTCGATGACATGGCCGGTGCCGCCCGCGGTGCCGGTGGCTCCGATCACCGAGAGGGTGATGTCCTTGGCGGTCACGCCGGGCGCGAGCGTGCCGGTGATCTCGACCTTCATGTTCTTGCCCTTGCGCTGGATCAGCGTCTGCGTGGCCAGCACATGCTCGACCTCGGAGGTGCCGATGCCATGCGCGAGTGCGCCGAAGGCCCCGTGCGTGGCGGTGTGGCTGTCGCCGCAGACCACGGTCATGCCCGGCAGGGTCCAGCCCTGTTCGGGACCGACGATATGCACGATGCCCTGGCGGATGTCGTTCACCGGGTAATAGTGAATGCCGAAATCCTCGGCGTTCTTGTCGAGCGCCTCGACCTGGATGCGGCTCTCGGGGTTCTCGATACCGTTCACCCGGTCCGGGGTGGTGGGCACGTTGTGATCGGGCACGGCGATGGTCTTGTCGGGCGCGCGCACGGTGCGGTTTGCCATGCGCAGCCCCTCGAAGGCCTGCGGGCTGGTGACCTCGTGCACGAGGTGGCGGTCGATATACAGAAGGCAGGTGCCGTCTTCGGCTTCGTGGGCCAGATGGGCATCCCAGATCTTGTCATAGAGTGTCTTGGGGGACATGGGTCCTCTCCCGTTGCTGATGGCTGCGGTCGGATGGATGGCGGGGCGCAGCCTCAGAGGCGCGCCAGCACAGAGCGCTGCGCCCCGAAAAAGCGCCACGGCAGGCGCGCGCGATCGTCCATGTCGAACACCCGGGTCATGCCACGCAGATACAGCGCCGCCGCCCCGCTATCAAGAGGCCGACCGCCTGCGCGCCTCTTCTTGGTCCAAATACTCCCGGGGGG
>NZ_JBHMEC010000006.1:0-24641 GCF_042430665.1 Roseovarius ramblicola | reverse complement strand
GGGGGGGGGGCGCGCGCAGGCGCGACGGGGGCAGCGCCCCCGCCCCCGTCAGGCCGCTTCGTGGCGCAGGATCGCCGCCTCCGACGCGCTGAGACAGCGCCGCGCATACCCGCCATAGCGATGCGGCTCGTGCCCGAGATCGGGATCGAGCGCCAGAAGCCGCGCGCGGTCCGCCTCGGTGAGCGTCGACAGCGCCGCGCTCGCGGGGTGAAAGCTCTCTGTTTCCACGCCGTTGGCCCGGATGATCTCGTGCCCGGGCAGCAGCAGGTGGATATAGGTCACCTCGCGCGCGGCGAGATCGACACTGATGCTGTCGTTGTTGATCAGGTCGCGCGCCATCACCAGAACCTCGGGCGTGTTGAACAGCGACCGCGCCACCTCGCCGCGCACCAGAACGCGGTGCTCGGGGCTCACCACCAGCGTGGCATCGGGCAGGTCGCTGCCCAGCGCCCCCGCGCGCAGCCGCACCGGGCGCAGCCGCGGCATGGCAAACAGCCGCGCGCCGGTCATCCGGCGGCTGCCGGTCCAGCGGATCTCCTGCGCGCCGCTGTCGCGGGTCTGCACCCGGTCGCCCTCGCGCAGCTCTTCCACGAGGCGCGGGCCATCGGGTGTCTCGATCCGCGTGCCGGGGGTGAAACAGATGACCCCGCCGGACGCCGGGCTCGTGCCCTGCAACCCGTCGAGCGCGTGATGGACCACCCACATCTCGGTATCCTGCGGCGGCATGTCGTCGAGGAACATCAACAGCGGCGGCGCACCGCCCTCGACCTCGATCACCGTCACCGTATAGCTTTGCAGCCCGTCGGTGACCACGAAGCCGAGGTCCCTCATCGCCTCGTCTACCTCGATATGCCCGAGATCGCGCCGCCCGCTGATCGCCGCGCCGACCAGCCGCCGCACCATCCGTGCCGCGCGCCGGCGCTGCACCTCCTCGCCCTGCGTCCTCTCCAGCCGCAACAGGTTGGGCGGGCCGTCCACGCGCACCGCCTCGCCCTGCCAGGACCACGTCATCCCGACGGACATGGCCTGCGGCGCCAGGGCGCGCTGACCGTCCAGTTCCGTTTGCGACCAGGAGATGACGAACGTGCCGCGAAAGCCCGTTCCCATACCCGATACCTGCCTCTCGTCTTTTTTTATTGGCGTCACAGTAGCAAAACCGATTCGGTCTGCAAAGCCGGGTTCGGAAATTTTTAGAACGGCAGCCGGAATTTCAGAGATCCGACAACCTGCCCCTCGTCCTGCTGCTCGAACTCTTCGCTGAGCCATGTCACGCCGTAGAACAGCGAGGCACCGCTGCGCCCCTCCCAGTGCAGCCCGCCGCGCACCCGCGTGCGATAATCCTCTCGCGTGACCGTGGCGCTGCCGGGCAGGAACTCGCTGCCCCCGACCCAGGCGATGTCGGCCCCGAGGACAAGGGCCGTCCCCGCGCCATCCTCGCGCACCACCCGGTAGCGCTGCCCGGTGACCGGCTCGCGCACCAGCAACTCGCCGCGCGTGAGGCCGCCTATCGTGATGTCCGCCCCGGCGCGCAGCAGCGTCTCCACCCCCGCGCGCGCCTCGGCAAAGGGCCGCAGCCGGGCGGTCCCGAAATCGAAGCTGCGCCCCGCCTCGATCACGCCGGTGGGGTGAAACCCGTCATCGACCTGCCCGCGCTTGGTCCGGCCGCTGATCCTGTCGCCGCCGACGATGTCATGCAGCCAGTCCTGGAAATCGTCGAGCCCGGTCTGCGATCCGGTGACGACCATGTCGGCCCCGAGCGCGTAGTCCACCCCGCCGTGCGCCATGTGGGTATGCAGCCCGAGGCTGAGCGCCCCGGCAAAGGGCCGGTCCATCGGCGCGGGGTGCGACACGTCCTCTGGCGCGATGATCTCGCCGTTGAAGCGGAGTTCCAGCATCTCGCCAAAGCGGCGCGGGGCCGTGCCCTCCCAACCGGGGGCGTAGACCCGGCTCGACGCCACCGAGCCGGTGCGCCAGCGATCATCGCCGTCGCCGATGAGATCATTGGTGAAGATCACACCATAGCCGATGCGATAGCGCCCCTCCGCCTGCGCGGTCCCCGCCACGACAAGGCAGACCCCGAGGGCCCAAACCAAAAGACGCACCATCGCGCGCGCTCCTATCCGGTGCCCCCCCGGGCATGAACCTGTTAGCATCGCCACAGGGCGGATTTCCAGCGAAACCGTGGCACGGAGGGGGCATCTCGCGCGGGCCATCCCCGGGCATGGCCCGAGGATCTGCCCGCACCCCACGGCCAGCACGCCTGTTCGCGGCGACTATGGAGCGACCGGGCTGGTCAGGCCGGCTCTTCCGGGTTGTCCTCCGCCTCTGCTGCCAGCCCAAGGGCGACACGGCGATGAACCCGATCACCCCTCGGTCAGGGTGGCGGGACGCCTGCGCTGTCGCGATACCTGACCCGGCGGGGCCGGGCCGGATGCTGAGCTTGACCTGCCGACGGCGCCGGTTAGGTAGACCGGTCAACCCGCTGCGACCGCAGGGGCTTGGGCCATCGAGGAACAACGCGAAGGTATCTCTACATGCTGCGACTGCTGGCGAGCGTTCTCGCATCCCTCTTTTTTGTGCTCGGCGCAGCCCATGCGCAGGACGGCAGTGGGGCCCCCTCCGGGACCACCGGGCAGAGGACGAGCGTCGATCTGCTGCTCGATGTCATCGAGGATGACGCGGCGCGCGCCGAGTTGGTCGAGCGGTTGCGCGGGGCGGATGCGGTGCCGCCCGATGCTCCGGGTGACGTGATCGTGGAGTCGCTGTCGGACGGGGCGGCCCCGCCGGAGGACGCCTCATTCGGGCGGCGTATCGCGCTGGTCACGCAACAGGCGGCCGAGGATGTCGTGGACTGGGGCATGCAGTTCTGGGGGCAGTTGACGCGCGCGCCGGAGGTGTTCGGCGGGCTCAGCGGCGGCGAGGCCGGTGTTCTGGCCGAGGCGCTGAAAGATCTGGCGCTGGTGATCGCGGGCACGGTCGTGGTGTTCTTTGCGCTGCGATGGCTGGGCAAATCGCTATATGCCAGCATGAGCGCTTCGGCGCGCGACGGCGGCGTGGCGCGCATGGTGGTGCTCTTTACCACCTCTGCGGTGATCGACGCGGTGATCGTCGTGCTGGCCTGGGGCGCGGGTTATGTGCTGGCGACCCTGGCACTGGGCGAGATCGGGCAGATCGGCATCCGGCAGACGCTCTATCTCAACGCTTTCCTGCTGGTGGAGATGGCCAAGGTGGCGGTGCGGCTGGTGTTGTCGCCCTCGGCGACCTCGCTGCGACCCCTGCCGATTGGCGACCGGGCCGCGTCTTACCTGTCGTCGCGGATCAACCTGATCGTCGGGGTGGTGGGCTATGGCCAGTTGCTGGTGGTGCCGATCATCAACAGCAATGTGTCGTTCGCGGCGGGGCGCGCGGTGTCGGCGCTGATCGCGGTCGCGGTGCTGGGTTTTGCGATCTGGCTGGTGCTGCGCAATCGCCGGTCGGTCACACACTGGTTGCTGGGCGATGACGCGGGCCCCCGGGTTGCGGCACCCGAGGGGACGGCTGATCCTGCATCCGTGCGGGGCCGCCGGGCGCGGGGCGCGCTGGCCTACCTGGCGCGGCATTGGCACTGGCCGGCGCTGGCCTATCTGCTGGCGCTGTTCGTCATCGTGATGCTGCGCCCGGGCGATGCGGTGTTCCAGACCTTTCTCGCCTCGGGGCAGGTGCTGGTGGTGGGGCTGCTCGGCTTTGCCGCCTCCGGCTTTATCAGCCGGGCGATGGTGCGCGGCGTGAGCCTGCCGTCGCGCGTCTCGGACCGGGTGCCGCTGTTGCAGGGGCGGCTCAACGCGTTTGTGCCCCGGATGCTCTTTGTGCTGCGTTTGGTGATCTTTGCGGGCGTCGTGCTGTTGGCGCTCAATGCGATTGGGCTGATCGACCTGCGGGCCGCGATGATCAGCCAGTTCGGCCTGCGCCTTACCGGCATGATCCTGTCGGTGTCGCTGGTGCTGCTGGTGTCGTTCGGGCTGTGGCTGGCGCTGACGTCGTGGGTGGATTACCGGCTCAACCCCGGGTTTGGCAGCGTGGCGACGGCGCGCGAACGCACGCTTCTGACGCTGTTGCGCAATGCCGCGACGATCGCGCTGGTGATCATCACGCTGATGTTCGTGCTGGCCGAGATCGGCCTCGATATCGCGCCGCTGCTGGCCTCGGCCGGGGTGCTGGGCCTTGCCATCGGTTTCGGTGCGCAGAAGATGGTGCAGGACATCATCACCGGCATCTTCATCCAGTTCGAGAACGCGATGAACGTGGGCGACGTGGTCACCGTCAGCGGCGTCACCGGGACGGTGGAGCGGTTGACGATCCGCTCGGTCAGCCTGCGCGATCTGCACGGGGTGTTTCACATCATCCCGTTCTCGTCCGTCGATATGGTATCGAACTACGTCAAGGATTACGGCTATTTCGTCTGCGACATGGCCGTCGCCTACCGCGAGGACGTGGACGAGGCGAAACAGGCGATGCTCGATGCCTTTGCCGAGTTGAAGGGCGATCCCGATCAGGCCGACGGTATTCTCGACGAGTTGGAATGGTTTGGCGTCAACAGCTTTGGCGACAGCGCGGTCATGCTGCGCGCCCGGATCAAATGCGTGCCGGGGCGGCAATGGGGTATCGGGCGGGCCTATAACGGTGTGCTCAAGACCGTGTTCGATGCGCGCAATATCGAGATCCCGTTCCCGCATCAGACGATCTATTTCGGCGAGACGAAGGACGGCCGGACGCAGAGCGTCAAGGTGGCCATGGAGACGCCGGGCGCTGCGGCCTGACGTCTTCGGGCGCGCAAGCACATTGCGGTGTGACACGTCTGCAGGCACAAGGGGCTGTCAACACGGGGAAGCGCGGGTTTGGTCACGCAAAGGCACGGTCGGGTCGATCTCGTGGCCGGCATCCTGCTGGTCGCGATCACCTGTCTGGTTATCTTTCACGAGTGGCACATCGCGGCGTGGATGGCCCCGGCGAAACCCGTGCTCGTGCTGCTGCTCGTGGGCATTCTGGCGGCGCAGGTCCGGGCGTCGCGCAAGGCGTTCGTCGCGGTGGCGCTCGGCCTGACCGTGGCCCTCGCGTTCAGCGCGCCGGGTTGGCGGGAGGTGGCGATGGACGGGTTGCGCTCGGCGGCGTTCATCGCGGCGTTCTTCTCGGCGCTCTCGACCCTGCGCAATGTCGCGCAGACCTCGGCGGCGGTGCAGGCGGCGGGGCGGTTCCTGTCGGCGCAGCGCCCCGGCCGCCGCTATGCGGCGCTGACCATGGGCGGGCAGGGCTTTGCGTTGCTGCTCAATTACGGGGCGATCCAGCTTCTGGGAGCTCTGGCGCTCACCAATGCCGAGACCGAGCCCGATGCCGAGGTGCGCGGCCACCGTATCCGGCGGATGCTGCTGGCGATCCAGCGGGCCTTCGTCTCGACCCTGCCGTGGTCGCCGCTGTCCTTCGCGATGGCGATCTCGGTCAGTGTGGTGCCGGGGGCAAGCTGGGCCCAGGCACTGGTGCCGGGGCTGGTGTCCTCGGCGCTGCTGGCCGGGATCGGCTGGGGGCTCGACACCGCGTTCAAGCCACGGCTGAGCGTGACGCCCCGGCGGCAGGAGCCGGAGGGGTCCTGGGCCCTCATGCTGCCGCTCCTGGCGCTGCTTGCGGTGCTGGTGGCCGGCGTGATCGGCCTGTCGGCCATCACCGATGTGCGGATCGTCGGGCTGGTGGTGGTCATCGTGCCGGTGATCGCGCTGGTGTGGATGCTGATCCAGCATTGGGCGCAGGCGCCCATGCGGTCGGTGGCGCGGCGGGTCGGCACCTACGTCACCAAGGAACTGCCGGGCTACCGCGAAGAGCTGACGCTGCTGATGATGGCGGGATATATCGGCACAGTGGGTTCGGTCCTGCTCGGGCCGCTGATGCAGCGCGCCGGGCTGGACCTGTCGGTGCTGCCGCCCTGGTTGTTGCTGGTGAGCTTCGTCTGGCTCATTCCGCTGGCCGGGCAACTGGGGATGAACCCGATCCTCGCGGTGACGCTGCTCGCGCCGCTCATTCCGGGCGCCGGGAACCTTGGCGTGACGCCGACCGCCATCGTCGTGGCGCTGGCGGCGGGATGGGCACTGAGCGGGGCCAGTTCGCCCTTTACCGCGACGACACTGCTGATCGGGTCCTTCGGCGGCATCAGCGCGCTGCGCGTCGGCTGGGTCTGGAACGGCGTCTACACGGTGCTCTGCGGGGTCATGCTGTCGCTCTGGGTGGTGCTTTACGCCTTTGCCGCGTGACGGTCAGATGAGGGTGATGGCTCTGCCTTTCCGGATGGTGCAGTGGGGCCAACGTCGGCTTTCGGTATCCTGACCGCGCAAAAAGGCGGACAACTGTCCATCATGTCACGCCGCCTCGGCGACGTCCGGTGATGGACCGGCGTGACCTTGCCGCGTTGCGTGCTACTTCTTTCCCTTCGATACGTTGTTGGATGAGCGCCGGTGCACAAAACGAGCGTCTTGAAACAGGTTGTCATGTCTGCCCTCCTGATCGTGGGGGCGGGTCTTGCGTGGCAGTATCGCGCCGAGCTGAGCGCCGCGATAAACCTGCCTGATGCGCCGCCTGCGCGGCAAGCCGGGCAAGATACAGAGGCCCCCGGCGTTCCGGTGATCGCCGCAGAGGTGACCACCATGCCGGACGATCTGACCTTTTCCGCGATCGGCACCGGATTTGCCTTGCGGTCCGTCACGCTGCGCGCCCCGGCGAGTGGCGAGATCACCGAGCTTGCCATCGCTCCCGGTGCGCGGTTCGAGACCGGCGATGTGCTGATGCACCTGCGTGATACCGACGAACGGCTGGCCCTGGCACTGGCCGAGGCACGGCTGGAGCGGGCCACCTCGGAGCGCAATCGCTACCGCGCGTTGCAGGATACCGGTGCCGCCGCCACCGCGCGCTTCGAGGAGGCCGAGACCGATTTCAAGGTGGCGCGCATCGCCGTCGAGCAGGCCCGTGCCGATCTGGAGGACCGCACGCTGCGCGCGCCCTTTGACGGGGTGTCGGGGCTGGCGAGTGTCGAGGAGGGTGACCGGATCGTCGCCGATGACGCGATCTCCAGTTATGATGACCGCAGCCGCATTCTGGTGGAATTCGACCTGCCCGAGGCGCTGCTGAGCCGGGTGCGGATCGGTCTGAAGGTCAGCGCGCAGACCCCGGCGGTGGAGGGACGCCGCTTTGATGGCGAGGTGATGGCGATCGACAGTCGCGTCGAGGCCGACACCCGCACCGCGCGGGTGCGCGCCGCCATCGACAACGCGAGCGATCTGCTGCGGCCCGGCGCGTCGTTCTCGATCCGGCTGGACCTGCCCGGCAAGAGCTATCCGGCGGTGCCGGAACTGGCGCTGCAATTCTCGGGCGGGGCGTTGCAGGTCTGGCGCGTCTCGGGCGGCACGGCAGAGCCCGTTCGGGTGGAACTGGTGCGCCGCCGCGACGGTCAGGTGATCGTCGACGGGCCATTGACCGAGGGGGAGCGGATCATCGTCGAGGGCACGCAGCGGCTGCGTCCCGGTATCGAGGTCAATGTGCTCAACGACGTGGGCGCGGTCCGCTCATGAGCATGGGCGGGCGCGGCATTTCCGATCTGAGCGTGCGGCGGCCCTGGCTGGCGGCGGTGATGAGCCTGCTGATCGTGATCGCGGGCATTGGCGCACTCTTTGGCATCGAGGTGCGCGAATTGCCCGATGTGGACCGGCCCATCGTTTCGGTGCGTGCCAATTATCCCGGTGCGTCGCCGACCACGGTCGATGCCGAGGTCGCTTCGCTGGTCGAGGGGGCCGTGGCGCGGGTGGCCGGCGTCGAGGCGGTGCGCACCTCTTCGGAAGAGGGCAATTTCCGGATGCGGGTGGAGTTCAGCTCGGATCGCGATCTGGCCAATGCCGCCAATGACGTGCGCGAGGCGGTGAGCCGGGTCGAGACGCGGCTGCCCGACGGGGTCGAGGATCTGTTCGTGGTGAAATCCGAGGAGGATGCCGATCCGGTCGTCGATGTCGCGGTCTGGAGTGACGCGCGGTCCATCGGGGAATTGACCCGGCTGGTCGAGGATGCCATCGCCACCGAGTTCACCGCCGTCGATGGCGTGGCCGAGGTGGTCTTGTTCGGGGATCGGCAGCGGGTCTTGCGGGTCGAGGTCAGGCCGGACCGGCTGGCGGCCTTTGGCCTTTCGATTGGCGAGGTTGCGGAGGTCTTGCGCGCGGCGCAGTTCGACGTGCCGGTGGGCAGTTTTTCCTCGGGGCCGCTGGAGGTGCTGGTGCGCGCCGATGCCACCGTGGCCGAGCCTGCGCGCATTGAGGAGTTGCTGTTGCGCGACCGGGTGCGGCTGGGGGATGTGGCCGGGGTCTATTTCGGACTTGCCACGCCCGACAGCGTCGCGCGGCTTGATGGGCGGCAGGTGGTCAGCCTCGGGATCGTGCGGCAGGCGCAGTCCAATACGGTGCGGATCTCCGACGAGGTGAGCAGCGTGATCGAGCGGCTGAAACAGCGGTTTCCAGATCTCGGCTTTGCCGTCACCAGCGATGATGCGGTGTTCATCAAGGGCGCGATTTCCGAGGTGCTCAAGACGCTTGGCGTGGCGCTGGTGATCGTGATTGCGGTGATCTGGGTGTTTTTCGGCCGTCTCGGGGCCACGCTCATCCCGGCCGTGACCATCCCGATTGCCTTGGTGGGATCGGTCGCGGGGATCTACCTGATGGGGTTCTCGATCAACCTGATCACGCTGCTGGCGCTGGTGCTGGCCACCGGGCTGGTGGTGGACGATGCCATCGTCGTGACCGAGAATATCCAGCGTCGGCGGCAGGAGGGGATGGGCCGCCGCGCCGCCGCCGTTCTGGGATCGGGGCAGGTGTTTTTCGCGGTGATCGCAACCACGGTGACGCTGATCGCCGTCTTTGTGCCGATTTCCTTCCTGCCGAGCGATGCCGGGCGGTTGTTCACCGAATTCGGTTTCGTGCTGGCGGCGACGGTGGCGATCTCGTCCTTTGTCGCGCTGACCATGTGCCCGATGCTGGCCTCGCTGTCGGAGGAGTTGGGGCGCGGTGGCGGGGTCTTTGGCGGATTGGGACGTCGGCTGGCAGCGCTTTACGGCGCGCTCATCCGCCCGATGATCGGCGCCCCGCTGGTGACGCTGGTGGGCGCGATGCTCATCGCAGGCGGCGCTGTGCTGGTCTATGAGCGTCTGGGCGAGGAACTGGTGCCGCCCGAGGATCGTGGCATGGTTTCGGTCTGGGTGCAGGGGCCGGACGGCACCGGGCTCGACTATACCGACCGGCAGGTGGTGCAGGTCGAGGACATGCTGCGGCCCTATGTCGAACAGGGCGTGGCGCAGAGCCTTTATTCGATCACCGGGCGCTATGACCTCAATCGCGGCAGCATTGGTGTGCGGCTGGTCCCGTGGCAGGAGCGGGATATGTCGCAGGCCGATATCGAGGCGGAGATCCGCGATGAGCTTGACGCCCTGCCCGGCGCGCGCCCGCGCATCCGAAGCGGCAACAGTCTGGGGCTGCGCGGCGGATCGGGCGGCGGCCTGAGCATCGCGCTGACCGGGCCGAACTATCCGCAGATCGCCGAGGCCGCCGATGCCTTTGCGCAGGATCTGGCAGAGGTGCCGGGCGTCTCGGGCATCCGCGTGCAATATCAGGCGACACAGCCGCAGCTCAGCATCGGGGTCGACCGGCAGCGCGCCTCGGATCTGCGGGTGCCGATGGCGACGCTGTCGGGCACGCTACGGGCGCTGATCGACGAGGACGAGGTGGCGGAACTGACCATCGACGACGAGGCGGTGCCGATCTTTTTGCAATCGTCGCAGGGGGCGGTGCGCGATTCGGTCGATCTGATGAACCTCAACATCCGCTCGGATGCGGGCGATCTGGTGCCGTTGAGCCAGATTGTCACTCTCAACGAGCGCGGCGTCGCGGCGGAGCTTGACCGGCATGAGCAGCGTCGCGCCATCGAGATCGACGCCTCGGTGTCGCCGGAGGTGACGCTGCGCGAGGTGATCGACGAGGTGCGCGCGATGGGGCAGGAGCGGCTGCCTGCTGGCATCGGCCTCATCTTTCTTGGCGAGGCCGCATCCCTGGACGAAACCTCCTCGGCGCTGACCGCGACCTATGTGATCGCGCTTCTGGTGGTGTTCCTCGTGCTACTGGCGCAGTTCGAGAGCCTGACGAGCGCGCTGGTGGTGATGACGACGGTGCCGTTCGGCGTCTGTGCCGCGATCTATGCGCTGCTGCTGACCGGCACGACGATCAATATCTACAGCCAGATCGGCGTGCTTATGCTGATCGGGGTGATGGCCAAGAACGGCATCCTGCTGGTCGAGTTCGCCAATCAGCTGCGCGACGCGGGGCGCGAGGTGATGGATGCGGCCCATGAGGCGGCGCTCGCGCGGCTTCGCCCTATCGCGATGACGCTCATTTGCACGGTGATGGCCGGCCTGCCGCTGATTCTCGGGACCGGGCCGGGGGCCGAGGCGCGGGCGGCGATCGGTTGGGTGATCGTGGGCGGTCTTGGCATGGCCGCGATATTCACGTTGTTCCTGACGCCTGCCGCCTATGCTCTGCTGAGCGGGCTGACACGCGCGCGGGCCTCGTCTTCCGAGGCGCTGGACCGGGAATTGCGTGACACCGGCGCCTGACCGGCGGCCGATCATCACGAGCGGAGGTCTCCTGCGCCGAGTCTGCAAGCCGCAGAGATGAGGAAGGATCAGGTTGTGCTGTCCCGGGTGGAGCGTTCGAGCGGCCAGTTGCTGTCGCTGAACCGGTCTGATCGACTCGTCGGCTCAACAAGAGCCGAAATGGATTGGGCCGATGGTCCGGGAGGTGCTCCGGAGACGAAATTCAATCTCCACCTGAGTGATTGAAAAATTTCAACTTGGAAGACTTGGCTGTGCGGTCAGTCCCAGGCTATCCGGTCTCTGGTCAGGAAGCCCAATTTACAGGAAATTTACAGGGAAATCTGGCGTTTAAGGGTATGTTTTTGGGCGAATCGGCTTGTTACGGTTCGGATGTTTATCGCGTTATCAGTGGGTTGCGTGGCAATTCCCCTGTTCCTACGAAAAAAGGGAATTTGAGTCCCGCGATCAGGGAAAACTCACCGGCAATCAGGAAATGGTTGCGGGATAACAAGGAATGCAGATCGCGGCGAAAGCTTTACCGAAACCCCGGCTTACCAAGCTCGCGGCGATAACGCTGAAGTGAGGGGTCGCATGGGGGAAGACCTGAAGCAAGTCAATCGGGTGCTGGAGATCATCGAGAAGTAAATCGAGAGGATAGGGTATTGAAAGGTTCGGGGTTCGTGGCTCGAAAGTCTATCTTCGATATCGTGCGCCAGGCGGGAAAGGGCGGAGCGCCCACTTTCGCTGCGGCAGTTACGAACGTCCGATCAAGATAAAATGTCCGTGGTCAGAAATTTTCGAAGCTTCGCGATCTGCTCGCGTCGCTGCATTTTTCTTCGCATCAAGCCTCGTGCCTGTTAGCCCACAATTCCCATTTGAATCGCGTGCGAACGCCCATGTCGAGAAAGGGGCGCGGTGGCAGGAAGCTCGGCGAACCGAGGCTTTCCATGTCGGCGATCATCGGGTTGTCCCGGCCAGTTGCCGCGTCGGCCGCGAGGATGCCGCCAAAGGTGCCCTTGGTGACGCCGACGGCATTCTGGCAGACCGCCGACCAGATATTCGGCGCGACTTGGCCAAACGCTGGCGCGGCGTTGCGCGACAGGCAGACAAAGCCGCTCCATGTATGCTCCATCCCGACCGCCTCCAGTCCAGGGAAACGCTGATCGAAGAGCTGCTTGTGCCGGCGCTTCACCGCTTCATGTTCGCCGGCAGTGATCCTTTGGCTCGGGCGATAGTTCAGGCCCTGCCGTATCAGGATACGGTGATCATCCGTGTAGCGCATCGTGATACCGGCAAACGCATTGGCGGGTGTGAGCCCCCACGGGCGCGGGGCGCCGTAGACGCGCTGTTCTTCTTCGGTCAGGGGGCGGCTCAGGCTGGCATGGGCAATCAGGTGCAGGAACTTGCGCTGGTGAAAGCCGAATTGCTCGGAGAACCCGTTCGCTGCCAGGATCATCTTCGGCGCACGCACCGACCCCTTGGCCGTCGTCAGGCAGACGCCGTTTCTGTACTCGGCCTCAACCACTGGTGAATTCTCGTACACCTGCACGTTTTCGGGCAAGGAATCTGCCAGCCCGCGAGTCAGCGCCGCCGGGTTCATCAGGACGCAGTTCGGCGTGTAGACAGCGGCGGTGAAATGCGGCGAGCCCAGCTTGTGCTTCAGCGCGTCGCCCTCGACCCACTCGAACGTCTCGCCAAGCGCTTCCAATTCCTTGCGAAAGGGGACCAGCACCTGTTCGGTTCCGCGCGGTGACACGGCGGCGTGGTATTTGCCCGCGCGTTTCCAGTCGCAGTCGATCCCGTGGGTTTCCACCACGCTTTCCAGATGGTCCAGTGCCATTCTGGCAAGCCGCATGAAGCGGTGCGAGCCCTCAAGCTCGTCCAGCGAGGAACCGACGTTGTGCGGCAGGTCGATCCCGAAGCCCGAGTTGCGCCCGGACGCGTTTTCGCCCGCCTGCCCGGCATCGATCAGGACGATCCTCTCGTCCGGGCGGTTCTCAGCCAGACGCCGCGCGGCGGCCAGTCCGGCATAGCCCGCGCCCAGTACGATCCAGTCGACGTTCGCGTCGCGCTGTAACTCGGGATGTGGTTCGCGATCGGGCAGGATCGCGCTCCAGCCGTTGGTCTTGTCATCCGCTGGCAGCCTGTTGATCTTCATTCCTCAGCCCTCCTGCGCCCAGTCTGCCGGTTCGATCGCGAAAAAGACCAGTGCGTTCTCGGCGACATAGGTCAACTCGGTGCCGTTCGGCAGCCAGAGACAGTCCTGCGGTCCGGCCTTCAGGGTGCCGTCCGCCGTACGCACGATCAGTTCGCCCTCGAGGACCAAAATCACCTCGTCGTATTTGATCGTCCACGGTATCTCGGCCTTTCTCAACCGAACGTAGCCACTGCCCAGCTTGGCTCCGTCCTCTGGTCCGCTGACCGGTGCACCCTCGGCCATGTGGCCGTATTGGAAGCGGGGCGTGAACTTGGCCGCGTTCGGTGAAACGACACGGGCAGGCGATTTTTCGGACATTGCGCAACTCCCTGTAGCTGTCTGCGCGATACCGGTATTGACCCAAGTCAATACAGCCCTGTATGCATGCATGCAACCCTGTATGGAGTGTTGCGAATGGCCTTGATCTCAAGCAAGGTGACACCGGACCGGCCGGCCCGGCTGACCGGTGACGACTGGATCGAATGCGCGCTGGCTGTTCTTGTGGAAAGCGGCATCGAAGCCGTTCAGATCACCGCCCTTGCGCGGCGTCTGGATGTAACGCGCGGCAGCTTCTACTGGCATTTCGAAAGCCGCGAGGCGCTGCTCGACGCGCTTCTGACCGAATGGCGCGCCCGAAATACCGGTGTGATGGTCGAGGCGCTGGAAGGAACCACGACGCTGGACGACGGGATCCTGGCCCTGTTTTCGGTCTGGGTGGATCACCGCCGGTTCGATCCGAGGCTCGATCAAGCGGTCCGGGACTGGGCCCGGCATTCCGAACAGCTTCGCGGTGTGGTCAAGGCCGAAGACGCCGCGCGTGTCCGGGCGATCTCGGCGTTCTACAAACGCCACGAATTCGACCCCAAGGAAGCCTTCATTCGGGCCCGCGTGATCTATTTCACCCAGATCAGCTATTACGCGCTGCACCTCGAGGAGGACGAGGCGATCCCGGAGCGCATGAGCTACCTGGAAGCCTATTTCCGCAGCTTCACGGGTCGGGATATCGACCCTGCCATCGCCGCTGCCTATCGGCAAGGCAAACCGGAGGGCCATGACGAATGACCGCGACGCAGCAGACGACCGGACGACGACGCGGCCGCATGGCCAAGCGCAAGCGCCAACCCGAGGCCGCGTTTGACGCGGCCTGGCGGCAATGGCGCAATCCGTATCCGCCAATCGAACAGTTCAGCGCCGACGAGATCGAGGCGATCCATCGGGCCTCCATGACCGTTTTGTCGGATATCGGGGTGCGCGTGCTGAGCGCGGAGGCGCGGCGCGCCTTCGTCGCCGCCGGGATGACCGATGCAGGCGACCAGGTGATCCGCTTTGATCCGGATCTCGTGGAAACCCTTGTCGCCCATGCACCGCCGGAGGTGACGTTGCGTGGCCGCGGGGCCGGGCGGGACGTAACGATTGGCGGCAACAAGGTGGGGGTATGCACCACGGGCGGGACGCCGAACTTCTCGGACATGAAGCACGGGCGCAGGCCGGGCACGCTGGCGGCCCTGGACGATCTGTGCCGGGTGGCGCAGGCCTTTGACGTGATCCACATGATCGGTCCTTTCGTCGAGGCCCAGGATGTGCCTCCGCATCTGCGGCATTTCGCGATGACCCGGTCTGTTCTGACGCTGACCGACAAGGTGCCCTTCGTCTTCTTTCGCGGCACGCAGGCGGTGGCCGACGCCTACGAGATGATACGGATCGCGCACGGGCTGAGCCGCGACGCATTCGCCGATACGCCCGTGAGCTACTCGGTGGCGAACTCGAACTCGCCGCTGCAACTCGACAATCTGATGTGCCGCGGCATCATGGACGCCGCCTCCGCCGGTCAACTGATGGTGCTGACGCCCTTTACCCTGGCCGGGGCGATGGCACCGGTCACCCTGGCTGGCGCATTGACGTTGCAGAACGCAGAAGCATTGGCCGGGCTTTGCCTGAGCCAGATCGTGCGGCCCGGCGCGCCCGTTTGCTATGGCAGTTTCACCTCGAACGTGGATATGAAAACCGGCGCTCCGGCCTTCGGGACGCCGGAATACACCAAGGCCGCGTTTGCCTCGGGACAGTTGGCGCGGCGCTATGGGCTGCCTCTCAGGTCGTCGGGTGTCACCGCCTCGAACGCACCGGATGCGCAGGCCGCCTATGAACATCAAATGTCGCTCTGGGGGGCGTTGATGGGCGGAACCAATCTGCTGCTGCACGGCGCGGGCTGGCTCGAGGGCGGGCTGACGGCCTCGGCGGAGAAATTCATTATCGACATCGAGCAATTGCAAATGTTCGCGGAACTTTTTAAGCCGGTCGAGGTGAGCAACGACACCCTTGGGCTGGAGGCGATCGCCGATGTCGGGCATGGTGGGCATTTCTTCGGAACGCAACACACGCTCGACCGTTTCGAGACGGCTTTCTATTCGCCCATTCTGTCGGACTGGTCCAACTATGAAAGCTGGAGCGAACGAGGCGCCCTGACCGCCGCAGACCGCGCGCATCGGATCTTCTTCCAGACCGTAGCGGCGCACGAGCCGCCGACGCTCGACCCCGCCCGATTGGAAGAGATGGACGATTTCGTGGCGCGGCGCACGGCCGAAGGCGGCGCAGATATTGAAAGGTAGCCGGAGAGTGTGGGCCGCAGAAGGCCTATCATGCGCAGGCATAATGTGTGCGGCCCGCAGGCACGGCGGGAACGCCGCCGTAAAGCATGAGCATTAAGCGCCGCCCGGTCGTGAACAACGCGGTTTTACGCGCTCCAAGCGATGTTCTGAATCGGAGCAAGGCCACTCTTGGCCAACCCGTGGTCAAGGTTTGGGCAGGATCACGACCGTCAAAGGTCAGCAGGGCGGGACGAAGCCGTCGTTTGATCGGCACATGCGGAGGTCTGGTCTGATATGCACCGCGGTCGTTCATTAAAGTCCGAGCAATTCGCGCGAGCCTAGATCACATCGTTCTCGTTCAAAATTCCGACACAGCATTTGCTGCTTGCTTAAACGCTGACCTGGTCACCTCCAAGTCGTCGGTTCTCAATGCGAGCGATGGATAAAGTTTCCCGGGCGATTTGAAGACGCCATTGGCGCGCAAGGTGGTGTTCCAGACCTCGTTGATCTTTGAATCGCGATGCTTGGCGGTTCGGTAGTCGACTGGATCGGCATCGGTGAAGTAGATGTCGAACAGGGTCGGGTCGCCGCAGATGCGATGGGCGACCCCCTGCGCGCTCAGGGCAGCGGATTGTAAATCCATCAAAGTCTGGCCCAGGTCCCGCAGCCGCTCGTACTGGCCCGGGCGGCGCAAGACCTCCATCGTCTTGAGCCCCGCGGCCGAGGCCACCGGATTGCCCGAGAGGGTGCCAAGCTGCATCAGCCACTTCTCTGCCCCAACAACCGCCTTGTCGAAATGGGCCATGATCTCGGCGCTGGCCCCTAAGGCCGCCAGCGGAAAGCCTCCGCCGATGATCTTTCCCAAGGTGCAGATGTCGGGCACCACACCGTAGCGTTCCTGCGCGCCGCCATAGGCGAGGCGGAAACCGGTGACGATTTCATCAAAAATCAGAAGCACGCCGTGTTTATCACACAAATCGCGCAGCCCTTGCAGGAAGCCGGGCTGTGCCGGGATGATGCGCTGCAAGGGTTCGGCGATGATCGCCGCAATGTCGCTGTGTTCGCTGAGGAGGGAGGCAACCGCGTCCAGGTCGTTGAAGGGCGCGATCAGCATCTCGTCGGCAACACCTTTTGGGATGCCGGCACTGTCGGGCACAGCCGTGGGGAAATTGACGTGTTTCGAAGGCGCGAGCGACATTTGCGCCTCGGCGGACATGCCGTGATAGCCGCCCTCGAACTTCAGGATCTTCGGCTTGCCGGTATAGGCGCGGGCAAGGCGGATGGCGTACATGTCGGCCTCACCACCCGATGTGACAAACCGGACCTGCTCACAGCAGGGGACCGCACCGACGATGGCCTCCGCCAGTTCGACGCCCTTCGCGTTGTTAGCAAAAAAGGTCATGCCTTTGGGCAGTTGCTCCAACACAGCTTCCATCACTTCTGGATGGCCATGACCCAGAAGCATCGGGCCGGACCCAATCAGGTAGTCCACGTATTCGCGGCCGTCCTCGTCCCAGACGTGGCTGCCTTCACCCCGCGCGATGACGATGGAGGCATCGAAATTGCCAAAACCAGCGGCGGGAAGCACCTCGCGGGCGCGGGCGATCCAATCGGCTTGGGAGTGAATGCGGTTCATGTCCTCAATCCAGTATCAGGTCGGGAGTGCCAAGGCGGTCTTGATCGACGGTGATGCCGAGGCCTGGGCCATCGGGGGGCGCGATACGGCCAGCGGTTCGGGTTGGTGCGTCAGGCGCGATGCGCGGGCTGACATAGCCCGATAGATCACAGACGTTCAGAACGCGGGATGGTGGAGTTGCCGCCCCCAGATGCAGCGCGGCGGCGGTCACGATGTCGCTACCCCATGTGCACTCGACGCACATCTTGGCCCCCAGATGCAGGCACAAATCACGCGCCCGGCGCGTGACAGAAAGCCCACCGAATTTCGACAGCTTGAGTGCAACCGCGTCCATGATGCCGAGGCGGTGCGCGGCAAGCAACGAGGCCGTGTCATGCGCCAACTCGTCCAGCTTCATCGGCAGGCCGGTGGCCGCTTGCACCCGCGCACAATCCTCCAGCGTGGCGCAGGGCTGTTCCAGCATCACATCCAGATGCGCCGCGCCGCGCCCGACGCGGATCGCGTCCAGCGTCGTCGCGCCGCAGTTCCAGTCGCCATAGACCAGCGGGCCGGGGCCGACAGCCTCGCGCACCTTTGCCAGCCGCTCGACATCGGTTTGCCAGTCGCCGGACGCGCCCAGCTTGGCCTGAAACTGGGTGATCCCTTGCGCCTGTGCTTCGCGGGTGATGCGGGCCATCTCGTCCGGTTCGACGCAGGTGATGGAGTGGTAAAGCGGCAAGGTGTCCTGCCGCCGCCCCCCCACTAGGGCATGGACTGGGAGCCCGGCAGCTTGCCCGGTAATGTCCCACAGCGCGATGTCCAAAGCGGATTTCGCGTAGACATGTCCGGGCAAAAAAGCCTCGCAATCGGCCATCAGTGCCTCGGCCCCAACAGGATCGCCCCCAAGGATGACGGGCGCGAGTTCCTGCAAGGCCGGTGCCACGCCGCGCGCATAGGCGTGCAAGTAATGCGGGATCGGACAGCCCTCTCCCCACCCTGTCAGCCCGGCATCGGTCTCGAGCGCGATGACAACCGTTTCCACGGTGTCACACGCCTTGCCATCCGCCATGTAATAGGCCGTGTGGCTGGTCAGCGGCAGGTGCCACAGCCGCAGCCGCGTGATGCGCTGTCGGGTCCCAACCGGGGACAGAGAAGGAGCGGCGATGCGGTTCATTCGGCGGGCTCCTGAACGGCATCCGCGCGGGGCAAAAGGCTTTGCGGATCGTAGGCCGGTTCACCCAGCACGCGGGCGGTGCGGGGTTTGCCGTGGATGATCACCTCGAGCGCGGTGCCGGGCGCGGCGGCATGCGGTTTGATATAGGCAAAGGCCAGGATCTTGCCGACCGTGTGACCATAGGCGACCGACGCCGTCGAACCAACAACCTCGCCATCCAGCGTCACCGCCTCGCCGCCATGGCCGTCGATATGGCCGTCCGGTTCGATCTCCAGATAGGCGCAGACCCATGGCAGATCGGTGTTCAGGGTCATGTCGCGGCCCAGATAGTCCTTGTCCGTCCGGGCAAAGCGCAGCACGTCGGCCTCGGCCAAACTGACTTCGTTGGTCAATTCGCCCGCGCCTTTGAAACCCTTCTCCATGCGCATCACGTTCATGGCGAAGCTGCCGTAGTCCGCGATGCCATGCGCCTCGCCCGCCTGCCAAAGTGCTGCGTAGACATCCGCCATGGCATCAAACGGCATGTGCAGTTCCCAGCCCAACTCGCCCGCATAGGACATGCGGAAAGCCCAGACGCTGTAGCCGGCAACAGTGATTTCCTGCGCCGATAGCCAGCGGAAGGATGCATTGTCCAACCGCGCATCGGTGCAGGCGGCAAGCACATCGCGGGACCTTGGCCCGTTGAGAGACAGCGCACCCCAGCTATCCGACAGGGCTGTGATGGTCACGTTCTCTGCGTTGCGATGCGTGTCCAGATGATCCAGCAGGCGCTGTTCGAAAAAGGCCGCGCAGACGAGGTAGAACTTGTCACCGGCCATGCGGACGATGGTGGTTTCCAATTCGATGCGTCCACGCCGGTTGAGCATATGCGTCAGGGTGATGCTGCCAACTTTCTGCGGCATCCGGTTCGCTGTCAGCCGATCCAGCAGCGCATAAGCATCGGATCCTTCGACCAGCACCTTGGTAAAGGCCGTGACATCCATGATGCCGACACGCTCGCGCACGGCTTTGACCTCTTGTGCCACCATGTCGTCCACCACCGTGCGGCGGAACGAATAGTGATCTTCCTGCGCCACGCCATTCTTCGCAAACCAACGCGGGCGCTCAAACCCGTAGACTTCTTCGAACACCGCGCCCTTGGATTTCAGCGTGTCATAGAGCGGCGACGGCTTGATCGGACGCCCGGCCAGCCGGTTGAAATGCGGGAACGGGATTTCGTGGCGCAGGCAGTAGTCTTCCTTGGCCTTGATCACCTGCCAGTCCTTGTTGGCGTAGCTGCCAAACCGGCGCGGATCATAATCGCGCATCGAGATGTCCGCCGCGCCATGCACCATCCAGCGCGCCAACTCGCGCGTCAGCCCCGGTCCCCAACCGATGCCAATTTGCGTGCCACAACAGCACCAGTAGTTCCGCACGCCCGGCGCGGGGCCAATAAGGGGATTGCCGTCAGGGGGATGCGAAATCGCGCCATGGACGTCGCGGCTGATGCCCAGATCGGCGAAGATCGGCATCCGGTTGAGCGATTCCTCCAGCCACGGCATGATGCGGTCATAGTCCGCTGCAAACAGCTCATTCTCCGCCTCCCAAGGGCAGTGATGCTCCCACACGGTGTTGGGATTGGCCTTTTCGTAGATGCCGATCAGGCCCTTCTTCTGCTCCATGCGAATGTAGCCCGACACCTTCCGATCATCGCGAATGACCGGCAATTCACGGTCAAGATCCCGGAACTCCGGCACTTCGTCGGTGACGAAATAATGGTGCGTCATCGAGGTCATGGGCAGTTGCAGCCCCGACCATTCACCCATCTGCCGCGCATAGGTGCCGCCCGCGTTGACCACATGTTCGCACAGGATGGCCCCCTGGTCGGTTTCCACCAGCCATTCGCCTGACGGCTGTAGTGTGATGTTCGTGGCACGGCAGCGGCGGATGATCCGCGCGCCCCTGGCCCGTGCCCCTGCCGCCATCGCCATTGTCACATTGGTCGGGTCCACGTGCCCATCATCCGGCGTATACAATGCCCCCAAAACGCCATCGAGGTTATAGAACGGGTGCAACTCCCCCACCCGGTCCGGCCCGACCAATTCGATGTTGAATCCCAGCGACCGCCCCACCGACAGCGTGTGGCGCAGCCAGTCCATCTCGTCTTGCGTATAGGCCAGCCGGAACGATCCGCAGCCATGCCATGTGACGGCCTGCCCGGTCTCTGCCTCAAGCCCGCCCGAATAGAGGCCGATGTTGTAATCCACACATTTGCCCAAACCAAAGCTGCTGGTGGAATGCGTGATCTGGCCGGCCGCGTGCCAGGTGCTGCCCGAGGTGAGTTCTGCCTTTTCCAGCAGCACGACCTCCGCCCCCCAGCCTTCATGTGCGAGGTGATAGGCAAGTCCGATCCCCATCACACCACCGCCAACGATGACCACACGGGCGTGGCTGGGAAACTGCTTGTCCGACATTGTCGCTTCCTTTTTTCGGGAGTCGCAAAACCTGTGGACAGGCTAAGTGGACGTGTGTACCAATGTCAATCATGAATGGCACAAATGTATCACATCACGTTCTGGAGCGTCTCACCGAAGAGTGGGACGCACTGACACCCGAAGCCCAAAAGGCGGCGCGCTACGTGCTGGAAAACCCCAATGACGTCGGGGTTTCGACGGTGCGCGAGATTGCCGAGGCGGCGAACGTCAAACCCAACACCTTCGTGCGCATGGCGCGCCAGGTGGGGTTCGAGGGCTACGAGGATTTCCGCGCGCCCTTCCGCGAGGCGATCCGCAAGGGCGCTGTCAGCTTTCCCGACCGAGCGCGCTGGTTACAGGACATCCGCAAATCGGGCGATCTGGGCGGGCTTTATGCCGATATGGTCGAAGGGGCGATCCGCAACCTTGAAGAGACCTTCGCCGGCATCGACGCCGAGGCGCTGAAACGCGCCGCAGAGGCGATCTGGAACAGCCGGCAGGTCTTCACCTTGGGCGTCGGAGTGAACAACGCGAATGCGCGCAACTTCACCTACCTCGCCTCCACCGGCATGGTGCAATTTCACGCCATTCCCCGCCCCGGATCGACGCCCACGGATGATCTGGCCTGGGCAGACAAACGCGATGTGCTGATCGCCATGTCCATGCGCCCCTATCGAACCGAGGTTGTCGCCGCCGTCGAGGTGGCCCGAGAGCAGGGCATGACCATCATCGGCCTGAGCGACAGCCCGGCCAGTCCGATCATCCGCGCGGCGGATCATGGCTTTGTTGTCGCCGTGGACACGCCGCAATTCTTTCCTTCGTCCGTGTCGACCATCGCGCTTCTGGAAACGCTGCTGAGCTTTGTGATCGCGGTTGCCAGCGACGAGATCGTGGAGCGGGTCGAAAAATTCCATGACCGCCGCCATCAGCTTGGCATCTATGTGGAGGAGCCGGAATGAAGGACGAAACACCCCCGATCCGCTCGCTGGACGCGCGCTACTACAACGACCCAGCGGTCTTCGAGGTCGAAAAATCCGGTCTGCTCGCGCGCACCTGGCAATTCGCCTGCCACGCCAGCCAGTTGGAGAACCCCGGCGACTACGTCGCGTTTGATCTGGGCGATGAAAGCCTGTTCTCGATCAGGGGGCGGGATGGCGAAATCCGCACCTTCTACAACGTCTGCCAACACCGCGCGCATCAACTCGTCAGCGGTGAAGGCAGCACGCGCGTGGTCGTCTGCCCCTATCACGCGTGGACCTATGAGCTGACCGGCAAACTGCGCGCCGCACCGAACGCCAAATCGGTGCCCGGCTTCGATGCCTCGAAAATCTGCCTGACCGAAGTGCGCACCGAGATTTTCCTTGGCTTCGTCTTCGTCAACCTCGACCCGGATGCAGCGCCTATGGACGACTGGTTCCCGAACGCGCGCACTGAGTTGGAAGACTTCGTGCCCAACTGGGCCGATCTGAAGCCGCTGGAATGGGTGGCGATCCCCGAGAATTGCAACTGGAAGGTCTCGGTCGAGAATTACTCGGAGTGCTACCATTGCACCCTGAACCACCCGACCTTTGCCACCGGCGTGATCCGGCCGGAAACCTACGATGTCCAGCCGCAGGGCCATTGCCTGCGACACACGACCGAGTGCAATGACCTCAGCCAGATGACCTATGACATCGACAGTGGGTTCGGCAACAACGACAAGTATTCAAGCTGGTTCCTCTGGCCGATGTTCAGCTTCCAGGTCTATCCCGGCAATCTGCTGAACACATATCATTGGCGTGCGATTGATGCTGACCACGTGGTGGTCTGGCGCGGATGGTATTCGGTCGGGGGCTATGACGATGAAACCGTCCGCCGCATGGCCCAACAGGATCGCGCCACGACGGTCGAGGAAGACATCCATCTGGTCGAAAGCGTACAGCGCGGGTTGAAATCGCGCGGTTACGTGCCCGGGCCACTGGTCGTCGATCCCGCCTGCGGGGTCAATTCGGAACACTCCGTCATGCACCTGCAACGCTGGATGCGGGAGGCCGTGGATGGCTGACGTGAAACCCTATTGGCAGAATTACATCGACGGTACATGGGTTGATGGTAGCGCGGGCCGGATCGACGTGACCGACCCCGCGACCGGCGAGCGGATCGCAGAGCACGCTCTTGCCGATGCCGCCGATGTAGACCGCGCCGTGCAGGCCGCGCGCCGGGTGCATTTGTCCGGCGCACTGACGGCCATGCGCCCGATCGAACGCGGCCGCATGGTGCAGGCGACGGGGCGGTATCTGCTGGAGCATAAGGATAAAATCGCCCGTATCCTGACGCTGGAACAGGGCAAACCGCTTTGGAAGGCCCATATCGAGGTCGAGGGCGCAGCGCTCTATTTCGAGTATTACGGCAATCAGACAAGTACAGTCGAAGGCCGCTCGATCCCCCTTGGTGCGGGCTACATGGACTGGACGGAATACGAACCGTTCGGTGTTTCTGCACAGATCATCCCGTGGAACTATCCTGTTGAAATGACGGCCCGGTCCCTGTCTGCCGCCCTGGCCACTGGCAACGCCTGCGTGATCAAATCGCCCGAGATGACGCCGCTCAACAATGCCTACTTGGCCAACGCGGCCGAGGCGGCGGGGTTCCCACTCGGCGCGGTGAATGTGCTCTGCGGGCTGGGGCGTGATGCGGGCGCGGCGCTGGCCGGGCACCACGACGTTAAACAAATCGTGTTTACTGGTTCCGTGCCAACCGGTATCGCGATTGCGATGGCAGCAGCACAAAACGTGGTGCCCTGCGTGCTGGAACTGGGCGGCAAGTCGGCGGCCATCGTGCATGAGGACGCCGATCTCGACGCATTCGAGAGCGATATCCGCTGGGGCATCTACTTCAACACGGGGCAAGTCTGTTCCGTGATGTCCCGTGTGATCGTCCACGAAAGCCGCCATGACGAAGTGATCGAGCGGGCCGCGAAGGTTGCCAAATCCCTGTCGGTCGAGCCCGGCATCAAGCGTAGCACCTTTGACGCGAACATGGGAGCGATGGTCAGTGACGGCCAGCGCGACCGCGCGCTTGGCACGGTCACCCGCGCCGAAGAGCAGGGCGCAAAAGTCGCTTCGGGTGGACGAAAGCCCAAGCGCCTCGGCGCGTTCCTCGAACCCACGGTTCTGGCGGGCGTAACACCGGACATGGACATCGCGACACAAGAGGTCTTCGGTCCTGTCCTGTCCTGTCCTGTCAGTCCTGTCCTTCGAAGACGATGCGCAAGCCATCGAGATCGCCAATAGCACCGATTACGGACTGGTGGCGGGCGTCTTCACATCTGACCTTGATCGCGCCACCCGCGCGGCGCGGCACCTCCGCGCCGGTCAGGTCTTCGTCATCGAATGGTATGCTGGCGGCGTGGAAACGTCGTTTGGTGGCTACGGAAAATCGGGCTATGGCCGCGAAAAGGGTCCTGAGGCGCTTTGGAACTACGTGCAAACCAAGAACATCGCGATCCGGCTGAAAGGATAATACCATGAGCGCATTCGACGAAGATCTGTTCCTGAAAGGGCTGGAGCAACGCAAGGCCACGCTTGGCGCGGAATACGTCGAAAAGAACCTCGCCGCCGCTGATGACTTCACCCGCCCTTTCCAAGAGGCGATGACGGCGTGGTGCTGGGGCTTTGGCTGGGGCGATGATGTGATCGACCCCAAGACACGCTCCATGATGAACCTGTCGATGATCGGCGCGCTTGGCAAAATGCACGAATGGGAAACCCATTGCCGCGGAGCGCTTAACAACGGCGTCACTCAGGATGAAATCCGAGCGATCATCCACGTGATCGGAATTTACTGTGGAGTGCCGCAGGCGCTGGAGTGTTTCCGCGTGGCCCGGCGGGTTCTGGACGAGGGCTGACGACAGATATTGTCTGGGCAAGCGCGGCTCTGTTGCACAAAACGGGTGATGGCCGTGGTTCCGCTTTCCCCGGACGGACTCGTCCCACGGCT
>NZ_JBHMEC010000005.1:0-797 GCF_042430665.1 Roseovarius ramblicola | reverse complement strand
CGATCAGCAGGTGCAAAGAGTAGCTTGATTTACGCCAGATCCTGTCCAAGAGACGGGGAGTAGCTCAGTGCCGCCTCTGCCCACAGTAGCGTGGCGGACACAGAAAACGCCATTAATTTTGATGGATACAGACTTGACCTGGGGGCACGGCTTCTGTTCGCGCCGGGCGGCAATGAGATCGACCTGACCACCGCTGAGTTCAATCTGCTCGCGGCATTTCTGTCCCGCCATGGTCAGGTTCTTGACCGCGACCAGTTGATGAATGCCGTCAAGGGTCGTGACTGGGAGGTCTATGATCGCTCTGTAGATAGCCTTGTGAGCCGATTGAGACGTAAGGTTCCGGCTCCTGACGGCCGATCCCACTACATTCGAACGGTTCACGGTATCGGATACGCGTTTTCCGTCCCTTCCAGTGGCTTTGAGCCACCCCCATGACTGGACGGGACCTGGCGTAAGTCAAGCTACTCTTTGCACCTGCTGATCGGGTTGGGTGTCGTCTTTTCTCAGCCAACAGACCACGGCAGGCGGTCTGCCGCCAAGGGTGGAGTGTGGGCGTTGGGGAGGTAGAAAGTCATCCATTTGCGGATGCCCGCCTTCGCTTCCGAGCCGGTCTCTCAGGCGTGCAGGTAGACGCATTCGTATTTCACCGTCCGCCACAGCCGCTCGATGAAGATATTGTCGAGGACGCGCCCCTTTTCCGTCCATCGAGATGCGCACGCCGGTCCTGCGCATGAGCTACCCCCCGAAATTCGGACACTGACATAAGCTACGATTTGCAGTCTGCTGATCTTCGACGA